>JAEETL010000008.1 GCA_016290325.1 Muribaculaceae bacterium
CAGACCCTCAATCTTGAAGAAGGTATCGGTGAGGTCATATTCATAGTTCCAAGGAGCGGCCGGTCCAGTAATCTGTACGTTATCCAGATACACATAATAGTTGTTGTAGCTATTAAAGTGACGGAAGACAAGGCGACCTACCTGGCCATTGAATTGACTCAGATCAGCAGTGAAAGTGGCTTCATTTGCATCTGATGAGCAATCATACTCACCGATTAAGATCAAGTCTGACTCAGCAGGAGCATAACCAGTCTCAGGATCCCAACCGATTAAAGCATATACACCGATGTGATCGGGATATGAAGTCACACCACCCAAAAGGAATGAGAGGGTACCTTGAAGAGCTGTTTCAGGCGAAATCAGCCAGTTGTCAGGATCTGATGCACCATTTGCACTGCTCCATGACTCAGAGTACCAAACAATATTGGTATGTTCTGAGTCTAAGTATGTCGGCTCCCAATTCAAGGTGTCAGTATCAGCATTTACAGTGTACCATTCGTTCAACCAGCTCAGGTCACTAGTGGGGAAGTCCCACAGAATGCCATCACCACCCTCGGTCCAGGGCCTCCAGCGCAGGGTCCAGAGAGCATCGTCGGTATCCTCCCAATCAACATTGGCATAGGTGTTACCGGGTTGTACCGTCAAGTTCTCGGGAACGGTGGTCTCGTAAAGGGTAGTGCAGTCATTACCATTATCGCCCAGAGTAATTACGAACAAGTATGACCTGCCGGCTACGAATGTAACATCATCACCACGGCCACCCATATTACCATTTTGAGAAGCGATCCAAAGCCTGTCACCAGGAGTGGGGTTAACCATTACATAGTCATAGGTGCCAGCAGGAATCACAATCGTAACACTGCCGTCATAGACCATGTTCTGGGTATCCACATTACCATCAGCATTCTCGGGAATCTTGTACTCGAAATTAGCATAATCTCCAGTGAAAGTACCTGATCCACCAGGAGCTGTAAACTCAGTGCCATAAGCGGTAGCATCGGCATCGAGCAGCATCTGGTAGCCGCTGTAATCGGGATTCTCTGGATTCGTGTTCCATACTTGATGGGCTTCAAGGGTAATTGCGCAATAGCCATCGGGGATGTCCACCTTGGCGGGTGCCTTGAACGTCATGGGCTTTACGGTAGAAGTTGCCTGAGTGAACTTTACATTCTGCACAAAACCAGTTTTGGGTTGTGCCTTAGGCATCTTGGATACTTTCCGGGCTTGATCAATGCCCGCTGAAGCAGAAACTGCAACAGTCAAACCTAAAAGTAAAACTAATAATTTCTTCATAAATAATAATTTAATTAAAAAGTTAATATAAATTGGAATAACAACAAATTCTATCAATTTAGGGGTTTGGTGATCCGATAAAGAATCGAAACCCAGGGTCAAATCAGTTATGATGTGCAAAAATAAGACTTTTTCTTGAAACAAATATAAAAAAAATGACTTTTTTTCAAAAAAATAATTAACAATTTGACCACATAACCCAAAATAGTAGTCATGTGACATATGTAACTATTTAGAATGTTGGACAATAGAGTTTTCTCGAATGCGAGTAAATATTTTTTATTAAATTTTTTGTTAAAAGAAATGAAGATGAGTCATGCTGGGAATTGAGTATAATGAATTTATGATGCTTTTTTCATCGCTTTACCAGATCGAGTAACACCAACTATTGAGACGATTATATTTATAATAATGAGAAAGGCATGTTAATAGAATTAAAATATGTTGGTGATTGGAGGAATTTATGTAACTTTGCAGTTTTGATGGAAAGAATGACACGACAACGAAATATCGCAGTGCTTGGCAGCACAGGATCAATCGGC
Organism: Muribaculaceae bacterium; assembly: GCA_016290325.1. Lineage (GTDB taxonomy): Bacteria > Bacteroidota > Bacteroidia > Bacteroidales > Muribaculaceae > Sodaliphilus. Next base: position 1,836 of record JAEETL010000008.1, read on the forward strand.
CGCCAAACGCTCGACATCATTGGCGAGTACCCCAACCTGTTCAAGGCTTGGCTGCTCGTCGCCCGCAGCAGTGCCGACCTGCTGATTGCCCAAGCACGCCAGATGCGTCCCCACATGGTGATTATTGCCGATGAGCAGTATTACGGCTATGTGTGCGACGCCCTTGAGGGCACTGGGATTGAGGTGGCTACCGGTAGCGCTGCCATTGCTCAAGCCGTCACTATGTCCGAAATTGATACCGTGGTCACTGCCATGGTGGGCTATAGCGGCTTGGAATCGACAATCGCTGCCATTGGAGCGCGTAAGCGCATAGCTCTCGCCAACAAGGAGACCCTCGTGGTTGCCGGCGAACTTATCGACCGCTTGATGAAAGACTCCAAGAGTGTCCTCTATCCCGTCGATAGCGAGCATGGCGCGTTCTACCAGTGTCTGGTGGGTGAACGCATGCAAGATGTGGAACGCCTGCTGCTCACGGCCTCGGGTGGTCCCTTCCGCACGATGCCTAAGGAACAGCTGGAAAACGTCACTGCTGCTGATGCCCTGAAGCATCCCAACTGGTCGATGGGTGCTAAGATCACCATCGACTCGGCCACAATGATGAACAAGGGCTTTGAGATGATCGAGGCGCGCTGGCTCTTTGGCATCATGCCCGATGACATCGAGATTGTGGTTCATCCCCAAAGTATCATCCACTCGATGGTCGCTTTCAAGGACGGGTCGGTCAAAGCTCAGTTAGGTTTACCCGACATGCATCTGCCCATCCGTTATGCTCTTGGATTGCCTGACGGTCGCTTGGCAAGTGACTGCCGCAAAATGACCATCGAGGATATGGCGATGCTGACACTGGAGCGCCCCGACTTTGACAAGTTCCCGCTGTTGGGTACGGCCTATGCTGCAGCCCGCAAGGGAGGTACCGCCCCCTGTGTGATGAATGCCGCTAACGAGATAGCCGTGGCCGCTTTCCTTCAAGACAAGATTAAATTTACCGACATTTATAAAATTATTGAGAAAACGATGGAGCAAGCGTCACATATCGAGCATCCCACTTATGAGGACTATGTGGCGACAAACACCGAGGCCCGCGAAATAGCTGCGCGCCTGGCCAAACAACGTTCCATCTAACTACTAAAAAGTAAAAGACATCATTTTAAATGGACTTATCATTCTTATTGACCGAATCCTTCTGGGTGAAGACCCTTGAACTGATTTTAGCACTCAGCATTCTGGTTGTATTTCATGAATTGGGACATTACTCGTTTGCCCGACTGTTTGGCGTGTGGGTAGAGAAATTTTATATGTTCTTCAACTACAAGTTCTCATTACTCAAGTGGAAACCCGGCAAGTACCTCAAGTGGTTCTCTCACGGTAACGAAATGGGTGCTATGGAGGAAGACAACACCAGCGGTGAGAACAAGAACTCGTGGCGCGCAACGGAATATGGCATCGGCTGGATACCCCTAGGTGGTTATTGCGCCATCTCGGGCATGATTGACGAGTCGATGAACACCGAGGCCATGAAGCAGCCCGCCAAGCCGTGGGAATTCCGCAGCAAGGCAGCCTGGAAGCGCCTGTTGATCATGCTGGGCGGCGTGTTATTCAACCTGCTGCTGGCGATGATCATCTACTCGGGCATCATGTATACCCAAGGCGAGCAGGTTATCCGCTTCACCGACATTACCGAGGGAATGGCCTTCAGTGATGCAGCACACAAGGCCGGATTTGCCGACGGTGATATCATCCTGATGGCCGACGGCCATGAGCTGGAGAACATGGTTGACCAAACCGACTACAATGACCTGCTGTTTGCTAAACAAGTGACTGTACTGCGCAATCACAAGGATACCGTCACGATACCTATTCCCAAGGGCTTTATCACCGACCTCGAACGTGAAGCCAAGCAGGGCATCGCGTTTATGATGCCGCGCGTTCCCGTTGTTATCAAGGGTACCCTACTGAATCAGGGCGGTGAGGCTGCCGGCCTCAAGGAGGGTGACCGCATGGTTGCCGTTAACGGCGTATCGACACCTGCTTACACTGAGTTCACTACTGAGTTACTAAAACACAAAGGTCAGACAATCGCTTTGGAAATAAACCGTGATGGCCGCAATATGGTAGTCCCCAATGTTCCTGTTGATGTCGATGGCAAGCTGGGTATCCTGCTGGCTGACATGTACTCGGTATATAACACGCAAACGCTTCATTATAACTTCTTCCAGTCCATACCCCGAGGCATCAAGATGGGTTGGGATCAGACGATCAGCTACATCAAGCAACTCAAGCTCATTTTCACCACTGAGGGAGCAAAGAGCGTGGGCAGCTTCGGCACCATTGGCAGCATATTCCCCTCAACCTGGAATTGGGTTGGTTTCTGGAACATCACTGCCTTTATCTCCATCATTTTGGCCGTCATGAATCTGTTGCCTATTCCTGCACTTGATGGTGGCCACGTGCTGTTCCTGCTGTTTGAGATGATCACCCGCCGTAAACCCAGCCTCAAGTTCATGGAGGTAGCCCAAATGGTGGGCATGGGTCTGATTATCGCCTTGATGTTATTAGCTATCGGTAATGACATTTTCAGATTCATCATTAAATAGGATTTAGGTTTTAGTACAGAAAAACTAGAATAACTATGATATACAAGTCTGTAACTCTCAAGCGTGGCAAGGAAGATTCGCTCCAGCGTTTTCATCCCTGGGTGTTTTCGGGTGCCATCGCTGCAGCCGACGACACTATCGAAGAGGGAGACCTGGTAACAGTTTATGCCCATGACGGAACGCTCATCGGTAACGGCCATTCCCAGATTGGCAGCATTGCCGTGAGGATGCTCACCTTTGACTACACCGCCATTGATGAGGCGTTTTACAGCCAGCGGCTCAATGACGCTTACAAGATGCGTCAGGCACTGGGATTACAGCGTGAGGACAACAATGCCTTCCGCCTCGTCCATGGCGAGGGTGATTTCCTGCCAGGCCTGGTGGTCGATGTGTATGGACCCACAGCCGTCATGCAGGCCCATTCGCCCGGGATGCATTTTGCCCGCAATATCATAGCCAAGGGATTGACCCAATTACCGGGCATCCGCAATGTCTACTACAAGAGCGAGACTACCTTGCCCTACAAAGCCCATCTCGATCCCGTGAACGATTACATTATCGGCGGCATGGAGACCGATGAGGCGCTAGAGAACGGATTACGCTTCCACGTCGATTGGCTCAAGGGACAGAAAACCGGTTTCTTTGTCGATCAGCGCGAGAACCGCCGGTTGCTCGAGCATTATAGTCATGGTCGCCGCGTGCTGAACATGTTCTGTTACACGGGTGGCTTCTCGGTATATGCCCTGCGTGGCGGTGCCAAGTTGGTTCATTCGGTGGACAGTTCGGCCAAGGCCGTACGCTTGACCGACGACAATGTGGCGCTCAACTTCGCCCCTGAGGACGGTCGGCACCAGTCGTTTGCCGAGGACGCTTTTAAGTTCCTCGACAATATGGAGAAGGATGCCTATGACCTCATCATCCTTGACCCGCCCGCATTTGCCAAGCACAAGAGCGCGCTGCGCAATGCCCTGGTGGGCTATCGCCGCCTAAATGCCAAGGCACTGGAAAAGATGCCTCACGGCAGCATCCTGTTCACTTTCTCGTGTTCCCAGGCGGTGAACAAGGAACAGTTCAGATTGGCGGTATTCAGCGCAGCGGCCCAAACCCGTCGCAAGGTGCGCATCCTGCACCAGCTTACCCAACCGGCTGATCATCCCATCAACATCTACCACCCTGAAGGTGAGTACCTGAAAGGGCTGGTGCTTTACGTCGAATAATCATTAAACATCAACCAATAAAAAATCAATGACAAAATGAAGAAATTATTCATTCTTACCGCTGCTGTGGCACTGATGGCCATGACCGCATGTAACGAGAAGCCCGCTAAAGAAGGTGAACAACTAAACGCTCCTGCTACCGAGCAAATCGACACCGCCAATGGTGGTCAAGCCAAGCCCAAAATCGATGTTGAGAAGGCTGCACCCACAGCTGACGGTAAAGACCACGTTGTGGCCGAGTTTAACACCAAGGAGTACCAGATGAGGCTCGAGAATCTGGCTGATGGCACTTACCGCGTGAGCATGTGGAAGGCCGGTCAAGACAAGAGCGGCACTCCCGAGAAGCTGGCCGAGAGCAAGAAATGCGTCATGAAAGATGGTGGCTACCTGATGAAGACCGACGATGGCACCATTTATGTCATCAACACTAAAGCAGGTGCCGAGAACATCACCATCATGAATGATAAGGGCATAGTCTATAATGGCAATGCCGTTAAATGACAACATTGATGAAAAAAGCCTTATTTATTATTGCTTTGGTGGCCCTTACACTGGCCTCTTGTTCCAAAATGGAACGCAACGAGAAGAAGTTTCTCAAAGCCATGCAAAGCGAGAATTACGAGGATGCTGTAAAAGGGTTCGATGAATTCTGTCACTGGCTGCAATCAGACAAGTCAACGATGACTCACGACTTTAAACTCATGCGTGACGCTATGGGCCTGAAGGTTGCTACCAGCGCTGACGGCAAACTGCGTTGTTACAGTTGGCCCACAGGCAGCACTGAGAACACCACTACCTATGCCAACCTAATCCAATGGATGGCAGGTGAGGATTTGGTCGCCTACAGGGGCCCACTTGACAACCTACTTGCTGGCCGCAAAGCCGAGATCTCAAAAGAGCTTACGATGGCTCATAGCATCGATACCATCATCGAAATCCACGATGGAGGTAAAACCGCCTACCTGATTGCCCAGTCCTATGTCAACAGCAATGGTAACAAGCGGTCTTATGTCTCAGCGTCAATGATGGACGGAATCAGGCTCTCATTGCTGCCTCACTTTTTTGACGGAATCGAATTTGCCGGCAACAACGAGTTTGTAAATTATGATAATGTGAAAACCGGTGACCTGTTCAAGTGGGACGAGAAGACTAAACGGTTCTATGCCTACCAGACCGATGACAGTCTCCATTACCTTCCTGGTAAATATACCGTTTACCAGTTAGGTGAAGAACGCTTCACAAGACTTGAAGCCGAATGACCACAATCGTAATCATGACAATTATCTCAAACAAACAACCAATATGAAGAAAACTTTTTTTGCCGTTATAATGACGGCACTATCATTCACCGCAATGGCACAAAACAGCAATTTCAACTACAGTGTTGACCGCTTTGCCGACATCGAGGTGCTGCGCTATCAGGTGCCTGGTTTCGAGGACCTGTCGCTGCAACAGAAACAGTTGGTTTACTACCTCACCGAAGCCGCTCTTAACGGCCGTGACATCCTGTTTGACCAGAATTGCAAGTACAACCTCATGGTGCGCCAAACCCTTGAGGACATCTACCGCAATTATAAGGGCGATAAAAACGACAAGGACTATCAGGCATTCTTGAAGTATCTGAAGCAAGTGTGGTTTGGTAATGGTATCCACCACCACTACTCGATGGATAAGTTCATCCCTGAGTTCTCCAAAGATTTCTTTAACAAGCAGTTTGACGCTCTTCCCAGCGCTAAAGACCGCGCTGCCGACAAGAAGATTCTGGATCGTGTCATCTTTGACCCGACCTTCATGGCCAAGCGCGTGAATCAGGCTGACGGCGAGGACCTAATTCTCACCTCGGCATGCAACATGTATGAGGGCGTGACCCAGCAGGAAGTTGAGGACTTCTACAATAATCTTAAGGACACCACCGACCTTACCCCTATCTCGTGGGGTCTGAACTGCAAGGTTGTGAAGAAGAACGGCAAGGTTGTTGAAGAGCCCTACAAAGTGGGTGGCCTTTACAGCAAAGCCATCGAGAAAATCGTTTACTGGCTCGAAATGGCTGCTACCGTTGCCGAGAACGACGCCCAGCGCGCCTATATCAACGAGCTCATTAAGTTCTACCGTACTGGTTCGCTCAAGACCTTTGACGACTACAGCATCATGTGGGCCGAGGAGACCACGAGCGATGTGGACTTTATCAACGGCTTTATTGAGAGCTATGGTGACCCCCTGGGCATGACCGGTTCATGGGAGGGCATGGTTAATTTCAAGGACAAAGCCGCTTCACGCCGCTCTAAGCTCATCAGTGAGAATGCCCAGTACTTTGAGAGCAACTCACCCGTTGACAACCGTTTCAAGAAGAAAAACGTTAAAGGCGTGAGCGCCAAGGTAATCACCGCCGCTATCCTGGCTGGTGACAGCTATCCCTCAACGCCCATCGGCATCAACCTGCCCAACAGCAACTGGATCCGTGCCGCTCATGGCTCCAAATCGGTTTCTATCGACAACATCACCGACGCTTATAATAAGGTGGCTGCCGGTACAGGCTTCAATGAGGAATTTGCCTACAGCAGCGAGGAGGTAGAGCTGATGAAGAAGTACCTTGACCTGGCCGATGCATTGCACACCGACCTGCACGAGTGCTTGGGCCACGCTTCAGGCCAGCTGCTCCCCGGTGTTGACCAGGATGCCCTCAAGGCCTATGGCGCCTCACTTGAGGAGGGTCGTGCCGACTTGTTCGCCCTGTATTATCTGGCCGATCCTAAGCTCGTTGAACTTGGCATTTTCCCCAATAATGAGGTTTACAAGGCTGAGTACTACAAATATATCATGAACGGCCTAATGACCCAGCTGACCCGCATTGTGCCAGGTAAGGACATTGAAGAGGCTCACATGCGTAACCGCAAGTTCATTAGCGAGTGGTGCTATCAGCAGGGCAAGAAGGACAATGTTATCGAGTACGTCATCAAGAACGGTAAGACCTATGTCAAGGTCAATGACTACGAGAAGCTGCGTGGCCTGTTCGGCCAATTGCTTGCCGAGGTACAGCGCATCAAGAGCGAAGGCGATTATGAGGCCGGACGCGTTTTGGTGGAGACCTATGGTGTGAAAGTGGATCCCGCTATTCATCAGGAGGTTCTCGATCGTTATGAGAAACTGAACATCGCTCCCTACAAGGGCTTTGTCAATCCCATCTACACCCCTGTGTATGACAAGAACGGCAAGATGATCGACGTGAAGGTTTCTTACACCGAGGGCTACATCGACCAGATGCTCCGCTACGGCCAGGACTACTCACCCCTGACCAAGTAAAGCATCAACCGAACCGCATTTTGATCGAGGAGGCAGCCACATGATGGTTGCCTCCTTGTTTTTTAGCCTGCTCGAGTCAAAAGGGTTGTGATAGTTGCACATTTCAGTTCTTTTTATTAATTTTGCGACATACAATAAATATTAAAGCGATATGAAAATGAGATTGAAACACTACATGCTTATTCTGGTGGCAGGACTGATCACGATGGGCGCCTCAGCTCAAGCTAACACAGCTGACTATCGGGTTGTGCCGCTACCCGAGAGGATTGACGGCATCAAAAATGCCAATTTCAGGCTTACCGAACAATGCCTCATCAATTATCCGACAGCCAATCGCGATATGGAGCGCAATGCCGAGATGCTGAGTGGCTATATCAAGGAACTGACGGGTATGCATCTGAGCATCCGTCCCACGATCAACACCAAGGATAACGCGGGCAACATCACCCTGCTGATCAACCCTAAAGTAGAGAATGATGAGGGGTATTGTATCACGGTGACTGCTAAGGGGATAGAAATTGCAGGAAGAACGCCAGCCGGCGTTTTCTATGGCATTCAGACCCTGCGCAAGTCCTTACCCGTCGGAACGACTGACCTGGTGCTGATGCCATCAGCCCAGATAGCATCCAACCCTCGTTTTGTGTATCGTGGTATGCACTTGGACTGCTCGCGTCATTTCTTCCCTGCCTCGACGGTTAAACATTACATCGACATGCTAGCACTGCACGGCATGAACAAGCTGCATTGGCATTTGACCGATGACCAGGGCTGGCGCGTTGAAATCAAGAAATACCCCCGACTGGCCGAGGTGGGAGGTTGGCGTAACGGTACCACGTTGGGCCACAATTCGCCCGTGAATGACGGCATCCGCTACGGCGGTTTCTACACCCAGGAGGAAATACGCGACATCGTGCGATATGCAGCCGAGCGCTATATCACTATCATCCCCGAGATTGACATGCCAGGGCACATGCTGGGTGCGCTGGCAGCCTATCCCGAGCTTGGTTGCACCGGCGGGCCCTATGAGGTGTGGGGCATGTGGGGCGTGACAGACGATATCCTGTGCATGGGCAAGGACCACACATTACAGTTCGTCAAGGATGTTCTCGACGAGGTAATGCAACTCTTCCCCGGCGAATATATCCACATTGGCGGCGATGAGTCCCCGCGCGTGCGTTGGGAGGCCTGTCCACTGTGCCAGCAACGCATTCGCGATTTAGGCATCACGCCCAAGGGAAAGCAGAGCGCCGAAGCCCTGCTTCAGGGTTGGTTCACTAACGAAGTTCAGAACTACCTGAGTCAGCACGGTCGCCGCATCATCGGATGGGACGAGCTGCTAGGCTGTGACGTGGATGCCTCAGCGACTATTATGTCGTGGAGAGGGGCCGAACCCGGTGCCGAGGGTGCCAAACTGGGGCATGATGTCGTCATGACACCAGTGGGACCACTCTATTTTGACTACTACCAAACCAGCAGCACATGGAACGAGCCGACGGCTTTCGGCGGTTGCAATACACTCAAAAAGGTCTATGACTTCGAGCCCATTGCGGCTGACCTGCCTGCCGACAAGCGGCACCACATCTTGGGAGCACAGGCTAATGTGTGGACCGAATACATCACTTGTGAGCCGCAAGTCGACTACCAGGTGCTGCCCCGCATGGCTGCTCTCGCCGAGTTGCAATGGTTACCTGCCGAACTCAAAGACTATCAGGACTTCAAAGCACGCCTACCCCACCTTGTGGAGATCTATAAACACTACAACTGGACCTATCGCGCCAAGAGCCTGATTCAAGACGATGAGGAAAAGGATAAATAATGACATCAAACAGTTCCATTAATAACAATTAAAATCATGAAGAAGTATCTACTGACATTAGTCATGGCATATACCATGCTCGGCGGCAATATCGCTTTTGCCGATAACAACACAGCTCCTGAGCCCATCGGACCGCTGCCATCACCACAGCAGGTGGAGTGGCAAAAAATGGAGACCTATGCGTTTATCCACTTCGGTCCTAACACGTTTAACGACAAGGAATGGGGCTATGGTGACGCTCCTGCCTCATCATTCAATCCCACAAGGCTTGATTGCGAACAGTGGGTGCGCACATTAGTACAAGGCGGCATGAAAGGTGTGATCCTCACCTGTAAGCACCATGACGGCTTCTGCCTGTGGCCCACAAAATACACCGATTACAGTGTGGCCAACTCGCCCTTCAAGCGCGACGTGGTTAGGGAGTTGTCTGACGCCTGCAGGAAGTATGGCATCAAGTTTGGCGTGTATCTCTCGCCATGGGACCGCCATCAGGCAAGCTATGGCACGCCCGAGTATGTCACCTATTACTATAACCAGCTGGAGGAACTGATGACCCAGTATGGCGACGTGTTTGAAGTATGGTTTGACGGCGCTAATGGCGGCGACGGCTGGTATGGCGGCGCGAGCGAGAAACGCGAGATTGACCGCAGCACCTATTACAATTATCCCCGCGCATGGGGCATTGTCAACCGTTTGCAGCCCAATGCAGTCATCTTCTCGGACGGCGGCCCCGGCTGCCGCTGGGTGGGCAACGAGAAAGGCTATGCTAACCCGACGAACTGGTCTTTCCTGCGCATCAAGGAGGTCTATCCTGGCTATCCGCAATATGAGGAGTTGCAGTCGGGTCATGCCGACGGTGACGCCTGGTGTGCCAGCGAGTGCGACACGTCAATCAGGCCGGGCTGGTTCTATCACGAGAGCGAGGACGACAAGGTCAAGACCGTTGATGAACTTGTGAACTTGTATTACCGTAGCGTGGGCCACAATAGCACATTCCTGCTCAATTTCCCCGTTAACCGCGAGGGTCTGATCCACCCCAACGACTCTACCACTATTGTCAAGTGGCGGGAACGCATCAATCAAGAACTGGGCAATAATTTGCTTGCCAAAGCGAAATTCACGGCCAGCAACACGAGGAACAAAGCATATAACGCATCCAAGATGGGCGACGGTAATTGGGAGACCTATTGGGCGCCTAGCGATGGCGTGACAGCAGCCGACATCATTATCAAGACCAAGAAGGAGGTGACACTCAACCGTATCATGCTCCAAGAGTATATCCCGCTGGGGCAACGCGTTAAGGAATTTGTCATCGAGTACAAGACTTGCTGCGGCAAGTGGGCTCCCGTGATTGTCGATGAGGAGACCACGACCATCGGTTATAAGCGTATCGTACGTTTCGCCGAGAAGACCGCCAAGGAGTGGCGCATCCGCATCCTTAATGCCCGCGCTTGTCCGTGCATCAACAATGTTGAAGGGTTTTATTCAGCGAATAGTTAACGGTTTCTGATATGGGAGAGGTGAGCGAAAGAGCGAGACGCATTGCAGAGGAAATCGGGCAAAGGACGACTTGCGAGCATTACAGGCTGGTGCTCAACGAGGAACGTGAGCCCAAGATGACTGGAAGTAAAATCGGCGGCTTGCCCTATTGGCCATCCGACATGGATTATCCTGTTGACAGCAATGGCAACAAGATGCTCATGCTGATGCAAATCAACTGTCAGGAAGCAGGACTTGCTAGCCCGTTGCCCGATCACGGGATGTTACAATGGTTTATCAGCGTCAATCCAGAGTTGATGTATGGTTGCCGTGGCAATTATGATGACCAGGGCAATGGATTCCGCATCGTCTATCATGAGATCATTGATATGAATATCACAGCTAGCGATGTTAGGGCGATGGATGTGCCAATCCATGACAGCGTTGAAGAGAGACTCTCTCCCGTTAAGCGTGAGGTTGCCATCGATGCCGTTGTTGAACAAACCGTGATTGCGGTGAACGATGGCCGTTTCAACAGCATCTTCTTTGACATCGTTAATGAGATTACGGGTGTGGAGCATACCGACAAAATGTGGTATGAGTATCTGGACAACGACGACTGCCTGTATTTCGAGCAAAACATGGGCATGAAACGGCCCCGACACCAGATGTTGGGTTATCCCGTCTTTTCACAGGATGACGCTCGCTGCGACATCAAATTGCACGACACCCTGCTGTTCCAACTCGATTCCCAATTCTCGAGCATTGACAACAAGGAATTGGTCATGTGGGGTGACATGGGTAGTGGCTTTGTCTTCGTTAACCGCGATGATCTGGCAAAACTTAATTTCTCGCTAGCCTATTACTGCTGGGACTGCGGCTGATGGTTAACTATTGACGTCAGGCGGGTATTGAAATCACGCGCAGCGGTGAGCTCCTCAATAGTGATGGGGAGACGTGACGACGAGGCCTTGGCCACGCGAGCGAGGTAATCACCATCGATAATGAGCCAGTCACGGAGCGGAACAAGCACCATCTCTCCACCCTGATTCAAGCGCTGTTCAAGAAAGCGCTGGTTAACCCATGGCTCCCTGAGATCCAAGGCCTTGACATTGCGTGGCGCCATGTCACAAGATAGTGTAATCTTCTTGGAACTAGCGTATTGGGCGGCAGCCATCAGCTGCTGACGCAACTGGAATTGCAAATAATACTGGAAAGCCGCTTCACGATGGCGGGCTTTCAGGAATTTCTCGATTTGTTCGGGATTGAAAGCAGAATAAATGCCCCAACCGGCACTCTCTGCTGTACTGTTAACCTGTTGCAGGATAGCCTGAGCCACATAAGGACGCAACCATTCACCATTCTCGGCGACAAACTTGCGGTAAGCGGCTGAACGGACTACCGAAGCGCCATTGTCAGCAAAGACGGTGCGGCCATAGTCCAATTTCAGGCGGCGCACTTCCTCCAAAGCGGCATTGTCAAGCCCGTTCAGTGCCATGCCTGCTTTTTGGTATTGCGCTTTGAGTTTCTTATCGGCAATGGTCCCCAATGCGGGCAAATTGACAAACACTGGGTCGATAGCGTTTTCCATTACCCGCTTGCGCGTGTCAACAGGCATCCAGCCGTCAACCACCGAGCCATCGGCTAACGAATTGAGCGACACTGCATCTTGACCAGTTGCCGCTACCCACTGGATCATTTTTTTAAGGTCACCTAAATCACCACAACCCATATCGCGTTCACTGCGCAGAGCAGCCACATCAATCACGGTAGCCACCTGAGAACGGATTGACCCACTCCTCCTGAATTTCAAACCATTCAGCATAAGCACCTCATCATCATTTGGCGCTTGCCTGAGCCAGCGGTTGTCACCACACTCCCACTCCACAGCACCGCGTTTTACGATAGCGATGAGTTTGAACTGGCAAGGGAAACGCTTAGCGGGCATCATGAATTCAACCCGCCATAACGAGTCGCCACATGACTGCATAGGCATCGCACGACGCACGTTCCATGCCCCAAGTTCGCTTGCTTCGCCAACAATCGCTGGTTTGAGGCCATTGTGAGAGGAATACTCAGCCTCGATAACAACGTGTCCTGGCTTGACCTGTGAGATATGAAGCACACGTTCATTGGCCTGCATCAATCGAGCGACAAAATCGTTAGTGGACAAAGCGCTCACTTCATCGTTCCAATAATCGTCCACGAGATAGCGGCTCACCCCTTCCTGCAAATCCAGGATGTGGCACTCACAACGTTCAACGCGTGTAACCTCTCCACCCTCCTTAACAATATAGCGGTAACGCAGTTGGCGTGTAGCATCACTCACGTTGTAGGATACCGTCCAAATGCCACCTGGATTGTAATTCATTTTCACGGCACTATAGCGGTCGTTGCCCAGCATGAGGTAGAGTTCTTCGCCCCATCGGGTCTTGTACTCGATACTGAAACTGATTGTCATTGTCCCCTTTTTTTGATAAAGGTGTGTTCTATCCTCAGCCAGACAGAACACACCATGATTCAACTTATTTTGCCACAAATTATCCGCAACGGGATGTACCACAGTTGGTGCAAATCAAGCAGCCTTCCTGATAAACAAGCGTGTCTTGTCCGCAGTTCGGGCAACGCTCGGCCGCAGCCTCACCATTATGGATATAACGCTTCAAAGCACGCTCAACACCCATCTTCCAGGTGTTAATGGACTGGCTGTCCAGTTCAAGGCTGCTCACGAGTTTGAGCACCTGTGGGATGGGCATGCCATAACGCAACACGCCCGAGATGAGCTTAGCATAGTTCCAGAACTCAGGGTTGAACTTCTCGCTCAATCCCTCGATGGTGGTCTTGAAACCACGCTTATTGATGAATTGGAAGTCATAGCGCTTTACGCCATCCTCGCCCACGGCCTTGATGATCTTGCCCTTGGTCACCGACTTGGGACAGAAGATACCCTCATCATCGTCGGCAATACCCGTGAAAATCTCATAGGGACGACCGTCAATCAAGCCAATAAAGGCAATCCATTTCTCTTTCTTGTTCTGGAAACGAACCACATCGGCCTCAAGTTCAACGGGACGCTTGAGGATATGTTCCTCCTCGGCAATGTAGCGGGCGGCCTGCTGTTCACTAGAAGTGTTTTCTTTCTCTTTCTCCTTTTTCTTGTCGTTGTCGCTCAAGGCAACGAGTACACCGGTGCGCGAGCCGTCACGATAAACGGTGCAGCCCTTGCAGCCACTGCGCCAGGCCTCAACATAGAGTTTGCCTACCATCTCCTCGCTGATGTCGTTGGGCAAGTTGATGGTCACACTGATGCTGTGGTCCACCCACTTCTGGACTTCACCCTGCATTCTCACCTTGTTTACCCAATCCACATCGTTGGCTGTGGCCTTGTAATATGGTGAACGCCTAACAATGTCATTCAGTTCCTCTTGGGTATAATCACGGCGAACAGGTATATTGTTGGCATTCATCCATGTCACCAACTTATGGTGATAAACGATGAATTCCTCAAATGAGTCACCATTCTCGTCAACCAGGTCAACATGCACATCCTTGTCACTGGGATTCACCTTGCGGCGACGCTTGTACACGGGCATGAAGACAGGCTCAATACCCGAAGTGGTCTGGGTCAGCAAACTGGTGGTACCTGTGGGCGCGATAGTCAAGCAAGCGATGTTGCGGCGACCATATTTCACCATCTCCTCATAAAGTTCGGGAGAGGCTTCGCGGATGCGGTTGATATAAGGATTATTCTTCTCACGCTCGGCATCATAGATCTCAAATGCTCCACGCTCCTTGGCCATCTGTACCGATGAGCCATAGGCAGCCAATGCCAATGCACGGTGAACGCTTACCGAGAATTCGGTTGCCTCGGAAGTGCCGTAACGCAATCCCATAGCGGCGATCATGTCGCCCTCACCAGTTGTACCCACACCAGTACGACGGCCTTTGAGCGTCTTTGTGCGGATTTTATTCCACAGGTTCATCTCGGTGGTCTTCACCTCACTGGTCTCGGGATCACTCTTGATTTTAGCGAGAATCTTTTCGATTTTCTCCATCTCCAGGTCGATGATGTCGTCCATCATGCGCTGAGCACAAGCCACATGCTCGGCGAACATGTCGAAATCAAATTCAGCCTGGGGAGTGAACGGATTCTTCACATAGCTGTAGAGATTGATGGCTATGAGACGACAACTGTCATAGGGACACAAGGGAATCTCACCACAAGGGTTTGTTGAGATGGTCTTGAAACCAAGGTCGGCATAACAGTCGGGCACCGACTCACGGGTGATGGTATCCCAGAACAAGATGCCCGGCTCAGCGCTCTTCCAAGCATTGTGTACGATTTTGGCCCACAACCTGGCAGCGTCGGTCTCTTTCTCATACACTGGCTTATCACTCTCGATGGGATACTGCTGGTGATAAGGCTTGCCCTCGACTGCAGCCTGCATGAAGGCATCGTCGATGCGCACCGACACGTTAGCGCCAGTCACCTTGCCCTCAACCATCTTAGCGTCGATAAACGACTCAGCGTCGGGATGCTTGATGCTCACGGTAAGCATAAGCGCACCACGGCGGCCATCCTGGGCCACCTCGCGGGTGCTGTTACTATAGCGTACCATGAAGGGCACAAGACCGGTCGATGTCAAGGCACTGTTCTTGACCGGAGAGCCCTTGGGACGAATGTGTGACAAGTCATGCCCCACACCGCCACGGCGTTTCATGAGCTGTACCTGCTCCTCATCAATCTTGAGGATGCCGCCATAACTGTCGGGCTCGCCGTCAAGGCCCACCACAAAGCAGTTGCTCAATGAGCCCACCTGGAAATTATTGCCGATACCCGCCATAGGGCTACCCTGAGGCACGATGTAGCGGAAATGACTCATCAGCTCAAACAGGCGGTCTTCAGTCATCGGGTTGGGATACTTATTCTCGATGCGCGCAATCTCGCGGGCGATGCGGCGGTGCATATCATCGGGAGTCAACTCATAAAGGTTTCCGAAAGAATCTTTTAGGGCATACTTCGAAGACCATACCCTAGCGGCAAGTTCGTCGCCGTCAAAGTATTTCAACGAGGCTTCGTATGCCTGTTGGTAAGTATAGGTTTTTGGTTCCATTATTAATTAAGGTTATTATGTTCTTTTGCACACATTGATTTACCACACGGGGCAAAAACCTTGCAAAGATAATAAGATTGTTTTGAACAACAAAATTAATAAGAAAAATTGTAAAGTTTTTAAAAATAATTTATATTATACTGATTATTAGATATTTAAGTTTTTCAATTTACAAAAAAGTTATCCAAAACACAAACCAACAACTCACCAAAGTCGCTCAAAATAAATTACTTGCAAAAAAATATGGGTACTCCTTTATCGGGAGCACCCACAAATAAATTTCACTAAAAATGGTTATCTCTTACTTGAGCGTACCATCCTGGGCAGCCTTCACCATGTCCTCATTAGCGGTGATGTAGATCTCAACGCGACGATTCTGGGCGCGACCGGCCTCGGTGTCATTGCTGGCAACGGGATAGTCATAAGCCAAACCCTGACTGGTCATGCGGGCACTGGGAACACCAGCATTGGTCAGATAGTTCTTCACCTCGGTAGCACGTGCATTGGAAACCTTCTCGTTTACAGCGTGGGTACCAACATTGTCGGTGTGGCCGTAAATCTGCACGTCGGTCTGGGGGTTGTTGATCAGCGAGGTAGCAAACTTGTCGAGCGAAGCCTTAGCATCGTCACCCAGCTTTGAGCTGTTGAAGCCAAAGAGGATACCGTTGTCAAAGGTCACCTTAATGGCCTCGAAACCATTCACGTCGGTGCAAGTGTCAACCTGAGCACCAGCGATCTGGGCGAGTTCCCTAGCCTGCTTGTCCATCTTCTTGCCGATGAGGGTACCAGCCACGCCACCAGCAACAGCGCCAATAGCACCGCCAATGGCAGCACCCTTGCCCTTACCGATGAGGGCGCCGATGCCAGCACCGATAGCAGCGCCACCGCCACCACCGATCAAACCACCCTTAGTGGCATTGTTCATTGAACCACAACCCGAAACGCCGAGCATTAACAAAGCACTCAATAATAAGCATAAAGTCTTCTTCATTGTTCTTTGATATTTAAATGAATAATGTGAATTATCTATGTTTTCAACTTGCAAATATAGTAAAATATTTTATTCTATAGTATTTTTAACTAAAAAACTTCAATTTAGTTCCATTTTCAATAAAGGAGAATAAACGTTGTCACGCGGTTGCCCTCAATAGTGGAGCAGCCGCGTGACAAGATGACATTGTCTAACAATTCTAATTAGCGTTTATTGGTAATGGGACGCAGGTTGCGTTCCTTGAGGTCACCAGAACGGTAGGCGTCAAGCAGTTCCTTGAGATCCTCGATCTGGGACTTGAGTTCGGTGCCGATGTCGGTATCGTTCACAAGGATACGTTGATGGGTGTGCTCGACTATGCTGCGCGTGGACTTGATGTCTTGACCGAGTCTAACGGCCTCGTCAATCGATGAGAACGGCTCATGCTGAACGAGTTCAAATCCTTGAGAGTGATAAACCAGCGTATAGCCGGCAATACCGGTCTCGGGCTGATAGGCCTTGGAGAAGCCACCATCAATCACCATGAGTTTGCCACCGGCCTTGATAGGATTCTCACCCTTGATGGTCTTGACGGGCACATGACCGTTGATGATGTGTCGATGCTCACCGGTGACGCCAAATTCATCAAGAATCATGTCAACCACGTCGGGGTTGTCACGCATCGTGTAATAAGCGCCCTTGACTTCCTTGTGGGTATCTTTGTCGGCGATGAAGTAGCGTTCAAAGGTAGCCATCTTGCTCTTGTCAAATGCGGGTGAATCGGGACCGCACCACAGATACCATAAGTAGTCAAGTGCAAAGGCGCGTTCCTCGGGATCATCACAGCCGAAATAAGCTGCACGGATGAGATTGCCAGCGCGCTTGAGCAATGCCTTGCCATGGAACTTCTCACCACGGATAGCCACATCCTTCAGCGTGCCGTCCTCGTTCAGAGGGATGGAGGCATGATAGAGCAGGTTGCCGTTGGTAATTGTGTACAGACAGCCGTTGCGGAACATGCACTTCATGTGCTTGCGCAGTTTCTCGCTTTCGGTAAACGACTGGTGGAGCTTCGTTACGATAGACTCTTCCTCGGGAGTCAGTTTGAAAGGATGCTTGGGATCCACCGTCGGGAAGTTGGTGTCGAGCAGTTCATACTCTTTGCCCTTGATCTTGATTACACCCTTCTTCAGGTCCATCTTGTCCAGCAAGAGACGGTCCTTCATGTCAAAGTCAGGACGGCGCTTGATGGCAGCGGCCTCCAGTTTGAATTGGATAATGCTAATGGCCTTGTGCATCTGTGCCACAAGCTGTGCGGTGCGGGCTCGCTCAGGATCCTTGGCGCTACCGTCCTTAGGCAGGAAGCGCTCGCAGGGGTCGTTAGCATAGGTGTCCATAGCAAAGGTAGCCAGTGGCAACAGGTTAATACCGTAACCATCCTCGAGCACGCCGTGGTTGCCGTAGCGCAAGGCGATGCGCAACACATTGGCAATGCTGCAGTCGTTACCTGCTGCAGCACCCATCCACAGGATGTCATGGTTGCCCCACTGAATATCAAAGTTGTGGTAGTTGCACAGGATGTCCATGATTTTATCAGGACTAGGACCACGGTCATAGACATCGCCCAAGAGGTGCAGCATATCGATGGTCAACTGCTGAATCAAGTTGCACATGGCGATGATGAACTCATCGACACGATTAGTCGATATGATGGTCTTGATAATCACATCGACATAAGCCTGCTTGTTCGGGTCGCTGCTGTGCTCGTGCAAAAGCTCTTGGATGATATAGGAGAAGTCCTCGGGCAGGGCCTTGTGAACCTTGGAACGGCTATATTTGGACGAAACGTGGCGGCAGACTCTCACCAAGCGGTTGATGGTGATAAAGTACCAGTCATCCAAATCTTCCTTTTCGGTAATCTCATCTTTCACCAATTCCAATTTCTCGGCAGGATAGTAAATGAGGGTACATAGGTCCTTCTGCTCACGGGCGCTGAGGGAGTCATTAAAGATCGTATTCACTTTCCGTTTAATCCTACCGCTAGCATTGCGGAGCACGTGCTGGAAAGCAAGGTATTCACCATGCAGGTCGGCCAAGAAATGCTCGGTGCCCTTGGGCAGATTCAAGATGGCCTCGAGATTGATGATCTCGGTGCTGGCTGTCGCCACATTGGGGAAACTGCGCGATAGCAGCTTGAGAAAATAGATGTCTCGTTTTCTTTCTTCAGGTTTCATAGTTTGTCTTTAGCTAAAGTTTAAGGTATAGTAATATTATACAACGTGAAAAGTTAAAGAATATTATTTGAGCAGTGATATTCTCACTTTCTTACCCTTGATTTTCACTTGTTGCAGGCGTTGTAACACATCTTGTACCTGCTTGCGTGGTACAGCCGCTATAGCATAGTGGTCACGCACGTCAATACGCCCGATGGCACCGGGTTCAACACCTCCGTTGTTGGCAATAAAGCCCATGATATCACCGCGTGACAGTTTCTCTTTCTTACCAGCCTGGAAATAGAGCGTTGCCATTGTAGCACGGGAAGGTCTTGGCTTAGGATTGAGGACAAAAGACTCATCAATCGACACCCACTCCGGCAAGGACTCGTCGGGGGAAGTGATGACGTAAGCCTCACCATGGGCATCCACCCTAGCCGTGCGCCCATTGCGGTGGATATAAGCCTCCTCGCTCACGGGCAAGTGATAGTGGATGATGTGAGACACCTGTTCAATATCCAGACCACGGGCAGCAAGGTCGGTAGCAACGATGACATTGACACTGCCGTTATTGAGCATGGCCACGGCGCATTCCCGTTCTTGTTGTTCCAATGCGCCGTGATAGATTCCGGCATCTATTTTGTGTTTCACCAAATATTGATGGATGCGCTCAACGCTCTCGCGATAGTTGGCAAACACAATAGTCTTGTCACCATCAAGGGTGAGCAACAAATCACGCAGGCAATCGAGTTTATCCCTGCTTGATGATTCCACCTGCCAAACCTTTATGCGCTCAGCAGGCTGTGCCGAGCCCTTTAGCACATTCACCGTGACGGGCTTGTTGAGTCTCACATAATCGGGAACAACATCCAGAACCGTCGCCGATGCAAGGATGCGACGATTGATGCGCGGCATCTGTTTGAGTAATTGACGCATCTCGTCCTCAAAGCCCAGTTCCAGCGATTTATCCATCTCGTCGAGCACGAGCAGGCGCGTACCTCCCAAAGCGATATGACCTCGCCGCTGATGGTCGAGCAGGCGTCCTGGAGTGGCGACTATGATGTCAGGAGTGACCTCTAAAGAGGCTTTCTCATCGCTGACCGCGTGACCACCATAGCATGGCGTCACCTTGTAGCCAGTAGCAAGAACACGCAGGATCTCGGCCGTTTGCATCACCAATTCACGTGACGGAGCCAGCACCACCGCCTGCAACTGTTGCATGGGGGGCTTGAGGGCTTGCAGCACACACAAGGCAAAGGCCAGTGTTTTACCCGTTCCCGTTGGGGAATACAGCACCAGGTCTCCCCCGCCCGATTTCCACGCTTCGAGCGCCGCGCGTTGCATGTCATTTAACGCGTCAATGCCCATGCGGTCTCTCACCACCTGTAATAACTCTTCTCTTTTCATCAAAAATGGTTATTTGCTCCACAAAAATAGTTAATAATTCAGCAACAAACGACATTAGAGCGATTTTTTAGTAATTTTGTCCACATTTTTATCAGAATCACATGGCAAAATTCTTCATTATAGCACTGACCGTGATGCTGGTCATGCAAGGATATGTATCATGGCACGTGTGGCGCGTGCTTCCCTTTTCAACACCCGTCAAAGTCGTTATCATTCTACTCATGCTGGCTGCATTGGCTTGCATGCTGCTGCAGTTCAAGAGCGACACGATGCCCTTAAGTCTGGCTACAGCAGTCTACGAAATCGGTAATTCGTGGCTCATCATCATGTTCTACCTGATGTTGATTTTCTTGCTGCTCGACATCGGACGGATTATCCATTTGGTACCGGCCACATGGCTCAAGGATAACGCGATCACTTCACTGACCATTTCAGGCGCGCTACTGGTGACCCTGGTGGCCGGCAATATACACTATCACAATAAAGTGCGCCAGGAAATCCATCTCACGACCAACAAGCAGCTGGAACGCCCGCTAAAGATCGTTATGTTAAGTGACCTGCATGCCGGATACCATAATCGTCGCGCCGAGGTGGGCCGATGGGTGGACATGGTGAATGCCGAGCACCCCGACATGATCCTGATTACGGGTGACATCATCGACGGTCGCATGAGGCCATTACTCGAGCAAGGTACTAGCGAGGAGTTCAAGCGTCTTGAAGCTCCTGTCATAGCGTGTCTTGGCAACCATGAGTATATCTCTGGCATTGACAAATCCATCGACTGGATCAAGCAAAGCGGGATTCGCCTGCTGATAGACGAAACGGTGAACATCGGCGACGTGACCGTTATCGGCCGTGATGACCGCAGCAACTACACCCGCAAGAGCGTCAACCAACTGGTGCAGGGTGTTACCCGTGACAATTACCTCATCCTGCTGGACCATCAGCCCTATCATTTGGAGGAGGCTGAGCAAAATGGCATTGACCTGCAACTGAGCGGTCACACCCATCGTGGCCAAATCTGGCCTTTGAGTTTGGTTGTCAAGTCGATGTATGAGTGCGCTTATGGCCAGTGGAAGCGCGGCAAGACCGATTATTACGTAAGCTCTGGCATGGGCATCTGGGGCGGCAAGTTCCGCGTTGGCACCGACTCGGAATATGCCGTCATCACCATCACCCCAAGGAATAATTAAACATCAGGGATAAAACTTATTTCCACTTTTTGGGGGAGATGCCAACGGCTTCCTTAAAATATTTGCCGAAAAATGACTGGTTGGGAAAATTCAACTCATCGGCCACTTGCTGAACCGTGTATCGCCCACTGCGCAACATCGTTTTGGCATCGAGGATGACATAATCCTTAATCCATCGGGAAGGATGGCGACCCGTCTGCTCATACACCACATGAGACATGTACTTGAGCGAAAGGCATAACTGGTCGGCATAAAAGCCCAAATCGCGGTGCTCGCGATAATTATCATTGACACATTGCAAGAAGCGGGCGACGATATCGTCCTTACGCGAAACCTTGGCCGATAAGTCGGGTTGGTTGCTTGCGCCCTGTTCGATGATGCTTCCCATCAGGTTGATACAGTTGAAAGCGGCCTCCTCCCTGCCCACATTAAAGTCGGGATCAATAAGTATGGAGCGCAATACCTGATAGGTTGTTTGCAACAATTCCACATGAGCTGGGCGCAAATGAAGCAACACGACTTGCAGCGCATAGAGCCGATGCACATTGTGCTGCTTGATATTGGTCATCGAGGGCAGATTCTTTTGGGAAAAAGACAGGAAGATGAACCTTGCCTGATCATCGATTTCCACTTGCTCGATGATGGTGCCGGCCGAGATGACGGCACAAGTATTACCCTCGGCGACAAAATCACGGAAGTTCACATTGAACCTTACCTTGCCCTGAAGAACAATCATCATGCAGGTCGATGACAACTTCATTGGAAATCGACCCATGAAGTGGTTAACCTCGTCAGGTTCGCCAATTAACCTATCGCCCAGGTTATCCATAACCATCATCTTGTCCTCAAGCGAAATAGCGGTGCTATAGACAGGCATCATCGACAAGTTCATCGACTGCATTCCTCGTTCTTTCATCATCATTTATATATTGTTTATAGGACTGCAAAGATAGGAATATTTGGACAAAATTCTGCTCAAATCCACTTCATATTTCACCTTTTCATCCGTTATTGACCAAAAAATATGAATTCCTTTGAACGACAATGTTTACGATAAATCCTACCAAGAATCTAATAATTCTGGCCAATCTCAGCAACTGATTGAGAGAATATTGCTACTTTTGTCGCACTAAAACCGAAAACCGTATAAAACGATATGCAATACATTTACACGATTGGGCTTCTTGTTGTCTCAAACATCTTCATGACATTTGCCTGGTATGGCCATTTGAAGCTTCAACAGATCAAGGTTTTTACCGACAGCACGCCACTGTATGTCATCATCTTGCTCTCGTGGCTCCTTGCCTTGCCCGAATACTCGTGCCAGGTTCCCGCTAACCGCATCGGCTACATGGGCAACGGTGGCCCCTTTAACCTCATGCAGCTAAAGGTGATTCAAGAAGTCATCTCGTTGACCGTATTTACAGTCTTTGTCACGGTGTTCTTCAACGGTGAGTCACTACGATGGAATCACCTTGCCGCATTTATTTGTCTGATTCTAGCCGTCTTTTTTGTTTTCCAAAAATAAATGTGATCAACGGCAAAAGAGGGCGGTGACGAGGGTAATGTGCTTAGTCAATCTGCCATCGTTGCTCCACTCCAAATCGATGCCCAGCAGATCGCGGGTGGCAGCAGTCACGTCAAAGCCAACTGCCTCGAGCGAATAGCGCAATAGCTCAGGATGGCGGCAAGGCTTACCCTCAGGTCGCGTACAACCCTTGGGACACAGATGGCAGCGGAAAGTGAAGCAACGGCTTCCCGGCACCTGGCGTTCAAGTTCATATAATTCTGGTAAAATCGTTTCCCACGCTTCTTGCATGGCTTGGGTTGCCACTGTTCTAGACATCTCGGGCGTGGTGCACCCGGTGCGTGTCGCCTCATCAAACTCGATGGTGGTCCCCATCAGCTTCACGGTTTTGAAGCCGTTACTAACGGTGGCTGGGTCAAACGCATGTGGTGGACAGCCCCACGAGTTGCCATAGGAAGGGCACTTGCCGCACAAGGCATCCATGCGCTCCACGTCACGATAGCGCGCAATAAACTCATCGGCAGCAATTGCCGCCTCACTAGTGGTCAAAGTATAGTTCATGTTTGCAAAGGTAAACATTTTTATTTACCTTTGCAAACAAAATCCATTAATAAATTCATTATGAGCATCAAAAACGGTAACATTACGCATGTGGTCTTTGACCTGGGAGGTGTGGTATTCCGCCTCGACAAGATGATTGCCATCAGGCGGTTTCAGGAAATCGGTGTGACTAACGTCGAGCAATTTCTCGACGATTATGCCCAGAAAGGTATCTTCGGCGACCTGGAGGAGGGCGTGCTTACGGCCGAGCAATACCGCGACGAGTTAAGCCGCATCATCGGCAAGGAATTAACAATGGATCAGTTAGAGTACGCCTGGACGGGATATGCCGCTGAACTGTTTCAACGCAACTTTGACGCTCTCTTAAGATTGCGCCACGAAGGATTTCCTCTTGCCCTACTCTCCAACACCAACCCATTCATGATGAGATGGGCGCGCAGCAGCGCCTTTGATGGCATGGGGCATGGTCTGGATTACTACTTCGACCGCCTTTACCTGAGCTACGAGATGCGCATGATGAAACCATCTCCCGAGATTTTCCTCGCCATGATTGAGGGGGAACAGACTACCCCTGACCGCATTCTCTTCATCGATGACAGTGCCCGCAACTGCCAGGCAGCTGCTGCACTGGGCATCCACACACTCAATCCCGACAACGGCGGCGACTGGCGAGGTGATGTATTCGGTTTTCTGGGACTGGACAAGCCAGATTGACAAAACTGGCTGAATATACAACAAGAATGAGGGAGGCCCGAAGGTCTCCCTCATTCTTGCTATGATTGGATGATTAATCAGTTCTTTTTCTCCTCAACGGGAGCGGGAACAGCAGCAGTTGCAGCCTTAGCGGCATTGATGCTATCCTGCTGGGCCTTGTAAGCCTTAGCAGCCTCGCTGTCGGGCTTCAGCCACGTGTCAAGCCAGCGGAAGAACTCGCGCTGCCACAGGATGCTGTTCTGGGGCTTGAGAATCCAGTGGTTCTCGTCGGGGAAGAGCAGCAGGCGGGCGGGCAGACCCTTGATCTTGGCGGCATTGAATGCCTGGCAAGCCTGGGTGAAGACGATGCGGTAATCGAGTTCGCCAGCGGTGCACATGATAGGAGTATCCCAGTTCTGAACATAGTTCTTGGGGTTGGCCTGGGTATAAGAGCGCTGAGCGGTAGCGTTGCCTTTCTCCCAGAAAGCGCCACCCAGATCCCACTGTACAAACCACATCTCCTCGGTCTCGAGGTACTGGGCCTCAAGGTTGAAGATACCGGCGTGAGCCAGGAAGCAAGCAAAGCGCTTGTTGTGGTTACCTGCCAGGAAGTAAACCGAGTAGCCACCATAGCTGGCACCAACGGCACCGATGTGGTCACCATCGATGTAAGGCTCCTTCTTCATGTAGTCCACGGCGCTGAGGTAGTCACGCATGTTCTGGCCACCGTAATCGCCACTGATCTGGGCATTCCACTCTGAGCCGAAGCCAGGCAGACCACGACGGTTGGGCAGAATAACAATGTAGCCGTTGCTGGCCATGATGCGCATGTTCCAGCGATAGCTCCAGAACTGGCTTACGGGCGATTGGGGACCACCCTCGCAGAAGAGGATAGCGGGATACTTCTTGTTAGGATCGAAGTTAGGCGGGTAGCAAACCCAAGTGGTCATGAGTTTACCATCGGTGGTGGGAATCATGCGCTTCTCGATGCCGATAGGATCTACTTGAGCGAGCATTTCGTCATTGACATGAGTTAGCTGAACAGGCTCCTTGCCCATCTGAATGCTGCAGATCTCATTGGGGGTCTGATAGCTCTGACGGCAAGCCATAAGAGTCTCATTGTCAACAAATGACATACTATTGAAGTCACACACACCCATGGCGATGGTGTCTATCTTTTGGGTAGCTACATCCATGCGGAAGATGGGTTGCGTGCCCTGGAACGGGCAGATGAAATAGATGGCCTTCTCGTCGGGCGACCAGGCGATATCATCCACACTGTAGTCCCAGTTAGCGGTCAGATCCTTCTTGTTACCGTTTTCATCCATGAAGAAGATGCGGTTCTTGTCGGCCTCATAGCCGTCGTGTTCCATCGACAGCCATGCCATCTGGCCCTTGCTGTTAATGATGGGATAGGTGTCATAGCCCATCATGCCCTGGGTCAGGTTCTCGGTCTTACCGGTCTCCAGGTTGTACTTGTAGAGGTCGCTATTGGTCGAGAAGGCATAGTCCTTACCAGTTTTCTTGCGGCACACGTAAACGAGGCTCTTGCTGTCAGGAGTCCAAGCCAGCGACTCGATGCCACCCCAAGGCTTCATGGGTGACTCGTAGGGTTCGCCCTCGAGCACGTCCTTCACGTTACCGGCCTTGCTGCCGTCATAGTCGGCCACAAAGGGGTGAGGAACCGTGGTTACCCACTCGTCCCAGTGCTTGTACATCATGTCGTCATAAAGCTTGCCTGAGGTCTTATCCAGGTCAGGATAAACATCTTGTACCGTCTGGCCATACTTCACCTGAGAAATCATGACCACGCGTTTCTCGTCGGGCGAGAACACAAAGCCCTCGATGCCGTCCTCGACATCGCTGACGCAGTTGCGGCCGCCACCGTCGGCGTTCATTGTCCACAGTTGAGGCGTCTTGCCCTCACCCTCCTCGCGATAGATAAAGGCAATCTTCTTGCCGCCGTCAATCCACACATAGTTGCTCTCGCTGTTGGGAGTGTTGGTGATTTGGCGGGCATTCTGGCCGTCAACGTCCATCACCCACAGGTCGCAGTTGCCCTTGTTGGTGGCGATGTCAAAATAGGTCACGCCATAAAGCACCTTCTTGCCATCGGGAGACACCTGGGGTCCACCCACGCGGCCCAGCTGATTGAGGAATTCGGGAGTGAACTCTTTCTTTTCCATTTTACCGGCGGTTTTCTCGGTAGCGGGAGCCTGGCCAGGAGCCGCAGTTTCCTGTTTGGAGCAGGTCGATGAACTCAACAGGGCCAATACCGCAACCGACATTGCTGTTAATTTGAATAATTTCATAAATCTTGATTGTTAATGATATAATGTTAAGTTGTTAAAAATCGCTTTCAGGCATTTCAACCTGCAAATTTAATCAAATAATTATCATTCCAGACCATTAACTCGCTATTTTTTCGCAATTATTATTAAATTTGCACATTGAAACCCATAACGATAAACAAGATGAGAAAAACGTTATTATTTATCACCGCGATTTGCATTTGCCTGACTGGCTTAGCCAGTGAGGGCAACTTCACTCAATATGTCAATCCGCGCATCGGCACGGGCGGACATGGACATGTGTTCCTGGGGGCCAACGTACCCTTTGGCTATGTGCAACTGGGTCCCACCGAGCCTACGCAAGGCTGGGACTGGTGTTCAGGTTATCACGACAGCGACAATGTACTCATCGGTTTCGGGCATCAGCACCTGAGCGGCACCGGCATCGGTGACCTGGGCGATGTGGCCCTGCTGCCTGTTGTCAACCGAGATCAACGCAAAGTGGTATTTAGCCACAACGACGAGAATGTTAAGCCAGGCTACTATTCCATCACATTGCGTGACGGAGGCAAGCCCTACGTCAAAGTGGAACTTACCGCTACCAAGCGCACGGGTATGCACCGTTACTCATTCTTGACCGACCAAGGAACCTATCAGCTGCTCCTTGACTTAGGTCAAGGCATTGGATGGGACTCACCTAAGCAAGTGAGGATGAAGCAGATCTCACCTCGCATGATAGCCGGCTACCGTCACTCGATGGGCTGGGCAAGGAATCAAAAAGATTTCTTTGCCATGGAATTCTCTCAAGACATCACACTGGAGAAACTCGCTGGCGACACCATTGGCCTCATCACCACACCCAATCATGGCCAGCCCCTGCTGGTCAAGACAGGCCTGTCGGCCGTGAGCATCGAGAACGCCATTGGCAACCTGATGAGCGAGAACCCAGGCTGGGACTTCAACAGCGTATGCCATCAAGCAAATGAAGCTTGGAATGATGAATTAGGCAAGGTTACCATCGAGACTGGCAATACTGATGACCGCACGGTGTTCTACACTGCGCTGTACCACACGATGGTGGCTCCGTCGGTCTTCAGTGACGTGTGCGGCGAGTACCGCGGTGCCGACGGCGAGGTGCATGAGGGCAACTTCACCAACTACACTACCCTATCGCTGTGGGACACCTATCGCGCTGCCCACCCGTTACAAACACTCATCCATCGCGAGAAACAAGCGGATATCGCCCAGACCTTCCTGCACATCTTTGAGCAGCAAGGCAAACTGCCAGTGTGGCACCTGATGGGCAACGAGACCGACTGCATGGTGGGCAATCCAGGCGCACCCGTTCTGGCCGACCTGGTGTTGAAAGGCTTTGATGTGGACAAGGATAAAGCGCTCAAGGCCATGGTCACCAGCGCAATGCTTGATGAGCGCTCAATGGGCTTATTGAAGCAATACGGCTATATCCCCTATGACCTCGAGCCTGACAAAGAGACTGTGGCACGCGGATTGGAATATGCCCTTGCCGACTGGTGCATCGCCCAGGTAGCCAAAGTCGTCGGTGACCAAGAGAATTACAACTACTTTAACGAGCGCAGCAAATCCTACAGGCACTATTTTGACAAGCAGACCCGATTCATGCGCGGTAAGGACTCGAAGGGTAATTTCCGTCCAGCAGCCGAGTTTGATCCCCTGTCGACCAAGCACCGCAACGACGACTACTGCGAGGGCAACGCCTGGCAATATACTTGGCTCGTGCCCCATGACGTGCATGGACTGGTAAATCTGTTTGGCAGCGAGAAAGCCTTTATCCAGAAACTCGACTCACTGTTTATCGTCGAGGGTGACCTGGGTGTGGAGGCATCGCCCGACGTAAGCGGTCTCATTGGCCAGTATGCCCACGGCAACGAGCCCAGCCACCATATCATTTATATGTATAATTACGTGGGGCAACCGTGGAAAGCGGCTCATCTTGTCCGCCGCGTGCTGCGTGAACAATACCGCAACGACCTTGACGGCCTGAGCGGCAACGAGGATGTGGGCCAAATGTCGGCATGGTATGTGCTGTCGTCAATCGGTTTGTATCAGGAAGAGCCTGCAGGCGGTAAATACATCATCGGTTCACCCCAGTTCAACGAAGCACGTCTCAATGTGGGCGACGGCAAGACGTTCACCGTCAAGGCCATCAACAACAGCGACCAAAACGTCTATGTACAAAGCGCCCGATTGAACGGCAAGCGCTATGACAAGAGCTACATCGACTACCGCGACATCATCGCCGGTGGCACGCTTGAACTCGTCATGGGTCCCAAGCCCAGCAAGTGGGGTACAAACAAGAAAAACAGGCCGTAGTACCGCATCAGAGCAACAATCGAAAAACGCAAAATTGGCGCCTTGAGGCTAACTGTCCTCGAGGCGCCAAACTATTCAGTTACATTGCTGCAATGCTTACAGGGCTAAACGCAGACCTTGGTCATTCCATCTTGCATATGTAGCGTCACCCCAGCGGCGGGCGACACGACAATTATCATCACCATAATCTATACTGCCGCCGCGAATGATGCGGCTATCGCCGGTTTCCTGACCCGTCGGGTTAACCTGAGGCTCACTAGGATAAGCGAAGTCATTATCAATCCTGTCTTGACAATACTCATAGATATTGCCACTCATGTCATAGATACCCAACTCGTTAGGCGCCTTGGTGCCAACAGGATGAGTGGTGCCCTCAGCATTGGAGTTGTACCATGCCACATTATCAAGGACATTACTGCCTGCAAACCTGAAACCACGAGTCTTGATGCCACCACGTGCAGCAAATTCCCACTCAGCCTCGGTGGGCATACGGAAATTCATACCCGTCATCTGATTCAGCTTGGTGATAAACTGCTGGCAGTCGTTCCACGACACCATCTCGACAGGACGTTTCAGATCACCAGTGAAGTTACTCGGGTTAGAGCCCATCACGGCTTGCCACAGCGCTTGCGTCACCTCAGTCTGGCCGATATAGTAATCGGATAGTGTTACCATGTGTACTGGCTTCTCCATTGTATTGTAATCGCTACCATTCTGGCTACGGGTTGCACCCATAGCGAAGGTGCCGCCCTCGACAGCCATCATCTTGAAGGTCACGCCATTCACTGTAAACTCTCTATTTCCTGTCGCAATCTGGGTAGGCTCAATGCCACCAAGCAACATATCGATTAATTGAGTCACATCACTGATGGTGACACTGCCATCGGCGTTCACATCGGCAGTTGGTCCGCCCTGGGCCCCACTCAACAAAATGTCGATTAATTGAGTCACGTCACTGATGCTCACGGTGCCATCAGCATTCACGTCACCCCTGTATCCCATGGGCTGCGTGCCTTGCATGAACTTATACTCGATATAGTCGCCTGGAATCTCAAACCTGACTACAGCCTCGCGATAGGTCATGCCGCTGGGGAGAGCAGAGGCTGACACATTGGCCCGAACCCCAAGGAATCCAGTGGCGTTAATGATATCTATCAGACTGATGTTTAACCAACTAGGCAAGGATTCGCTACCATCACAGGTAATGCGCCAGCTACCGTCATGAGAGGGACAAGAGGTCGAGAACCTGATACCATTAGAAAGGGTACCGTCAAGCCAAGTTTTCTGCATGGAACCACCAGCAGCAGGGAACAAGTATTGCCCATCCTCTTGCTCGTAAACAAAGGTGATATAGGGATTATCGATGTCGATAAAAATGGTGAAACCAGTCTTTATTACTATTGACCCGTTGTCCCAGTAACGGTTCAATCCTTTCCATTCATATTCACCTAAATAAATAGGTTCATCATTTTCATCATATTCACGTTTCTCTACCATGATATATGCCAACTCGCCGTAGCCCTCATCGACCTGGTCGTCAAGTGAAACGTAAGCACGGAATTCTACCAGGTTTTCCATTCCAGGACCGTTGTAGCCCTCAATGGTCACTAGGATGGGATAGTCAATGATCGGAGCAAACTCAGAGCCGTCTTCTCCATACAAAGTAAAAGTGATCACGCCTCCTGTTTCATCAGCGGTAGTAGGCGTTAACAAAGCCTCGCCTGTACAAACAAGTTCACCCGGCACTTTGGGCAAAGTAACAGATACATCGCCATAATTGGGAATATCCGTCAGCTTATATACCTTACATGTCATCGTGACATCGGCTTGAACATTATAATAATAATCATCTATCAAGAGATAAACATGATTGAGTTGATAGGGGTGCTGAGGCTTCTCAAATGCCTGACCCATGCCATCAATGTGGGAGGCATTCTTACCGAACCACCAACCGAACTCATTGTCGCCCCAAGGTTCAGCGCCATAATACGAAGTAAACAGGTAGTTCTCCAGATCACCAAAACGCCCTCTAAAGACGGACGTTTTGCTTGAACATAAGGGAATCACTCCACTATCATTGTAGTCAAAAAACGAGTTCAACACATTAGTAAATGTTGTATTATTGTCAGCGGCAATAACCATACCGGGATACGGTAGAGAATACTCATTGCCCGCGCTATCATGTCTCAAAAAGAAATTGCTATATTGGTATGTCTCTGACGTCACACCATCATCATCTAATCGCCCGCCATAGGCAACAAATTCAGGAGCCGTCCACCAGCTATTGAGCGGCAAGCTATAATAAAGTTCTGATTGATAATCGATATGACGATCAACCTCAGTGCTATTTTCAGAATATAAATTCCAAGCATAATTGGTTGATTGGCTTGGGTTTTCGGCAGAACCGAGCCAATAGTATTCGGCGTATGGTTTTGCTATAAAGAAGGGATTGTTATATATTCCTAATACGCCATCAACAATGGTCACAGCAGAGCTGAACATACCAGCAGGACGACGATAGAATGGTCTTTGCTCTCCAGCCCGGCTGGGAGCCTTAGACACACGAGGAACGGGTGAAGATGGATCAGGCATCTTCATTTCCTGGATTGTGGAAATCTCAGAGATTTTCATCGGCCGTGCCTGCAGACGCTGTGATACTGGTCCAAGCGCCTTTCTTGATATCGTCTGGCTAGGGTACGCGTTGGACTTGGTTTGCACCAGGGTTGAAGTGTTAACCCCCTTGGCGATGCACTGTGTCTTGTTTTTCATCTGAGCGCCAGCCGTTGACACAACTAGAGCAACAGCGGCAAAAAGTAGTATTCTTTTCATAACGTTCAATTGATTAAAGGTTAATTTATTGGAGATAATAATTTTGTTGCAAATATATAAATAAAATGATGATTTTACAATAATTTTATGTAATTTTGCTCCAAATTATAACTTCTTTTTTTAATTTATACTGTTCTCATGAGAAAAAGACTATTTATCATTATATCGTTGATTTGGGCCACGATTGCAACAGCGAGTACTCTGGAGCCAGTAGATTACGTGAATACGATGGTAGGAACACTGTCGAGTTTCCAGTTGTCGACGGGAAACACCTACCCTGCCATTGCGATGCCGTGGGGTATGAACTTCTGGGTGCCACAGACGGGCAAAAACGGCGATGGGTGGCAATATACCTACACAGCCAACAAGATTCGCGGCTTCAAGCAGACCCACCAGCCCAGCCCATGGATCAACGACTATGGCCAGTTCTCACTGATGCCCACGGTGGGCGAACCAGTATTTGACGAGAATAAACGAGCCAGCTGGTTCTCACATAAGGCCGAAGTAGCTACACCATATTATTATAAGGTCTATCTTGCCGACTATGACGTAACCGCCGAGGTGGCTCCCACCGAGCGTGCCGCCATCCTGCGTTTCACCTTCCCCGAGACTGATCAGGCCAACGTCGTGATAGATGCCTTTGACAATGGTTCCGAAATTAGGATCGACCCCGAGAAACATATCGTATGGGGATACTCGACACGCAATAGCGGTGGCGTGCAAAAGGACTTCAAGAACTTCTTTGTCATCGAGTTTGACAAGCCTTTCTCATCGTTCAGCGTTGTTGAAGACAGCGTCTTGCACAGTGGCGAAAAAAACATCGATTGCAACCATGCGGGAGCTATCGTGACGTTCAACACCCGTCGAGGCGAGCAGGTCAATGCCCGTGTCGCCTCATCATTTATCAACTTTGACCAACCCCTCATCAACTTGCGGGAATTGGGAAGTGATGACCTGGAAACTGTCAAGGAAAAGGGCCGCCAGCGCTGGAACGAGGTGCTGGGCCGCATCCAGGTCGAGGATAATGACATCGACCACCTGCGCACGTTCTACTCGTGCCTTTACCGCTCAGTGCTGTTTCCCCGCAGTTTCTATGAAATTGATGCCAGTGGCAAGCCTGTCCACTACAGTCCCTACAATGATGATCAAATGGTACCAGTATTACCAGGCCGACTGTTCACCGACACAGGCTTTTGGGACACCTTCCGCAGCCTGTTTCCTCTAGTGGACCTGATGTACCCCACGATGGGCGCATGGATGCAGGAAGGCCTGGTGAACACCTGGCTTGAAAGCGGTTTCCTGCCCGAGTGGGCCAGCCCTGGGCACCGCAACTGCATGGTAGGCAACAACAGCGCATCGATTGTCGCTGACGCTTACCTGAAGGGCTTGCGCGGCTATGACATCGACAAGTTGTGGGAGGCCGTCGTGCATGGCACCACTGCCGTGCATCCCGAGGTAAAATCCACTGGCAGGCTAGGACACGAGTATTATAATGAATTGGGCTATATCCCCTATGATGTGGGCATCAAAGAGAATGTGGCCCGCACGCTGGAGTATGCCTACGACGACTGGTGCATCTACCGCCTGGGTAAGGCGCTGGGCAAGCCCGAGAGCGAGATCGGCGTGTTCCGGGAGCGTGCAATGAACTACCGCAACGTGTTTGACCCTGAGAGCAAACTCATGCGGGGTCGTAACAGTGATGGCACATTCCAGTCGCCATTCAGCCCGTTGAAATGGGGCGATGCCTTCACCGAGGGCAACAGCTGGCATTACACGTGGAGCGTTTTCCACGATCCACAGGGATTAATTGACCTCATGGGAGGAAACGAGGCATTCTGCATGAAGCTGGACTCGGTATTCAGTGTGCCGCCCGTGTTTGATGACAGTTACTATGGCTTTACCATCCACGAGATACGCGAGATGCAAATCATGAACATGGGCAACTATGCCCACGGCAACCAACCTATCCAGCACATGATATACCTATATAATTACGCCGGACAGCCATGGAAGGCACAATACTGGGTGCACCAAGTGATGGACCGCATGTACAGCGCTGCGCCTGACGGTTATTGCGGCGACGAGGATAACGGGCAGACCTCGGCATGGTATGTTTTCTCGGCCCTAGGGTTTTACCCCGTGTGTCCTGGCAGCAACCAGTATGTCCTCGGCTCTCCATATTTCGACAAGGTGACGCTGCGTCTGGAAAACGGCAAGCTGGTCACCATCAGGCGCGAGGGCAAGGGCTGCTACATCGACTCAATGACTGTTAACGGCAAGCGTTATTCCTACAACTATCTGGACCACGAGACCTTGATAAACGGCTGCGACATTGTCTTCAAAATGACCGACCGGCCCAACCTGAAGCGCGGCAAATCGAAGAAAGACGCTCCCTACTCATTCTCCACAGCCAAGTAACCACATTATACCCAACAAATAAAAAGGGTCGCTGCGCTCCCGCGTGGCGACCCTCAAGTTTTCCAAATTATTAACTTTTAACTTGAATTATAAAGTTGGAAACGAAAATTATGAAAAGAGTTATGTATTCTTTCACTTATTGCCTCTTCTTATTGGGAATGAATCCTGCTAGTTTCTAAACAAGCTTGAAAGATGCTATACTTGCCAAAAACTAAACCATTATTTCAAGGACTCAACCCAAGCCTTTATATCAGCCTCGCCCATGGATGTCAGGTTTTTAGGTGCGACCCAGTTGGCATTAGGTGCCGAGGGCTTGAGATAAGTGAGTGTCTCACCTGCTCCACTTCCTCCCGAGGTGAAGAACGGCACAACCGTCTTGCCTGAGAGGTCATACTGCTCCAGGAACGTATTGATGATCGTTGGAGCGATATACCACCAGATGGGGAAACCGACAAACACGGTGTCATACTGCTCCATGTTCTCTACTTTGTTAGCAATCGCGGGACGGCTGCTCTTGTCGGCCATCTCAACGCTGCTGCGGCTTTTCTTGTCATGCCAGTTCAGGTCAGCCGCTGTATAACGAGCCTCAGGGACAATCTCATGGAGGTCAGCGTTAGCTACTTTTGATAGCGTGGTAGCCACTTCCATTGTCGTACCGGTGGCACTAAAGTATGCAACCAATGATGATTTTTTACTTTCGTTCATTGCTTCATTTTTATTGACTTGGGTACAATTAGCTGACAAAATGCCGAGCGCCATGCAACCAATGATGGTTAATAAAAAATGTTTCACGTCAGTTTTGTTGTTTAAATAATTATTTGGCTGCAAAATTACATAAAAAAAATAATACGCCAGTTATCCATATTCAAGATTTTATGACCAAAATCGACGAAAAGATGCTTTTTCACTATGAAACCTATGAATTATTCTTGTTTTTTTCATAAAAAATCTCAAAAACATTATCAATTCTAAAAAATTTACTAATTTTGGCATCACTTAATCACATTAATTATAAACCTGTATAGTTTTAGTATTTATCATTACTATGAACATCAAGAAATTTTTCAGTCTATCAATGCTGGCAGCACTCACGATGGTATCGTTCAATGCCAGCGCAGGCAACATCAATGCCAATGCAGCTCGCGCTGCCGCTAACAGTTTCCTTAAACAGCAATCGGCTTCTGTGCCAGGTTCTTTCAAAGCTGCGACCTATGCCGACCTGAAACTCGCTCATGCCGAAGCCTCCAAGGTGAATGGAGCTAACGCCTATTATGCATTTAACATTGATGGCGGTGGTTTTATTATCATTGCCGGTGAGGATCGCGTGACCTCGGTTTTAGGCTACAGCGACAAGGGCCATTTGGATTTCAAGAACCTGCCCAGTAACCTCAAGGCGTTGCTCGACGGCTACAAGAGCGAGATTGAGTTCCTACAGACTTACAAGGGTGATGACCTTGTAACTGTCACCCCCACCCTGAACGCCACATCAGGAGTTGAGCCCCTCATCAAGACCACTTGGGGTCAGGAGATACCCTACTGCCTGCAGTGCCCCATGGAGAATGGTGAATACTGCGTTGTGGGCTGTGTTGCCACTGCAATGGCACAGGTGATGTACTACTGGAAATTCCCGACCAGCAGTGATGCTATCAGCGGATACGGCGGTGGATGGTGGGGTGGCGTAACTGTGCCTGCCTTGCCTGCCACTACCTTCGATTACAGCCTGATGCTCCCCTCCTACTGCCACTGGGATTGGGACAACAGCCAATTAATTCAGGACACATATACCGATGCCCAAGCCCAAGAAGTCGCTAAACTGTCACGCTATTGCGGCCAGGCCGTGGAGATGGACTATAGTCCGGAAGGCAGCGGCGCCTATACCTGGGACCAGTTGGCTGCGATGAAGAATTTCGGCTTCAGCAACAACGCCCAACTAAAATCGAAATCAGGCAACACCTCACAGTGGGAAAGCTTGATAAGGACCGAACTCGATGCCGGCAGGCCTATCCTTTACTCGGCCAGCGACCCGAGCGCAGGCGGCCACGCCTTCATCTGCGATGGCTATAACAGCAGTAATTACTATCACTTTAATTACGGCTGGTATGGTACCTGCGACGGCTGGTACCTCACCACTGCGTTGAACATGATACACCGCGACGGCGATGAACTGCACTTCAATTCCAACCATCAGATGCTTACCGGCGTTGAGCCTCCCAGCTATTGCTTACTTGATGTCGAGGCCATCGATGCCGACAATGAGTTGCTCGTGCTTGGTGACAACCTCACCGCTGTCGCTCAGAATATGACCTTGAGGACATCTTACCGCAACGTGAAACTGATATTCAATCTTGCCGATATGGATGGCAACAATGTGGTAAGCGGCAATGAAGTCAATGTAGCTGCAGGCACTTTTGTTCAAGGCAGCAATATTAATGGCACCATCACCCTGCCCACCACGCTTGCCGAGGGTAAGTACAACCTGAACCTGACCTATTATACCACCAGTGCCAGCGAGCTGTCCGCCCTGGGAACTGCATCTGGCCAGTTACAGGTTATTGGACATCTAGCCAAGTATAACGCTCCATTTACGATTGAGGATGTGACAACCGTGATTGATTACCTGCTTGACGGAAGCAAGCCCGGACTCACCATCAACGACGTAACAGAATTGATTGACAGCCTCTTGGCCAACGCTTAAGCGTATATACTTAAAAGTCTATTAGGTGCTCATTTACCGATGGGCACCTATTTTTTTCAATCAAATCAAAGCGAGAAATACATTTTTTGTTAAATTTATGCGCTTTATGGAATATTCTTCGTAACTTTGACCGCTTTTAATTACCAGTATTATTAATCACAAACCTCTTATCATTTAGATTATGAACTTAAAGAACTTTTTCAAACAAGCCTTTTTGGCAGTTCTCGCTATGTCGGCACTCAATGCCGCTGCTGGCAATATTGACGCCACAACAGCACGCATGACTGCTAATTCGTTCTGGAAACAGAAGGCTGCTACCGGCAAGTTTAAAGCCGCTTCTACCGCTGACATCAAGCTCTCTTACACCGAGAAATCAAGTGTGTCGGGCAACGCTTTCTATGTATTCAACATCGATGGTGGCGGTTGGGTCATCGTCGCCGGTGACGATCGCGCAAAGCAGGTACTTGCTTATGGTAACACGGGTAACATCGACATGGACAACATGCCCGGCAATATGAAGGCTTATCTGAACATGCTCAAGGGCCAGATTGAAACCGCACAGGCCTATAAGGGCAAAACCGTTCCAGTGAAGGCGTCCAAAAACAGGACCGTTGTCGAGCCGTTACTGAAGACCAACTGGGGACAAGGTGAGCCCTGGAATCGCCTGTGCCCGGTGAATGGTGCCGGTGAAACCACCTCGGTGGGTTGTGCCCCCCTTGCCATGGCACAAGTCTTGTATTACTGGAAATACCCGAACGAAGTATCGGAAATGCCTGGCTACCCGGGAACCGGCTACCAGTGGTACCCCAGTATGCCCGCCACCACATTTGACTTTGACCTGATTATTGACCAATACCGCTACTACGATCCCGTGACTGGTAACCCTACTATTGTAGACTATACCGATGAGCAGGCCAATGAAGTTGCTAAGTTGAGCCGCTACTGCGGACAAGCATGCAAGTCTCGCTATGGAAACAGCGGCACAAGTACAGGTAGTTATTCTTATGATCAGCGAGACGGTTTCAAAACCTTTGGTTACAATGAGAACTTGCAGTTGATTGGTAAAGACCCATCATACTACAACGATAATTCTAACAAATATTCCATTGATGAATGGTGTGAACTGATACGCATCGAGCTTGAAGCCGGTCGTCCCATCCCCTACCATGACATGTGGGAAGGTCACGCTTGGGTACTTGATGGTGTTGATGCCGATGGCAAGTTCCACATGAACTGGGGTTTCAACGGTAAGTTTGACGGCTGGTACGAAATCGACGCCATGTCTTTCCATCCTTATGGAGATAGTGAGATTTGGGATTTCAGCCAGAGCAGCAACAGTGGTAATGAGATGGTTATCAACTGCATCCCCTACGAGGGCTATGTAATTCCCGGTGATGAGCCCCAGGGCCTGCGTGGCGACGTGAACATGGACAATGACGTGACCATCAAGGACGTTACCGTCCTTATCGACTACCTGTTGAGTAACGATGCCACTGGTATCAGCCTTGAGAATGCTGACTGCAACCTCAAGGATGGTGTTACCATCGCTGACGTGACTGCACTCATCGACTACCTCCTCTCAGGTAACTGGTAATTACCAAGTCATTTTAGACTAATTCCATCATAAGGACAGGAGCCAAACCGGTTCCTGTCCTTTTTTTGATATATTTAGAAAATCATCTTACGAAATACTTGACAAAAAGTCCTCCTTTCACAAATAATGACTATCTTTGCCAATAGCGAAAATAGGCTGCGCCTCAACAAAGCCCAAAAAAATTTTGGCATTGTCTTCGGCTTGCACTATCTTTGCAGATTAGACCAAAGATTAACTGAACGATGACAACTGGTAACCTAATACGTTTTGTGTGCATCCTGCTGTTATGGCTGGGATTGTGCTGGCTGCTGATCACCAGGGCGGCTCGCATCGACTTTATGGTGATTTTCACCATTGTGGCATCGGGCATCATCGTTTTTGTGCCTCTTTACAAGAAATATATGAGAAAAAAAGACTAGCCATGACAACAAAACCATATATAAAGGAGTCCTGCCCATTGCTGGCTCAAATTGACACCCCTGCCGACTTGAGGAAACTGAGCATCGACCAGTTACCGCAGGTGTGCCACGAGTTGCGGCAATTCATGATTCATGAGTTGTCGAGCAACCCTGGCCACTTCGCGTCAAGCATGGGTGCCGTGGAAATCATTGTCGCGCTCCATTATGTGTTTAACACACCCGATGACAGGCTCGTGTGGGACGTGGGACACCAGGCTTATGCCCACAAGATACTGACAGGTCGTCGTGACCAGTTCATTGAGAACCGCAAGCTTGACGGCCTGAGTGGATTTCCCAATCCTGAAGAGAGTGAGTATGACACGTTCACTGCCGGCCATGCGTCCAATTCCATTTCGGCGGCTCTTGGCATGGCCATTGCTGCTGAACTGCAACATAACGATAACCGCAAGGTTGTCGCCATCATTGGCGACGCGAGCATTAGCGGCGGATTGGCATTCGAGGGCATTAACAATGCCACGACCAACCCCAATAACCTCATCATTGTCCTCAATGATAATGACATGGCCATTGACGCCAACGTGGGCGCGCTGAGCTCTTACATGAGCGACCTGCACACGTCACATCGCTATAACAAGCTCCGTTACAAGACCTATCAGTTCCTGCGCCGTCACAATGTTATCAACGATAACCGCAAGGGGTTGATCATGCGATTCAGCAATGCGTTGAAGTCCCTGTTCTCAGGTCAGCAAAACATCTTTGAGGGCTTGAATATCCGATACTTCGGTCTTTATGACGGGCATGACGTGAAACGCCTGGTCAAGATATTCAGGGAAATCAAGGACATGACGGGTCCCAAGCTGGTGCATGTCCGCACGGTCAAGGGTAAAGGATTTGCACCTGCCGAAGCCGACCCTGCCACTTGGCATGCCCCGGGCAAGTTTGACGAGGAGACAGGCGAGCGCGTCAAGGGCGGCAAAGGTGGCCCCATCAAGTATCAGGACGTGTTTGGCAAGACGCTTGTGGAGCTTGCCGAGAAAAACGATAAGATTGTAGGAATCACTGCAGCCATGCCTAGCGGAACGTCGATGTCGCTCATGCTCGAGGCCATGCCACGTCGCGCCTTTGATGTGGGCATCAGCGAAGGCCATGCCGTGACCTTTGCCGGTGGTCTGGCCAAGGATGGCATGCGTCCCTATTGCGCGATTTACAGCACGTTCCTGCAACGTGGTTACGACTCCATCATCCATGACGTGGCCATTCAAGGGCTGCCAGTGACATTCTGCATCGACCGCGGAGGCATTGTCGGTGAGGACGGTGTGACCCATCACGGCCTGTTTGACTTGGCTTACCTGCGTTGCATACCCGGGATGACCGTTGCCTCGCCCATCAACGAGCACGACCTGCGCAACCTCATGTTCACCGCACAACAGGACAACATTGGCCCGTTCGCCATCCGTTATCCGCGTGGTAAGGGAGTGATTACCGACTGGCACAACGAGATGCAAGCACTGGCCATTGGCCGTGGACGCCGCATGAGGGAGGGCAACGGTGTCGCTGTGCTCAGTGTCGGGCACATTGGCAATGAAGTCATTGAGGTGACCAACCGATTGGCCGAGCGCGGTATCAACGTGGGTCACTATGACATGATTTTTGTCAAACCCATCGATGAGGATATCCTTGAGGAAGTCACAAAGCGTTACCACAGCATCATCACCATCGAGGATGGCACCGTAGTGGGCGGCCTGGGGTCGGCAGTTGCCGAATGGATGACCAAACACGATCGCAGTAACCACTTGAAGATGTTAGGTGTTCAAGACGAGTTTGTGCATCAAGGAACTGTAGCACAGTTATATGAGCGCTGTGGCATGGATGCCAAATCGCTTGAGAACGCGATTTTACAGATGTTAGAAAACAACAAGTAAACAATTATGAGAATCGTTATTGCCGGAGCAGGAGAAGTCGGTACCCATCTAGCTAAGATGCTAAGTGATGAGGAACAAGACATCATCGTCATGGACGTTGACAACAAGAAGCTCGAGCCGCTGGAGAACTATAACCTGCTCACCCATCAGGGTAGCGCCATCTCCTTCAGCGACCTGAACGCAATCAAGACAGGAGCATGTGACCTGTTTATCGCTGTGACCAAGAGCGAGGCGCGTAATATCCTGTCCTGCTCGATGGCCAAGCGATTGGGTGCACGCAAGACTGTTGCGCGCATCGACAATGACGAGTTCTTTAACGCCAAATGGCGTGAACACTTCACGACACTGGGCATCGACCACCTAATCTATCCTGAGATGCTCGCGGCTAAGGAAATTTCGAGCGCGCTGAAAAGGACGTGGGCCCGCAACTGGTTTGAACTCTTTGATGGCGAGCTCATCGTGGTGGGTGTAAAAATACGCAACAACGCCCGCATCGTGGGCAAGATGCTCAAGGAGGTGTCCGATATCAGCCAATACCTGCATGTGTCGGCCATCAAGCGCAACCGCGAAATCATCATTCCACGTGGCGATGACCGCGTGATGGAAAATGACATTGTTTATATCGCCACCACACGCGACCACATCGACGAGGTGAGAGATGCATGCGGCAAGATACAGACCCCAGTGGACAATGTGCTTGTGGTGGGAGGAAACGATATTGCTGAACAACTGATCAAAAGATTGGGCAAAAGTGTTGACATCAAGATCATCGAGAGTGATGAGGCCCGCTGTGAAGAGTTGGCCCAACGCTATCCCAACTGCAAACTGGTGCAGGGCGACTTCCGCGACTCGGAATTGAGCGAGGAAGAGAGTGTAAGCTATTATGATGCTTTTGTCGCCCTGGGTGAGAACAGTGCCGTTAATATGATGGAGTGTATGATAGCCAAGACTAACGGCGTTCCCAAGACCATCGCCCAAGTCGAGGATATCCAGTTCATCTATGAGGCCGAGGCGCTGAACATCGGCACGATTGTCAACAAGAAACTGCTGGCATCCAGCCGCATTTATCAAATCATGCTCGATGCCGACGAAGACAATGCCCGATGCCTGGCGCTAGCTGATGCCGAGGTGGCTGAAATTATTGTCAAGGAAGGCGACCGCGTTACCAAAGCAACTGTCAAAGACCTGAAACTGAGCCGTGATTTTACGATTGCTGGACTAGTGCGCGACGGCGAAGGTCAACTCGTAAACGGCAACACCCAAATCCAGGCTGGAGACCACGTGGTTGTCTTCTGCCTGCAGGGAGCCATCCATAAACTCGATAAATACTTCTCGTGATGCCCAAGCGTTCCAGCCAAAATATCAATTTTGCCATTGTGCTAAGGATGCAGGGTTGGCTGCTGCTTATCGAGGCGGCATTCATGCTCATGCCGCTTGGCATCTCGTGGTGGTTTGATGAACCCACGGCGCTCAGGGCATTTATTTATAGCACCGCAATCACTGCCGGTGCTGGCGCCCTAATGGCATTCGGCATCAGGCCTCATAGCACATCAATGCACAAGCGCGAGGGCTTGATGCTGACAGCAATCATTTGGGTGTTCTTCTCATTGTTTGGGATGCTGCCCTACTTGTTCTCAGAGACTTTCAACAATGTGACCGATGCCTTTTTTGAGACCATGGCCGGTTTCACTACCACTGGCTCGAGCGTGATACGTTATGTCGAGGAGATTCCCCGAGGTGTTCTGTTTTGGAGGGCGCTGACACAATGGATCGGAGGCATGGGAATCATTCTGTTCACCCTAGCCGTTATCCCCATGTTAAACCAGAAAGGCGGTATCGCCCTGTTTAATGCCGAGGTCACGGGCATCACCCATGAGCGCTTGAGGCCGCGCGTGAGCCAAACGGCCAAATACCTGTGGCTCATCTATATCGGCCTTACAGCCGTCCTCTCGGTATTACTCATTTTGGGTCCCATGGACTGGTTTGATGCTGTGTGTCACGCTCTAACGACCACTTCGACGGGCGGTTATTCCACCAAGAACATTGGTTTGGATTATTGGCACTCCAGCTATGTCTTTATCGTAGTCATCATTTTCATGTTCATCGGCGGTATCAGTTTCTCACTTATTGCAGCTGTATTCCGCGGCAATTTCAAGCGATGGACTAACAACAACACCCTGCGCTGGTATTGCATGACCGCGCTCATTACTACTGTGGTCATTGTGGTTTACATGGCTTATATGGGATTCCTGGACAATAACTTTGACCGTTGTGTCTATGGCGCGTTCGACACTATTTCGGCAATCACGTCGACGGGATTCTCAACATTTGACTACGAGAACAGCGGTGAGTTTGTCACGGTCATCCTCATGGTGATGATGTTCTTTGGTGGCATGGCTGGCTCCACATCGGGTGGTGCCAAGATGGACCGCTTAATCGTGCAATTGAAAAACACGGCCAATGAGTTCTACCGCCTGCTGCACACCAACTCGGTCCGTGCTGTCCATGTTGACGGCAAACCCGTGCCCACCCATCTTGTGAGCAAGGTGAACACATTCTTCACGGTCTATATCCTCATCATTATGGTTGTAGCACTCTACCTCACCTTCTTCGGCATCCCCGTGTTTGACGCGATGTACACGTCGATGTCGGCCATCAGCAATGTGGGTATTGGTCATGGCGTCACTGGCCCCAGCAGCTCATGGGCTATTCTGCATCCCGCGGCCAAGTGGGTACTCGCGTTTGAGATGATGATCGGCCGTCTGGAACTGTTCACAGTTCTAGTCGTCTTCACCCGTTCCTTCTGGAAAAAGGATTAATCACCATACATATAAATCAGTAGAGACGCAAAAATTTGCGTCTCTACTGATTTATCGTCAAGATAATTCGCAATTATAGGAGCGTGCTCTCGTCGATGAGGTTGTTAAGCATCGCAAAGACCGTCAAACCGGCCACACTCTTGATGCCTGTCTTGTGGGTGATGTTCTTGCGGTGGCTGATTACCGTATGGACGCTCACGTTGAGGGCATCGGCGATTTCTTTATTGGTTTTCCCTTGAGCCAACTGGACGAGCACAGCGGTCTCGCGTTTAGTGAGTTCGTAGTTATTTTGAGAGTGTTCCTGTTTATCTGGCGAGATCTGGGCAAGCGTCTCAATGATACGGGCCCTGCTGTCACGGATGTCAATCACGCCGTCATACAGTTTAAGCATATCATGCTCCACATATTGGTAGACCAGCGCAACAACAGCCATGGGGAAATCCTGCCTCACGTCTGCAGGGTTCTTTATCAATGTCGGGTTGACAAGTAATATGTCAGGACGCATCGCGATGAGTCGCTCTCCCAACTGGTCGGTGCCCACCTCGGGCTCCAGCAGCTTAAACCTAACCTGCCCCTCTAGAATAACCTTTAGTCCAGCGACAATGACCTCCGACGGCTCAACTATCAACAGTTTCTGTTTCATTGCAGGATAGCGTTTTCAAGGTGCTTAACCAGGGGCACCATGATCTTTTCTTCGATAAAGGTATGCTTCTTCAAGTCCTCGCTCAACCTCAGGATGTCATATACCACATCCAGCACATTGTCATCATCGACTTGAGGCGGCAGATACTTGAAGACTATATTGAGCAGGTCATCGAGTTTGCCCTCGATATCGCTGTGGGTGTGGATAAACTCACCTATGCTGTAGGTCTTATCACGTTTACCAGTCATCAGGGCGCGGATGTGAGGGAACACATCCCGCTCCTCATGAGCGAAATGAGCCTCCACCTCATTCTTGTATTCCTTAAAGAAACTCAGGAAAACCTGCCCGATGCGCCCTTCTAACTTCTTAGCAATAGCATCGAGGTGGCGCTCAATGTGAGGCAATCGCTTATCCACATAGTATTGATGCGATTTCTCCAGATAGGGCACCAAGTCCCTCATGTCAGTGCCTAAAATAGTTGCTGTCGAGGGCACATAGTTATTAAACGTATATACATTGCAGATGAGGAGAAAAAACTCGGCATCGACCCCACTGCTGTCGCACACGTCGGCTATCGAGCGGTCACCAAACCCCAACGAGATACCCAGTCGGGTCAATAGTGAGAGCAATGACGGGTGGGC
The DNA here is from genome assembly GCA_016290325.1 of Muribaculaceae bacterium. Classification (GTDB taxonomy): domain Bacteria; phylum Bacteroidota; class Bacteroidia; order Bacteroidales; family Muribaculaceae; genus Sodaliphilus. The sequence goes on from JAEETL010000008.1 coordinate 46,544, forward strand.
AGTTATTAAGTCGCTCAGGCGGCTATCGCTTGAGAAAAGACGAGATTTCATCATTTGTCGGATTCTACTGTTTACTTATTTTAGTACTGCAAAGATACCACTTTTCAGTCAAATCAGCAAATCAAGCCTCTCATTTGAAATAATGCTCACGGTCATAAATGAGGCAGCGGCTGATGTCCCAAGCCTTGAACTGGTGAGAAGTGAGAGACGAGCTGTCACCAATGATTGTCATATTGCGGTGCTGGATAGCGCTGGTGACTGGATACCTGAAGATACTATGCCCCAATCCCTTCCACTGATAGGCATTGGCCCCCATCACGTCGAGCAACGTCGGGAATACATCAACTTGACCGATTACAGGCTCATAGCGCAAGGTGGTATCGACTCCACACACAATCAAAGGGATGCCCCAGTCATTGGGCGAGAACTCGCTATCAGGTTTACCCTCGACACGGCTCAAATAAAGTTGAGTGTGGTCAGAGACAATCGCTAAAACCGTATTCTGGGCTAGTCCAAGCCTGTTAAGGTCATCGATAAAGGCACCTATGCAACTGTCGGTCACGTTTACACAATTCAAGTACCCGCGAGCCTCGGCATTCAACGTATCACTCGCCGTGATCCAGGATGGGCGCAACTTGTCCTCGGGATAAGGCGTGTGCATTGTCATGGTAACCATCTCCAGGAAGAATGGTTGACGCATTTGAGGAAGCAGATGCGCAGCAAAATCGGTGAGCGCCGCATCGTCCACATTGTTGTGTCGCATAAGCACACCGTCGGCATTCATGTGATCCCGTGTGTAGAGTGAGTCAAATCCATAGGTGCGCGCCGTGACGGTCTGATTCCAGTTCATGCCAGGAGTGCAAATCACCTCGCGGCAATCGTAACCCTGAAGTGCTTCGGCCAGCGTAGGATAAGGGCCGTTACCATGAACGACAGCGACAGCGGCATCTCGCAGCGGCAACAGACCAGTGTTATAGATGAAATGGGCATCACTAGAGTGCCCGTGGCTGGTCTCGAACAACACATGAGGGGCATAAATGACACTATCGCCAGCCACCAGTTTGTTTAGTACTGGAGTCACTTCCTGCCCGTCTATAGTCATGCCGATAGGCCATGTGTGCAATGACTCGACGATAATCAGCACTAAATTACGGGGTTGTTCACCCGCAAAGCGGTTGTCACTGTAATGAGGGCAATCCTCGTTTAAAAATTGGTCAACAACAGCGCGCTCCTCGTCACTGATCGATAAGTTAGTGAAAACGGCCTGGTGCAACGAGTAAATACAATAAGGTATCAAGCCATTTTGTGAAAAATAGCCCCGATTACTGAAGTTGTGGATGAATCTGTTCTCGAAATTATTCACGGCTCCGCTATAGCCCATCAGCGCCAAGACACCAGCAGCCACCAGTGTGGCCAGCAACGGTTTCTTTGCGTTTGCGTCCTTATTCTTTTGCCCCAATACACACACGACGATGAGCAGCAAAAATGGCACCGCAAACAGCAAATCATGCCAGCGCAACAACGCTAACGTGCTATCCATCAATGTCGTGTTCAGGTTATTGGTCATCGTCAGGCTTTGCCACGGCATCAGGTCATCATAAGCTCGGCAATAACACACCTGCATCAGGCACCACACTGTTATCAGTGTCATCGGTATCCACACCAACCAGCGCCAACGGGGTTTCAACAGCCAGTAGAGACATAGTACCAATAAGGCGTTAGCCAACGAGACAAAGGCGACCGTAACCATTTCCAGGCCGCTCAACTTAGTGCTTACCAATGTAAATAGGCCAACCAGTGGCGACAAAATCACGCTCAGATTTCCCACCGACAGCGGCACCATGTACCACTCGGGTAGGCCACGGCCCATCACTCTCAAGTCGGCGACCAGTGTGAAACACTGCCATGCGAAAACCACGACACACAGCACAAAAAACAATGTGCCATAACGTTCAATATGCCGCAAGCCTTTTTTCACCTGAGTTAAAAAAGTTATAGTCTTTTAATAATGTGGGAAACCACGCCCCACACCTGGAAACTGCTATCCTCGGTCACCTGGATTTCAGGGAAACTAGCGTTGGCGGGCGTGAGAAACACGCCATCCTCGCGAACACTGAGGCGCTTAACCGTGAAATCGCCATCAATGAAGCACACTGCTATATTTCCGTCATGGGGAGTGATTGAGCGGTCAATGATCAGCAAATCCCCCTCGTTGATGCCCGCATCAACCATCGAGTTGCCGATCACACGCGCACAAAACGTTGCAGCGGGATTGGTGATTAGAGCCCGGTTCAAGTCGATGCTGTCGGCATACTCACCCTGGGCCGGGCTGGGAAAGCCAGCCTGTACCCTCGTCTCAAAAAACTGCAATCCTGACGTCTGCTCGTCCTCGACGGGCTTCACCTGTGATATTTCAATATCTTTCTGCATGATCACACTTTCACTATTAGGCCATCATAAGCCAAAGACACACCATTGGGCAACAGTTTGGGAGAATCGGCGTGCAGGCCCATTCGGTCACTCATGTGGATAAGCAATGAACGGCCAGGCTTGATACGCCTGATGATATCCAATGTCTCATCCAGGCACATGTGGGACATGTGCTCGCCCACGCGCAACGAATTAATGACCAGCAGAGGCACCCCGTTGAGGCTATCCACTACCGCGTCATCAATGGTCTTGGCATCAGTAATATAAGCAAGCGGACCTATGCGGAAACCGATAATCGGCAACTTATAGTGCATGACCGGAATAGGGTCAACGCGTACACCCTCCACATAGAACGGCTCATCACCAATGACGTGTTCCTCAAATTTTGCCACACCAGGATAAGGATTCTCGGCAAAACAGTAAGGGATGCGATGATGCAGGTCCCGAATCACGTCAGCCCGTGCATATAACGGCATGGGGCGCTCATAGCAATAGGCCCTCAGGTCGTCAAGTCCTGCCACATGGTCAAAGTGGATGTGGGTGATCAGGACCGCATCCAGGTTATCGTCGCTGGCGCGGAGCATCTGGGTACGGAAATCAGGGCCGCAATCGATGAGAATGCGGGCACCCTGATACCTCACGATGGCCGATGTGCGCAAACGCTTGTCGCGAGGGTCATCACTCAAGCACACGGGGCAATGGCACCTCAACATGGGTACACCTGTCGATGTTCCGGTTCCTAAGAATTCTATTTCAAGTGTCGTTGGCTCCATTATCATCTCCTGAATTGCCTGAGCAACCCATCAACAAAAAACAGGTATGCTCCGCCGTCATAATACCAGTATTCACGCATTCCCGATTGCTCAGGAATCTCATTGATGCGTTTGGGAGAGCCTAAAGCCAATCGACATTCTTCTTTTGTCATGCCCTCAACCACTTTGGCATTGGTGATAAGTTCCCAGTTGGCATCACTAATGGCAGGATAGGACAAATGCGGATCGGCGGCGGCAAACAATGCGTCAAAGTCACGGCCATGCATGGTTGAGCCATTGTCGCTCATCCACACCATCGCCTTCTCTCGGGTGTCGTCAGTCGTGAACAGTACCCGCAAGGGCATCACCGCGTTACCGGGCAGCACGCTGTCGACATGCACTTTGATGAAATGGCGGCCGTCACGCATCTGCTCGCTCTGGCGATCATACCAAATCGCCGTGCGAATGTAATAATCTTTCCCTGCTACCTGGCGACCGATATGGTTCACCATGTCCATGTCGATGAGCATCGGGATAGAAAAACCCGAACGGAACTCATCGATGGTCTTTCCCGTGCGATAGACGTAGGTATTGCCTGTGTTCGTGTCCTTGAACAATAAATTCACCGTGCTGCGGTTGTCATAAATGCCTCCCGTGTCATAGCCCTCATAACTCAACATCTTACCTGCTAGGTCCACTGTGTCGATATCATAATCATGGGAACGGGCAAACAGCAGGCGGGCTTGGTTGTCGGTCACCTTAAAGAGCTTACCTTGACGCCAAGCTGGCACCGAATCGACATAAGCCTCAAGTGTAACCATAGACTGATTGGTGGCATGTTCTATGGCTTTTTTTACCTCTTTTTCACCCACATGCTCGGTCAGTTCAATGCCTGTGCCGCAAGCAGTCATGAATGCACCCAAGATGCACATCAATGCCCACTTACACACTAATGAGCCATTATGGTCAATAAGCCACCGCATCGGTTTTATCTTATTTTTTCTCTTCCTGGAGCATCTTGTCAATCGACTCGGTAATAGAATTGATATCCATGCCACCATTCATGACATCTTGGGTCATCTCTTTAACGACCTCTTCTTTATCAACTCCTTTCTTTACTTTCAGGACTGAGATATAGGCTGCATTACGCTCACGCGACTCTTTTAATGCCTGCCTGAATTCATCTATGGCGGCAGAATCGCTTGAAGCCATAATCGTCTTTTCCATGGCGCGGATGCTGTCAACCAAGGCAAGTACTGCTGCCGAGTCCTGCTGCTCGCACAACTGGTCAAGCTGTTTAACCATTGACTCACCCTTGGCTTTGTAATTGTTACCGCTCTCGCAGCTAATCAGTGACAGTGCCATAACGGCTGTCAACATCAAAAAAAACTTCTTCATGTCTCGAGTTAAATATATTGCTTGTTATTTATGTTGTTTCTAACTTCCTAAGGCTTTACGCAATGCGGTAGCAAGTTGATCGGGGCAAGAGGTGTTCTTGTAGCCGCATCTGATGCCCTGCAACCTGTCAGCCACTTCGCTGGCTTTCATGCCACGCACGAGTGTCGCTATTCCCTGCAAGTTACCGTGGCAACCGCCATAGAACATCACGTCCCGCAAGATGCCGTCCTCATCGATTTCCAAATCAATCTGTGAGGAGCATGTGCCTTGAGTATAATAAGTATATTTCATTTTCTATAGATGACTATCAATTGTCCAACAATTCCATGAGTTTCTCCTGATCGAGCAGGCGCAATTCGTTGCTGTCATAATCCAGGATATCCTCGTCACTCAACTTGTCAAGGGTGGTGATGAGCGTAGTGCGCTGTGTCGCCAAGAGGGCACACAGGTCCTTCTGCTTATAACGCAAACTGATGTTCGTCGCTCCAGGCACCGATAAGTTATTGACGAGAATGGCCAGTCGCTCGGCAACCGAGCCATCCTTTACCGACAACGACGAGGACAAACCACGTTGACAGCCAGACGAGAGGTAATTCAGAATGTTGAACAAGAACACCTTATCGGTATTAATCATTTTGATATAATCGCTCTTCAGCAACTGTAGAATGCCACAAGAGCCGTCGGCAACAGCAGTAAACGGATAGGTCGTTGCTCTTCCAAACAGGTATTCAGCAGCAAGCACATGTGGCGTGGATAACGTCTGCAATAACGATACACGCAGGTGGGCACAGGGCATCTCTACCCTAACCCGCCCCGACACAATAAACTTGATATGGGTACATGAATCACCCGCCGCGATGATTGTATCGCCATTCCTGAACTTCAGGAAATGAAAAGGCAGTTTCTCAACCAACGCGGTGATTCTCTCGGTACTCACCCCCTGGAAGAGCGGCAACTGCATCAACTGTTGGTACATGCTGTTCATAACGAAATCCTATGCGTGGATTTATCCCAACTGGGCAATAACCTGCTCGATGTTGAGCGTTTGCTGCTCACCATTTGCCATATTCTTCAGGGCGATAGTGCCGTTTTGCACCTCATCGGCGCCCACGATGGCGACATAAGGAATTTGGCGGTCGTTGGCATAGTTCATCTGCTTCTTCATCTTAGCGCTGTCTGGGTATAGTTCAGCACTGATGCCCGCACGGCGTAGCGCCATAATGTGACGCAACGATGCCGCAGCCTCAACTTCTCCAAAATTGACAAACATCACCTTAGCGGTGGCCATCGTGTCGGCAGGATACAGGTCAAGGGCATTCAACACGTCATAGATACGGTCAGCACCAAAGCTGATGCCCACGCCCGACAAGCCGGGCATACCGAACACGCCCGTCAGGTTGTCATACCTGCCGCCGCCAGTGATGCTGCCGATGGCGACATCCAGAGCCTTGACCTCAAGGATTGTACCTGTGTAGTAATTCAGGCCACGTGCCAACGACACGTCAAGTTCAACACGCGCTCGTGTGCCCAGCGCTGATACATGGTCAAGCACATAACGCATTTCCTCGATGCCCTTCATGCCCACCTCACTGGAGCCAAGCATCGATGAGAGCGAGTCAAGACGTTCCTCATTAGAGCCGTCAAGCGCTAGCAGCGGTTGCAAGGTGTTGATGGCCTCATCGGTAAGGCCCTTTTCCTTCAACTCGGCATTCACATTGTCAATACCTATTTTGTCAAGCTTGTCGATGGCAACGGTGATATCCACAATCTTGTCGGCAGCGCCAATGATTTCGGCAATGCCGCTCAGGATCTTGCGGTTATTTAGCTTGATGGCGACATTGATATTGAAGCGGTTGAACACCTCATCAATCATCGTCACCAGTTCCACCTCGTTGAGCAACGAGTCGCTGCCCACGATATCGGCGTCACACTGGTAAAACTCACGGTAACGGCCTTTCTGCGGGCGATCGGCACGCCACACGGGCTGCACCTGATAGCGCTTGAACGGCATCTGCAAGTCGTTGCGGTGCTGCACCACATAACGGGCAAACGGCACCGTCAGGTCATAACGCAGACCCTTCTCGCTGATCTTGGTAGTCAAGTGCAGTGAATCATGAGCTGACAACAATTCATCGGGCGCATCCTTGAGGTAATCACCACTGTTCAGAATCTTGAACAGCAGTTTGTCACCCTCCTCGCCATACTTACCCATCAGCGTTGACAGGTTCTCGACAGCAGGGGTTTCAATCTGCTGGAATCCATACAGCAGGAAAACGTCCTTAATAGTGTTAAATATATAGTTACGGCGCGCCATCTCAATGGGTGAGAAGTCGCGAGTCCCCTTGGGGATGGATGGTTTTTGTGCCATTATTGATTTAAATGTCTTTTGTATCCTTATAAAATGGTTATTAACGACGTCTGCCGACGAGGGCTATCGCCACATAATATAATAATGTAGCCAGTGAACCTAAAGCAGCCACAACATAGGTATAGGCAGCGGCGCGAAGCGCATCCTTAGCCTGAACCAACTGTTGTCCGCCAGCAATGCCCGAGCCTTCAAGCCACTTGATGGCGCGGTGGCTGGCATCTATCTCTACTGGCAGTGTCACAAAGCTGAACAGCACTGTCGAAGCAAACAAGGCGATGGCAATATACAATGGTATCACACTGAATTCATACAGGGCAATACCTGCCACTAGCGCCCATGAAATGTACTTTGAAGCAAACGATACCACAGGCACCATCTTGGTGCGCAACTGCAACATGCTGTAGCCCACCTTGTGCTGGATGGCATGACCACACTCGTGGGCTGCAACGGCAGCAGCGGCGATGCTGTTAGTGCCATAGACCGGCTCACTCAGGTTCACCGTCATGTTAGCAGGATTGAAGTGATCGGTCAACTGTCCGCTCACACTTGTGACCTGAACGTTACCGCATTCATTTTGCTGCAACATCGCATTGGCAACATCACGACCTGCCATGGGCACTCCCAGGGGCACCTTACTATACTTAGCGAATTTCGTTTTGAGGGAGTTCTGAACAACTATGCTCAGGATGGTAATGGCTCCAAAAAGAATGTAAACAAACATAAATCTATCAATTATTTAGTTATTAATCTATTATTGTCCATTTTGGCACGGAATTTGTAATATAACGTGGCGGACATCATTATAAAGCGCAAAGTTAGCGTTTTTTGTCCGCAAAACAGCCCAAAAGGGCAATAAAAGTACAAAAAATTGAATTTTTGGAGCAAAAAAGTTTGGTAATTCAAAAATAGCCGTTACATTTGCGGCGTTGAATTTTATGTTTTATTATTAACTTAATTAAAATCAGTTGTTTTATTATGAAGAAGTTTTTATTGATGTTTGCAGCTGTTGCTGCTATCGCTTTTGTTGGTTGCAAGACTGAGACCAAGCCCGCTGAGGAAACTCCCGTTGAAGAGGCTCCCGTTGCTGAGTACACCGTTGAGAGTGTTACCAATGACCTGATGAACGCTGCCGATGAGGCAACCGCTGTTTCTCTGCTTGATGGTATCAAGGCTAAGGCTGAGGAGTTGCTGAATGGTGGTGACCAGGCTGGTTACTTCAACATCATCAACATCCTGAAGACCGTCTTTGAGAACAACAAGGAGGCTATCCTTGCTAAGATCCCCGCTCTGGCTGACAAGTTGGATGCTTACATCACCGTTCCCGAGGAGTTGAAGGCTGGTTTCGCTGAGTTTGTTACTAAGGCTGCTGCTGAGGCTGCTGCTGACAAGGCTGGTGAGGCTGTAGACGCTGCTAAGGCTGCTGCCGGTGAGGCTGTAGACGCTGCTAAGGACAAGGCTAATGAGGCCGTTGACGCTGCCAAGGACAAGGCTGCTGACGCTGCTCAGGCTGTAGCTGACGAGCTCAAGAAGTAATCTTGATTATTCATTAATCCTAATAGAATCAGGGCTGGTCCATGTGACCAGCCCTGATTTGTTTTATTACACAACAGCTTATATTCTTTTCTGATAAGCTAACCGTTCGTCGCCGTTCAAGAGGTAGATGATGCCGCAGTAGGTGAAACCATAATGCTCGATGACATGGCGCATGATGACATTATCGCGATGGGTATCGATGCGCAGGTTGCCCGCCACTACCAAGCAGTAGTCCATCACATCATTGAAGATGCCATGACTCGCCGCCGTGCTCGCCAAGCGATGCACCACATGATAGGGAGCGTCATCGAGCCAATTGCCCTCATATATCTCCTTGTAAGTCGGTTCGGGACAAGGAATGAAGGCAAAGGAGGCGACTATTTCTCCACTGTCGCGCTCTACACACAAGTAGCAATGACCGTTGTCAATGTCGTGCTTGATGGTCTCCTCGCTGGGATAACCGTCAATCCACTGGTTCACATTGCCACACGAACGCATAATGGCGCGCGCCTCGTCAATGAGACGCATAATCACGGGCAAATCGCCCATGGTTGCCAACCTAAAGATTCTTTTTGGATTCATCTGCCTGATTCTTTTTGGCAAATTTAGACAATTATTGGAAATTCTTCTTATTTTTGCGACAATAATCACAAAAATAACTACTGACAATAATGGATTTACTGCAAGCCATCAAGGAGCGCCACTCGGTGCGCAAGTATATCGACCGCCCCATCGAGGCCGAGAAAGTCGCTGCAATCAAGCAGTTCATTGACGAGTGCAACCGTGAGAGCGGCCTGCACTTGCAACTGGTGACCGAGGAACCGCTGGCGTTCTCAACTGGATTATTCAGTTACGGGAAATTCACGGGAGTGAAGAACTATATCGCCCTCGTCGCTCCCAAGCAGGGAGACTACCGCGAAGCCATTGGCTATCAAGGCGAGAAAATCGTCCTGTTCATGCAGACGTTAGGGCTCAGCACCTGCTGGGTGGGACTCACGTTCAAGAACATCAAGGACGCTTATGTCCTCAACCCGGGAGAAGAACTGAAGTTTGTCATCGCCTGTGGCTATGGCGAGGACGGTGGCGTGCAGCATCCCCAAAAGAAACCCATCACCCACTACTATAGCGACAAGCGGGGTACCGGTGAACCACTACCCGATTGGTTCATGCGCGGCATGGAGGCTGCGCTGCTGGCACCGACGGCTGTCAATCAGCAAAAGTTCCTGTTCACGCTGTTGCCCAATGGCCGTGTTGAGGCCAAAGCCAAATTTGACTTCATCGGCTACTCCCACTACGACCTGGGCATCGTGAAATACCATTTTGAGGTCGCAGCAGGCAAGGAAAATTTCACCTGGGCATAGCCCTCAGCACAAGAAAAACAACGTCGCTACTTCTTGATGCCGTCGCGTTGCATCATGGCATCAATGGTGGGTTCAGCGCCACGGAAACGCTTGTATAGCGTCATGGGCGATTCGGTACCACCACGCGACAGCACGTTCTCACGCCACGAGCGGGCGGTCTCAGAATTGAAGATACCGTCCTGCTTGAACTTGGCAAAAGCATCACACTCAATCACCTCGGCCCACTTGTAACCGTAATAGCCAGCCGCATAGCCGCCCGAGAAAATGTGAGTGAATTGTGGCGACATGATGCAGCCCTCGACCGGGTCAAATGCCCGAACACGATCCATTGCAGCACGTTCAAAATCAAAGGGATCGCCTTGATATGGCGCGGTCAGCGTGTGCCATGCCATGTCCAGGTAACCAAAGCCCAACTGCCGTACACAGGCATAAGCAGCCCCATACTGTGACGAAGCCAACAGTTTATCTATCAAGTCCTGCGGCACCGGTTCACCCGTCTGGTAATGGCAAGCGAAGCTGTCCAGGAACTCGCGCTCATAGACATAGTGCTCATTGAATTGGGAGGGCACCTCGACAAAGTCCCTATACACGCTAGTGCCTGACAAAGATTGATACTTGCAACGGGTCAGCAATTCATGCAAAGCGTGTCCAAACTCATGCATAAAGGTTTCCACCTCGCGCACGGTGAGTAACGATGGTTTGGACTCGGTGGGACGGGTAAAATTCATGGTCAGCGTGACGAGGGGGCGCACATCATTGCCGTTCTCGTCAATATACTGCTCCCGATAGCTAGTCATCCATGCCCCACTCTGCTTGGTAGCACGGGGGAAGAAGTCCATATACAGCATTCCCACGGCCTTACCATTCTCATCAGTCACATCATAGACCTCAACCTCGGGGTGGAACACCTGGGCATCGTGGTTGGGAGTGAAATGCAGGCCATACATCCGCGCGGCAAAGCCAAACACGCCCTTGGTCACCCTACCCAGTTCAAAATAGGGCCTCAGTAACTCGTCATTGATCTGGAATATCGAGTCCTTCTCCTTGTTGCTGTAATAGCTGTAATCCCATGGCATGATTTCAACCGGCTTGCCTTCAAGTTCAGTGGCAAACCGGGCTAACCGCTCCATTTCCTTGCGCTCGACGGGCAGATAGGCCTCACGCAACTTGTCCAACATCTGATAAACATTTTGGGGCGTCTCGGCCATCGAGCGTTGCAAGCGGTAATCGGCAAAGCAATTATAACCCAACAATTTGGCAATTTCCAGCCTGGTGTTGGCAATGTCGCGCATCACGTCGAGATTGCAGAATTCTCCGGTAGTACATTGGCGGTTATACATTTTATATAACTGATCTCGCAGGTCACGGCGGTCACTGTATTTCATGAACGGCACATAGCTGGGCGCATCAAGCGTCACCAGCCATTGGTCCTCACGTCCTTTGTCCTTGGCCAGCTGTTTGGCGGCATCAAGCGTACTCTCGGGCAGTCCGTCCAGGTCCTTCTCGGTAAGCCACAACTCATATTGTGAGGTCTCCTTGAGCGCATTCTGGTCAAATTTCAAGGTCAGCTCAGTCAAACGTTTTGAGAGTTCGCGATAACGGTCACGGTCAGCGCCTTGCAGATTAGCACCGCTGCGCACAAATCCGTTATAGGTCTCCCGCATGAGCATGCGGTCCTCCACGTCATATTTGTTAGGATCAAAATTCTCATAGACATGTTTAACCCGCTGCCACAGGCGCTCATTGAGCGTGATGCTGTTGAAATGCTCGCTCAGCACCGGAGCCATTCGATTGCTCACCTCATGCAAAGCATCATCGGCATGGCATGATAGCATAGGATAGAACACCCCCAACACGCGGTTCAAGGTCTGGCCGGCCCGCTCCAGCGCGATAATGGTATTCTCAAATGTAGCTTCATCGCTGCTATTGACAATGGCTTCAACCTGGGCTTTATGCTCTTGGATACCTTGACGGATAGCCGGCTCATAATCGGCCGTAGTGATGCGGTCAAACGGAACGGCACCACCCCGTGTTTTAAATGGACGCGAAAAAATATTATCTTTGTTCATCGACTTACTATCTATTAACTATTATCTAACTAATATCTATTATCTGTTAACTGTTATCTGTTAACTCATTCTAAATCCACCACTGTGATGCCGGCTCCGCCAAACTGCACATGCTCGTCGCGGTAGCTTTTCACGCCACTCACAGTTGACAAGTACTGACGTATCGCCACTTTTAGGGCTCCCGTGCCCGTACCATGCAGGATGCGCACGCGCTGTGCACTGAATTGGATTGCATCGTCAATAAAATAGGTGATGGCCTGTAAGGCTTCATCGGCCCTCATGCCGCGCACGTCGATATCAGGCTTGAAGTTGAGCTGACGAGTACGGATTTCGTCGGTTGTGCTTCGGCCCAGTGACTCGGCCTTTGGTGTCTTCTCCTTGCGCATAGTGCGTTCCACCTGATTGGCCTCGATGCGTGTCTTGATGTTGCCAAAAGCCACCAGCGCATATTTCTCGTCAATGCTGATGAGCGAGCCCACAGTGTTAGTGCCCTTGATGACCACATTGTCACCCGCTTGTAGCGGCCGCTCTTTAGGGGAGACAGGTTTCGCGGCTTTCTTAGCCTGTTTGCGACGAGGCTTGTCCTTGGGAGTGAGTTCCTTAAGACGTTCAGGGGCTTCGGGTTCCTCGGCAGCCAGGCGTTTTTTGAACTCGTCCAACTGGCGACGCAGTTCCTTAGTGCGTTCTTTCTCGGCCTGCTGGGCTCGTATCTCCTTGATGGTACGCTCGATTTGGGCATTGCTGGTGCGCAGGATTTCCTCGGCCTCGTTGCGGGCGTCATGAATGATTTGGCGATGCTCGGCGCGGATGCCTTCAAGGCGTTCATCATAGTCAGCAATCAGCTGGTCGAGGCGTTTCTCCTTGGCACGAACGTCCTGGCGCTTGTTCTCCCAATAGCGACGGTCCCGCACGATGTCAAGCAGATACTTGTCCATATTAATGTAATCGCTACCCACAATCTCGCTGGCCTTGTCGATAACCTCACGGGGAAGTCCCGTTTTGCGTGCGATCTCAATGGCAAATGAACTGCCCGGGTAGCCCACCGACAACTGGAACAGCGGCTGCATGTGCTGGCGGTCATAGAGCATGGCTCCGTTAACCACGCCATCGGTGTCCTCGGCAAACTGCTTAAGATTCTGGTAGTGGGTTGTCACCACGCCCATCACTTGATGCTCATTTAACTGCTCTAGAATGGATTGTGCGATGGCTCCACCTATATGGGGTTCGGTACCGCTTCCCATCTCATCGATAAGGATAAGCGTTTCATTGCCACCCTTCGACAAGAACAGTTTCATGTTCTGCAGGTGGCTGCTATAGGTACTCAAGTCGTTCTCGATGCTCTGCTGGTCACCGATGTCGATAAAGATATCTCTAAAGATACCCATGTGGGAATTGTCACGCAGCGTGGGCAACAAGCCGCATTGCATCATATATTGCACAATGCCCACCGTCTTGAGACACACCGACTTACCGCCGGCATTAGGTCCAGAAATGACCAAAATACGGTCCTTGCGGTTGAGCGTGATGTTCAGGGGCACGACTTCCTTGCCCTGAGCCCGCAATGACAGCAACAACGCGGGATGCAAAGCGGTGTACCATTCCACCACGGGTTTGCGGTCGACGTGGCACATCTGAGCACCCACATCCTGGGCAAACAAGGCCTTAGCACGGATAAAGTCCAACTGTCCCAGCGTTTCGAGTACTCCAGTCAATTCGTCCAGATGCGGGCGAATCTGGTCGGTAACTTCGGTAAGGATACGGATAATCTCGCGGGCAATCTCAGCCTCAATCTCGCGGATGCGGTTATTGGCCTCGACGATAGCATCAGGCTCTATAAACACTGTTTTGCCGCTGGCGCTCTCGTCATGCACGATACCATGCAGTTTGCGCTTGTTCATCGCACTCACGGGCACCACCAGCCTGCCATCGCGCAACGACGGTTGCACATCGGCCTCCAGGATGCCGTCCTGTTTACCCTTGGCGATAATTCGGCGCAAGGTGCCATTGATGCTGCTGGTAACATGGGTGATTGACGCGCGCAGGTCACGCAACTGGGGCGAGGCCGTGTCCTTGATGTTTCCCGCCTTGTCAAGGACATGACCGATGGCATTGCTCAACTCGGGAAAAGCCTGTAGGCCACTGGTGAGCTCGCTCAGGCGCGGATAGGGTGTCCCGTTTTCTCCGTCAGGCGTGAAAAAGCGCACGACCTGGCTGACGGTCACCAACAGGCGCTGCAAGTCAAACAGCCGCTCGGCCGATAGGAACGTGCCAGGCGTAGCCACCTCCTTGAGTACAACGCGAAGGTCAAAGTAATAGCTCAGCGGGAACTCGCGCTTGGCCTGGACGATAGACAGGAACTCATTGGTCTGTTCCAGCCAACGCATCACCTCGTCACGGCGCGTCGAGAAACGCAAGCGCGGCACATTGGCGGCACCAAGCGCGCTGACGCAATAGCGCTCCAATTCACGGCGCACAGCGTCAAAACCGATTTTTGTCTCAAAGTTAGAGGGATAAATCATAGGTACAAAATTAGTGCAAGTTGAGTGCAGAACAAAATGAAAATGGAAAATTTTCATTTTTTATGCCGAAACGCAGCCTAATTTATCCAGCATTAATGCAAGTTGAGTGCAGAACGAATGGAGCTGAAATATAACTCCAATAAGAATACCTCCAGGAAACCAGGCTTTGTTGCTCAGAATAGCAACCCTGGGTTCACTGGAGGTATTATTCCATGTTGCCAGCCTAACCTGCGGCGATAGGACTAGCTCACAAATCCCATGTGGGTCTTCACCATGTTGATAGCCCACTCAGTAAATGATTAGAGAGCCAGACGGAATCCCAAATTATTGGACCTGAGCGTCGGCGCATTGTTGAGTCGGAAAGAGACGCGGCAATACCATGAATCGATGGTCCAGCAACCTCCACGGAATACGCGTACAGTTCCTGTTGCAGGGCCTGTAGGATTACTTTGTGGCTCACTGCTATAGCTGCCAAAATAATCTTGACACCATTCCCATACGTTGCCTGACATGTCATACAAACCCAACTCATTGGGAGCCTTTGAAGCCACGGGCTGAGTCATTGAGAGAGAGTTATTCATGTACCATGCCACTTCGTCGACATTGTCGCTTCCGGCATATTTGTAACCATTACTCTTATTGCCTCCGCGGGCAGCATACTCCCATTCTGCTTCAGTGGGGAGGCGGAAAGTCATACCTGTCAATTCGTTCAGTTTAGCGATAAACGTCTGGCAATCATTCCAAGACACCTTTTCAACAGGGCGGCTTACACCATTTGTAAAGTTGCTCGGGTTATTACCCATCACAGCTATCCACAGTTCTTGAGTGACCTCGGTCTCACCAATGCGATAACTCGACAGAGACACTTGATGGGTTGGAAGTTCATTGTCAATGGCTTCGACTCCTTGCTCGGAGGTGCCACCCATAATGAACGAGCCACCCTCTACTGCCACCATCGTGAATGACACGCCGTTTACAGTGAACGTCTCGGTCACGGGCGGGTTCAGATCAACGCCACCTAAGAGATAATCAATCAACATTGTTGCATCCTTAATGGTCACGCTCTCATCATGGTTGCAGTCGGCATTTGTCTCACTGAATGGTGAGGTTTCCCCAACAAGCAGATAATCGATGAGTTTGGAAACATCAGCAATCGTCACATAGCCGTCACAATTAACATCACCAACCTCGGTATATACAGTCACCTCACATGAGTCGGGAATTGCCTGCTCATCAACAGAGTTAACAATGACCATTGTTGTTCCTTCGGTCAAGCCAACCACCTGGATAACGCCGTTCATGATGCGTGCAGCAGCCACTTGGGGATTGGTAGATGTCACTTTGAGATCGGTTGCCAGCGGAGTCATACTGGGTATAAGCATCAATGCATGGTTTGGCAATAATTTTGCCTCATGCCTGTCAAGGGAGATTTGTATCGTTGTCTCAAGCACTTGAACATGGCACACGCTCTGTTTATCAAGGCAACTTGCCACAATGTCACACTCACCCACATTAACAGCCGTCACATTACCGTCAATGACGGTGGCCACTTCGGGATTGGTTGATGACCAATCCACCAACTTGGTCGAGGCGTTGACGGGTAATACCGTGGCACTGATATTCATGACAGCACCAACATACATTTCGGTTTCTCTCACGCTCAAGGTCAATCCTGTCGGCTCCACGGCATTATTCTCCATGGTGGCAAAGTTGCACCAATAATCAGCAAGGAAATAGGACCCATAGGATGTTGAGGGCATATGCAGGGTGGCAGCATATCCCAGGAACGTGGTCTCTTCACATGCTGGTGGTACTGCAGCAAACGAATAAACCACGCTTGGGTTAACCTGCAAGGGGCCAAGTGAGGTCACACCACTACTAATGTAGAGCGTTGAGCCGTCACTATAGACGCCTTCGGCCAGCTGTTCAAAAGCACTCGCTGCCACGGGCAATAACGCAATCAGCGACAAAACAATTGAATGTAAAAACTTATTCATAGTAGAATTTGTTAATTATTAAATGATTAATGAAGGTGCAAAATTAATTAAATTTTCCCAATCATTAATTAATCGTGAGAAAAAACACTCCTCACTGATGCAATAATAGTGTGTAACAATAGTAAGGTAGTTCAGCATTGACACCATTACACCTTAAATGTGCTGCCCTACAAGTAACATAATCACCAGCCAAACCAGACCAGGAGCTAGGATTTAGGCAAAAATGAACTTTTTTTAATGGAATGCCATAATCTGTATCTAGTTTTTTTTTACTTTTGCGGCATCATCAATCAAATCTTATCAGTCTAATTCTGGAAAAACGGTGCTCCGCGAACGGTTCAGCAGACCGCAAACGGGGCTCTTTTTACTTTTTAGGCACAATTAATTGGACCAAATGGGGATAATTCAAAAAAAACCACTAAATTTGCATGTTTGAAGATTAAGAACATTAACCTAAAACATTTATATTTAAATCAAAATCAGTATTTATGAAGAAATTAGTTTTTGCTTTATTGGCTTCGGCAATCGCTTTTAACATGATGGCCGATGACAAGGTTGTCATCCCCGACAGCACCGGTTTCAAGTTCACCGACACCAAGGAGATCCGTCACACCTCTGTTAAGGACCAAAACAAGTCCGGTACGTGCTGGTGCTACTCCACCAACTCCTTCTTTGAGAACGAGATCCTGCGCCGCACGGGCAAGGAAGTTCACCTCAGCGAGGGTTTTGTGGTAAACCACTGCTACTATGACAAGGCCATCAAGTACATCCGTATGGATGGCCAGATCAACTTTGCCGAGGGTGGCGCTGCCGAGGACGTTCCCTACGTTTGGCGCAACTACGGTATGGTGCCCAACGAGGTTTACACTGGCATGACCTATGAAGACAAGAAGTTTGACACCAGTGAGCTCACCTCGTTGCTGAGTGGCTACGTTGGCACCATCAACAAGAACATGCGACGCAAACTCACTCCCGCATGGAAAGATGGTTTGCAGGCTATCCTGGACAGCTACATGGGCAAGATGCCCGAGACCTTCGTCTATGAGGGCAAGACCTACACCCCGCAGACTTGGGCTGCTAGCCTCGGCCTGAACATGGACGACTATGTGCCCATCGCTTCGTTCACCCATCACCCCTACTATCAGCCCTTCATCCTTGAGGTGGCTGACAACTGGTTGTGGTCCAGCTATCAGAACGTGCCCATCGACGAGCTGCTGGAGATTGCCAACTATGCTATTGACAACGGCTACAGCATCGCTTGGGGTGCCGACGTCAGCGAGAAAGGCTTCAAGTGGCGCAATGGTTATGCCATCCTTCCCGTGAAGAAGGACGTGCCCGATGCAGCCGGCACCGACATGGCTCGTTGGGCTCAGCTCAGCGATAAGGACCGTGAGGCCGAGCTCTGGGACATCAAGGGCCCGGTTAAGGAGCAGTGGGTAACCCCTGAAGAGCGTCAGGAGATGTTTGACAACAAGGAGACCACCGATGACCACGGCATGGTTATCATGGGCAAGGCCGTTGACCAGGAGGGTAACAAGTACTTCAAGGTACAGAACAGCTGGGACACCAACCAGCTCTATGAAGGCTACTTCTATTGCAGTGAGGCCTTCTTCCGTGCCAAGACGTTGAACATCCTCGTTCACAAGGATGCAATTCCCGCCAAGATTGCCAAGAAAATGGGCATCAAGAAGTAAATTTCCTTTCAAGTCCTGGGGTGTGACCCCGGGACTTGAAATTTTGAGTATAATCTAACTAATCATCTCATTAACCGACTTATTTCTAAAAACTACAGAAAATGAAAGCATTAAACACCGATAAGGCACCTGCTGCCATTGGACCTTACAGCCAGGCCATCCGCACCGGCAACCTCGTTTTCGTCTCGGGCCAGCTGCCCATCGATCCCGCCACCGGTGCCTTCCCCGAGGGAGGCATCAAGGAACAGACCAATCAGAGCCTGCTCAACGCCCGCGCCATCCTCCAGAGCGAGGGTCTCGACTTGTGCAACGTCGTTAAGACTACCGTGTTCCTGAGCGAAATCGCCAACTTCGGTCCCATGAACGAGGTCTATGCCGAGTTCTTCACCGCACCCTACCCCGCCCGCTGCGCCTTCGCCGTTAAGGACCTGCCCAAGGGCGCCCTCGTAGAGATCGAACTCATCGCCGAGGCATAACCGCCTCTCGAAAATATAAGACAAAGCCCTGAGTTTGCACTGTCAAGCGCAGGGCTTATTCTTTCCACCCAACAATTCCACATTAATTACCATGAATTTTCCATGAATTAATGACCCATTCATGTGAACATTATTTTAGCCGCCCTATCGGGCGGGAAATTAAAACAAATTAAAATTTTAAAATTAATTTTCTTTCAATTTCCCGTGCGAAGCACGGTTATTAGTATGCGTCAGACCAAATAAATTGTTGTTCATTGTTGTCCCAGTTGTTTTTAAAAGCACGTGCAGTTGACCTCAGAAAAATCAGAATAATCCGTAGTTTTTTAAAGCGGTGCGGCAGCCCAATTAGTTTAATTCGCGTAATTTGTAGTTTAATAAAAAAGCGTTACCTTTGCAACTAACTTAACCACTGAGAATAACCAATCAATCGATACGACTATGAAACATCTATTTCAACTCTCCCTGCTCCTGTTGGCGATCCTGCTGCCCGCCACCGCCCTCGCTCACGACTTCGAGGTCGACGGCATCTACTATAACATCAACGGCAACGAAGCCACCGTCACTTATTTAGGATCATATGGCTATCAGTATGAAGAATACACTGGCGACGTATCCATCCCCGCAACCGTCACCTACAACGGCACGACATACTCTGTCACCTCCATTGGCGACTATGCGTTCCAAGGTTGCATTGGTCTGACCAGTATCATCATCCCCAACTCTGTCGCTGCTATCGGCAACAATGCGTTCTATGGTTGCATTGGCCTGACTAGTATAGACATACCTAATTCCGTAACTCACATCGGTGTAGAGGCGTTCTCAGGCTGCAGCTGCCTGACTAGCATCACAGTTGCAAGCGGTAATTCAAAATATGATTCCCGCAACAACTGCAACGCGATTATTGAAACTGCTAGCAACACGCTCATTGGGGGTTGCCAAAACACTGTCATTCCCAACTCCGTTATTACTATTGGCCAAGGTGCGTTCTATAACTGTATCGGCCTGACCAGCATCACCATCCCCAACTCCGTAACTTCCATCGGCGACGTTGCGTTCTTTGGTTGCACCAGCTTGACTAGCATCATCATCCCCAACTCCGTCACTAACATTGGTCAAAGTTCTTTCTATGGTACGGCATGGTATGAAAACCAACCCGATGGTATGGTTTATGCCGGTCTTGTGGCATACAATTACAAGGGTATTATGCCAAATGAAATGAGCATTATCATAAGAGACGGTACTCGCGGTATAGCTGGTAGTGCGTTTTGGGGCAGAACTGAACTGACTAACATCGATATTCCCAATTCCGTCATTTCCATTGGCGACAATGCGTTCTATGGCTGCATTGGCCTGACTAGTATAAACATCCCTAATTCCGTCATTTCCATTGGCGGCGGTACGTTCTGTTATTGCAGCGGCTTGACCAGCATCACAATTGGCAACTCTGTCACTTCCATTGGCAGCTGGACATTTATGTACTGCGCTCTAACTGAAATCTATAGTTTGGCTTTTACACCACCAAAAATAGATTTTGGTACATTCATTGAATGCTATGGTGCAACATTATTTGTCCCTAAAGAAGCATTGAATGCATATAAAACGGCTGATTATTGGAAAGACTTTACTAATATTGTCGGAATTGGCTCTGTTCTTCCTGGTAATACATTTATAGTCGATGGTATTTATTATCGAGTAACAGATGTGAATGAGGTTTCAGTCATAGCCAATGAGGAGATTGAAGCCTATTATACTGGTGATGTGATAATTCCCGATTCTATAATATACGAGGATTATTCTTATGCTGTCACGGGGATTGAGGACAATGCCTTTGACGGCTGTTTTGAGCTGACGAGCATTACCATTCCCAATTCGGTGGAAGCCATCGGCGAGCAGGCGTTCCAGGGTTGCACGGGGCTGAAGAGCGTGACCATCGGCAGCGGTGTGAAGACCATCGGCGCCAAGGCGTTTAACTACTGCAACGCGCTGGAGACCGTTAAATGCCTCGGCACGGTGCCGCCCGTGATGGCAAGTACTGACTGCTTCTCGACAGCGGCCTATAACCGCGCGACGCTGCTCGTGCCGCGCAACTCTGAGGCGACCTACAGCGCCACCGACTACTGGTACAAGTTCGCCAACATCGACGGCTGGGGCAGTGCCGGCCAAGGCGACGTGAATGGCGACGGCGTGATGAACATCACCGACGTGACCGCCCTGATCGACGTGCTGCTGGGCCACGAACTCGATTCATTCTATTTTGAGTCAGCCGACCTGAACATCAACGGCCGCCTCGACATCGGCAACGTCACCTCCCTCATCGACAACCTCCTGAACGGAGACTATTGACAGTTAAGAGTTAACAGTTAACAGTGAACAGTTTGGCGTCCGCATTCCTATCATCGGGAGCGCGGACGCCATATTAACCTTTAAACTCTAACCTTAAAACTGCTTGCTCAGCGAGCAATCTTTTTTCACATGTAATTACCATGAATGTTCATGAATTAACGGTCCATTTCACGTGAACATTGTTTTCCCGCCCGAGGGCGGTAAAACTTGTGCAAACCGAAGGCCATGAAGTATTCTTCAATGGCTGAGGTGCCGCCAAGTTTCGGGAAATTAAAACAAATTATAATTTTAAAATTAATTTTCTTTTAATTTCCCGTGCGAAGCACGGTTATTAGTATGCGTCAGCCCACATAAATTGTTGTTCATCGTTGTCCCAGTTGTTTTTAAAAGCTCGTGCAGGTGACCTCAGAAAAATCAGAATAATCCGTAGTATTCTTTAAAAAAGCATTATCTTTGCAGTTCTATTAAACAGGTAAATAATATTTTAAGGTAATATTTCTATTATGGGTAAGAAAGCTTTATTGATGATCCTTGATGGCTGGGGCGAAGGACCCAACGGCCACAGCAACGCGATTTACAGTACACCGACTCCATATCTCGACTTCCTCAGGGCCGCCTATCCCCACAGCACGCTCAAAGCCTGTGGCGAGGACGTAGGTCTGCCTGACGGGCAGATGGGCAACAGCGAGGTGGGCCACCTGAACATCGGCGGCGGTCGCGTGGTCTATCAGGACCTGGTGAAGATCAACCGCAGCATCGAGGACGGCTCTATACTGAAGAATCCTGAGATCGTGAGCGCCTACTCTTACGCCAAGGAGCACGGCAAAGCCCTGCACATCATGGGACTGACAAGCGCTGGAGGCGTACACAGCTCACTGGGTCACCTGATGGCCCTGTGTGACATCGCCAAGGAGTATGGGTTGGAGAAAGTGTATATCCATTGCTTCATGGACGGTCGTGACACCGACCCCGAGAGTGGCAAGGGCTTTGTCAACCAGGTGGTTGAGCACTGCAAGCAGAGTGCCGGCACAGTGGCTACCGTCATCGGCCGCTATTATGCCATGGACCGTAACAACAACTGGGATCGCATCAAGGTGGCATACGACATGCTCACCGCCGCCCAAGGCAAGCAAAGCGACGATATGGTCAAAGCCATTCAGGAGTCCTATGACGAGGGTGTGACCGACGAGTTCATCAAGCCTATCGTCAACACGACAGTCGACGGCCGCATCCAAGAGGGCGATGTAGTGATCTTCTTCAACTTCCGCAACGACCGCGCCAAACAGTTGACCATCGCGCTCACCCAAGAGGACAAGCCCGACGACGCCATGACCATTGTCAAGGATCTGCAGTACTACTGCATGACCCCCTATGATCCCACCTTCAAGGGCATGCACATCCTGTTCCCGAAGGAGAACGTTGATAACACACTGTCAGAGTACCTGTCAAGCCAGGGCAAGCGCCAGCTACACATCGCCGAGACCGAGAAGTATGCCCATGTGACATTCTTCTTCAGCGGCGGTCGCGAGCAGCCCTTTGCCAACGAAGACCGCATCCTGGTTCCCTCGCCCGACGTGGCCACCTATGACCTGAAGCCCGAGATGAGCGCTTATGAGGTGCGCGACAAGCTTGTTGCCGCCATCCGCGAGGACAAGTACGACTTCATCGTGGTGAACTACGCTAACGGCGACATGGTGGGTCACACCGGCGTGTATGATGCCATCACCCAAGCCGTGAAGGCCGTTGACCGCTGTGTGCACGATACCGTCGAAGCCGCTCGCGCCACGGGTTATGAGGTCATCATCATCGCTGACCACGGCAATGCTGACCATGCCATCAATACCGACGGCACGCCCAACACTGCCCATTCGCTCAACCCCGTGCCCATCATCTATGTGACCGAGAATCCCGAGTTGATTATCAATACCGGACGACTGGCTGACGTGGCTCCCACCATCCTGCAAATCATGGATCTGCCTCAGCCCAAAGAAATGACCGGTCATGGCCTTATCGACGTGACGAAATAACACGACCCGCATAAAAATAAGTGCGCAGGCTGATGTATGTCAACCTGCGCACTTGTTATAGACACCCTTAAGGGATTACACACTTAACAGCATATCGACAAAACGCGTCACGTCCATTATAGTAATCTCTCCATTGCCATCAAAATCAGATGCCTCTTCCACAATCTCAACATTACCGTCATCAAGCAAATAATCAATCAGGCGTGTCAAGTCCATAATGTTCACGAATCCATCACCATTGACATCACCAAGTTCATAATGATGGAGATGCTCCAAAACGAGTTGCATACCGGCATAAGCATCTATCTTACCATTGGCGCCAAAGTGAGCTCCATTGGGGCCCGTAGTGAAGTTATCCTTAATAGCTGTTTGGGCAATGATGTCTTTTACCTCGGCAATAGACAGACTGGGATTGGCTTGCAACCACAATGCGATAATGCCAGCTACCGTGGGCGAGGCCATCGATGTGCCGGTCATAACGCCCCAAACACAGCCATCGTCGGTCTTCATAACGGTATTGACATGGTTAGCTAAATAAGAGTATCGGCTTGCTGCAGCCACAACATTCACACCAGGAGCGCAAATGGTAGGCAAAGCCAAGCCAGTTGGGCCACAACCCGGAGC
This sequence comes from Muribaculaceae bacterium, assembly GCA_016290325.1. GTDB lineage: Bacteria > Bacteroidota > Bacteroidia > Bacteroidales > Muribaculaceae > Sodaliphilus. Next base: position 70,135 of record JAEETL010000008.1, read on the forward strand.
CTGATAACTCGATGAAGCATAATGATTGCCAATAGTGAGGGTATTGTCAACAATAATGGAATTCCTGATATAGGAGAAATAACTGTTGCGCGCAATGAACGCTCCAGCCGAAATTATTGAATCGGCCACGGCAAAAGTATTGATTGAACAGGAATCACTGGACCCAGTATAGAAACGAGGCACAACCTGTCCGTCAAACGTGGTCACAGGAGTCCTGAGTGTACCAAACCTAGTCGTTTTAGAAGTAGCCCATACATCAATCTCAGAAGATGTGGTTTTGCGGGGATAGACAGACACACCTAAAGCGTAATTGCTCTTCTTGACACCGTTTACTATTTCATAGGATTTACACCTTACATTGGTAACCACCAGATTTAGACCATATTTACTGCCATCACTGGATGTCTTGAGCGTGGCTCTAACATATCCAGTACTCGATACAGAAGAATCACATTCAAAGTAACCACCCAAATCACCAACGTTAACAGTCTGAGATGCAGAATACTGTTCCGATACCCATACGATTCTATTGGTATTCTTGTCCAACACATGGAACCTATAGTACAGGTTTGACCGTTGAGTTCGCATCCATACTTCGGAAACGTGACCTTGGTGGTAATATGTAGAGTCGGCATTTGCAGAAGTATAGGACAACAATAGCAGATTCATCGGATTGGTGAGGGAAGCCAATTTATGAGCATACAAGGATTTGCCTGCATTGTTTCCCGCAGCAATCACGAATATTCGGCCGGGTCCCACAATCTGTGTGATGGCTTTAGAAAGATAATCCTTGCCATCATGTTGGCCATCAGGCATACTGATGCTCAAGCTAATAACACAGGGCTTACCAACGCTATCGGCGTAAGCATCAATATATCGAACACAGTTAGCAATCTCCACTTGAGCCATATTGGCATTCAAATCACCAGAGGCACAAATGACAATATCGGCCCCAGGAGCCATGCCACCATAACCATTCACATGAGTTCCTGCCGCGATGCTTGTCGTGTGAGTTCCGTGGGTACCCGTGTTATCCATGACCAAAGAATAAATCTCATCATTCATGAATACCGAACCAGGCAACTTAACCGCCCCATTGTACATGGCAGGATGCCCTGTCTTGTCAGCTGTGTTATAAACCCTGACAATACGTGTTTTGGTCGGATCGTCGCTTTTCCTGAAGGCGCGGTGTTGAAAATCAAACCCCGAATCAATAATGCCGACAATCACACCCGATCCATCATAAGAAGTGGGTAAATCAAACATCTCACCGTTCAAGACCTGATTGGTGTGAGTAACACTCATCGTGCTGTCAGTACACAACTCTACCTTTTTACTGATCTCAACATCGGTCACTCCTTGCAATCGTGAAATCGAGGCTAAACTCTTCACGGGAATCTGAGCAGTAATAAAGCCGTCAAACAGACAGTTCACAATCACACCAGCACTTTGCAACACGGGTATGACACCTTCGTCGGTGATTGCAATAAAAGCATCAACCATTTCCTGACCATCAATCATTTTGGGAGACACAAATCTAGACTCAAATTGCACATGTCCCCTTGATTGAGGTTTCAACGTCTTGACATACTCGTATTCAGCCAAAAACTCTTGAACCGATGCAGGTAATAAATTCTGAGCATTTGCAGTGACAACCGACAACAACAACAATAAAATCACATAAACTGATTTCATCTTCAACCCATTCATTTTTATATAAAATAAATCGTTAATCTTTTAATTATCAATTATTAATTATCATTACTTAACAGCATATCAATGAGAACAGTAACATCCTTGATGGATACTAACCCATCCTGATTGACATCGAGGTACATCTCATTCAAACCAGACAAATCCTGGGTCAACAAGTAATCAATCAGGGCTGTCACATCCTTGATGGTGACCTCGTCGTCGTTGTTGACGTCTCCAGTAAGATGCTCATCGCTGATGCCAAGCAGATATCTCGCACCAGCCAAGGCGTCAATTTTACCATTGGGACCAAAATGAGGTGAAACAGTAAAGTTATCCTTGATAGCGGTAGCGGCGATAATCGCTTTAATGTCTCCAGGTGACAGGTTCGGGTTAATCTGCAACCATTGTGCGATGATACCAGCTACTGTAGGAGAAGCCATAGATGTTCCCGTCATGGCCCCCCATAAACATTCATCAGGCCCTGTCATTACCAGGGTTGGATTATGTATTGCCGATGTGGAGTTGAAATAGGAATAATGGCTACCAGCAGCAACAACATAGACACCAGGAGCGCAAACAGTGGGTAAAGCAGTGCCTACAGGACCATAGCCATCTTCCTGATAGCTCGAAGTGTTATAAATATCTCCAATAGTCACTTTATCATCCAGCACCACAGTATCGTTATTCAGTGAATAGTAACTATTGTGGGCAGCAAATGATCCTACCGATATGATGGAATCGCCTACCGCTATTGAATTGATGGTGCATTTGTCACTTGGTATAGCATAGAAGTTATCAACCATCAGCAAAGACGTTGTGTCCTCACCTGGCAATTCAGTTTCCACATAAACAGGATTCTCGTCTAGGCCATAGTACGATGCGCCATTTGTGTTTATCCATGAGTCAACATAGATGCTGTCGTGGGAACTGTTCGGATTGGACTTCTTCGGGGGATAGATCGACACACCTATTTGATAGCGACCATCATAATGTCCATTCTCCATGGCAATGAAATGTTTTGAACTCAAATTATAAAGTCCGCATCTTGCAGCATATCGGCGAGATGCATTATTATAGACCACAGTGTATTGCATGTAGCCAACACTATCTACCCCTAAGCGCGGCTTAAAATAATCACTGAACTCATTGGTATAAATGGTTTTAGAACCATTACCTATTAAAGGGGATTTCCATACAATCTGCCTAGTCAACTTATCCAGGATATGGAATTGGGCTACAGGGACAACCCCAGTTTTGCGTGACCATGACTCAGTCCACAAAGAAGAAGTGTAAGCATTATGATAGTACACATCTTCATCATCAACCTCAATACGGCAATCGCGCAACTGAAGATTCAGAGCATTATCTACTGTACTAGGACCGCATGCATATCTGGAATTACCATAATAATCTCCTGCATGGTTGCCGGCGGCAATGACGAAAACACGACCTGGTCCCACAGTTTGGGCAACAGACCTAGTGAGAAAATCCAACCCATCATGAGGACCATTATAGAGGCTTACACTCAAACTGATCACACAAGGTTTACCCACACTATCAGCATAGGCAAAGATGTATTTCATGCAGTTAGCAACATCTGATTGACTAATGCCCGTATTCACACTACGGGAAGCACACAATACAATCTCAGCACCTGGTGCCATACCACCATAACCCATATAGTGAGTACCGGCAGCAATGCTAGCGGTGTGAGTTCCGTGAGTGCCTTCAGAATCAGTCGTCAATGTGTCAATCTGTTGGTCCATAAACACCGAACCAGGCAACTGCGATGTTCCAACATAAACTGGATGACCTGTAGCGTTCTCGGTATCATATACCCTGGAAATGCGGCTGCTGACGCCATCTTCTGAATTACGGAAAGCGTAATGTTGATAATCAAATCCCGAGTCAATGATTCCCACGATCACTCCGGTACCATCGTAGTCTTGAAGTAATCCATTGCTCAAGCCATTGATGACCTGGTCGGCATGAGTGACACTCAGTGTCTGGTCGGTACAGAACTCCATAAGTTTGCTGATCTCGACGTTGCTGACTCCTGTCATAGATGACACCTTTTCTAACAAATTGACTGGAATTTGAGCGGTCACAAAACCATCAAATTCACAATTGATGATTACGCCAAGACTTTTCAAGTCTTCAATAACGCCTTTATTGTCAATCTCAATAAAGGCATCTATCATCTCGACGCCATTTACAAAACGAGGAGAGGCAAACACCTGAGTATAGTCAGACAGGCCAGCAATTGATAGACGATGCATGGTTGACTGCTCAAGATTGAATTGCTGAACCGTTCCAGAATAATCCACAAATGAATGAGCAAAACCGCAAGCTAATGCCCCCAGTATTGTCACCAATAAGATAGCATAAAACCTATTCATGAGAGTTTTTTAATTTTTTAAGCTGCAAAGGTAAGCAAATATTATAGAATAGTAGTACCAAATCCATTAATTCTATGAACTTAGCTCTAAAATAGGTCTACAATATTATAAGAATCATTGGTTTAATAGCATATCTATGAGAGCCGTCACGTCTCCAATGGAGATGCTATTGTCATGATTCATATCAGCATTCACGAAGCTGAAAGAACTTGACACATCACCTAGCAAGTAGTCGATGAGCACGGTGACATCACTAATTGTCACTTGGCCGTCGTTGTTCACGTCGCCCTGGTTCACCAGCGGTTGTAGCTCAATAACCTCGATAGAGAAAGTGAGATTTTCAGCATCAAATGTGAACAGGTAGTCGCTGCCGTCACCGGCGAAATAGTACGACGCATTGTTGTCACACTTGGCAGTGGTATATTGCGAGCCCGTGTTGACGGTAAAGGTCGAAGCGGGTCCATAACGGTAAGAGCTGTTGAAGGTGGTCCAGTCATCGTTCCACTCATCAGGCCCACCGTCAGCAAACACGAAATAAATAGGTGCGCTAATGGTCAGCGTGTCCACATAGACGCCATTACCCAAGTTGGTCATCTTGCCCAAGGGCTCGGTCAAACTCCAGTCGCCCTCACCACCAACAATGTAAAAATTAGCACTGTCGGTCGGCTCTTCTGGGCCACTACCATCCAAGAAGTCGGGCATAACGAACAATGCATCCATCACCTGACCATTGGCATTATCCCACCAGCCGCAATTGTACCAGCTGGTAGTCACACAGTTAGTGTAATTAATGCCATACTCGTTGGCCTCGGGGAACCACCAGTACAAGCCGTTCACATTGCTGTGAGCATTCAAGGTAGCCACCAGTTGCTCGGAGAACGCCTTTTGGCCTGCCTCGGTGGCTGGCCATATTGATTGGAGATCATAGGATGCACCAGTGGGATAGTAGGCATGAGGATAACCCGTCTCCACGATTTGGATCTTTTTAGTTGGATAGGTTGACTCGAGCGTCGTGAGCAGATTGTTAAGGACGGTCAAATCGCCGTGCCAATAAGGGTAGTAACTCAAGCCAATAATGTCATAGTCAGTAGTGTAGCTGTTAAGTGTCGCATAGAATGACGTGACATTTGAAACGCGGCCCATCTCGGTGTGAACAACAATCTTAGCGTTAGGGCACACCTCACGGCATGCCTGGATACCCCGCATGAGGTAGTTGGCAAACGTGGCGAAAGTGCCTAAGCCATAGTTGCCTCCACTGGGATAGCAATGACCGGTGGGCCACAACATGCCATAGGTCACCTCGTTGCCCACCTGGATGAAATCAGGCCTTGCACCAGCAGCGATCATAGCATAGAGCACCCGTTTGGTGTAGTCATATACGCTGTCGGCCAACGCGCTGGTCACCGTCCATGACGAGGGAGTGGAATGCTGACCGGGGTCAGTCCAAGTGTCACTATAGTGGATGTCGAGCAACAAGTTAAAGCCTTCAGCCTTAATGCGCTGCCCCAACGCCATCACAAATGGCAGATCCTGGCACACGCCTTCGCCCTGATCCTCGGCATCAGCCTTCGACGGATCAACAAACAGGCGTACTCGCATGGCGTTAAGGCCATTATCCTTGAGATAGCCAAGCATATTTGTTATTCTCGTGCCATTCTCATTATAGTATATGGCACCATGCTCCTCATATTTCGTCAATAATGAGATATCGCCACCAACATATTTAGGGGCCGAATTCACAGCCACACAAATGACCAACATGCAAGCAGACAATAGATACAATCTCTTCATAATAATGATGTAATCAGTTAATAATCAATTTTCATGCAAAAGTACATTAAAAAAACCGAATTATCACATCGGCAAAACAAAAAGTCAATGAAAATCACTTCTTTATAGACTAATACGATATCCAGTTCAACATAGTTTACCATAGTGGATTGTAAGGCGCTTAATTTGCTTTTAATAGGAGTCCACCACTTCAAGTCTAAAGATTATTACTAACTTTGCAAACAGATAAAAAATCCATTCCAAATGATGACAATTATTGCAAATATCGTTATGGTGGTGGCCGCTGTGCTCGACCTGTGCGTGTTGTTATTCCTTGACATTAAGATGTTGAGGCTGAGCGATTATAATACATCCCGTTACTATAATCAACTCATTGAGAGTGGCGAATTCTCGTCAATGAAACGCCTTTTGGTTTTTGCCGTGCTCATTGGAGCTTGCACTACTATGGCACGCATGTCATGGATGGTGATGATGGTACTTGCTGCTGTCATATTAGCCCAAGCCATCGTATTGGCATTCAGCAAAATAGGCAAGCAGGACAAATTAGAAAAACGAGGTATGCGATTATATATTACAACTGTAATTATCTCTTTACTGCTCATTGGGTTAATTAGCTATATTTGCAACCACTTCATCATGGACGAAGCCAGCCAAGTAGCAGCCCTTTCTGCCCTACTCCTAGCATCAGCCTCACCATTGATCATCATGCTCGTTAATTTGCTACTGAATCCCAGAAAACGCCATAACGATATGAATTAAAGAATTAATTTAAATCATATATCAAAAATTATTGATTTGTATTCAATTAAATTTTCAGCATTCCGTTTTATCTTTGAATTCTTAGAAGGTAGTCTGTCTCCATTTCACAAAATTGCTTCAAAATGATGCTATTTTCTTTGATTTTTACTTTAATTTTTACATCTTAATTACCTATATACTATTATACTAATTAAATTTGTATTGAACTGTCTTTAGATATGCGATAACCTTATACTTAACATTATAATAATAACACTCCATCGACACCCAACTAAAAAGTGGGAGTGAAAAGATTCTGATTAACCAGTTTTTTCATTACCTTTGTCAGCGAATTATGAAGAAAGATACTTTACAACTGGTGATAATCCTCGTGGTACTGGCGGCAGCCGCTGTGGCAGTTGTCCTATATATGCCTCACGACATTGTCACCATTTACAATTGGTACAAGGAGCACTTGACCTATGGCACCATCCTGCTGCTGATGGCCATCGAGAGTTCGTTTATCCCCTTCCCCAGCGAGGTGGTCATTCCACCGGCAGCCTATTTCGCCGCGCGCAACGGCGACATGAACATCATCATGATTGTGGTTGTTGCCACGTTGGGCGCGCTCATCGGGGCAATCATCAATTATGTGCTGTCTCTGCTCATCGGGCGTCCGGTGGTGTATGCGTTCGCCAACAGTCGCATCGGCCACATGTGCCTGATTGATGCTGAGAAGGTACAGAAAGCCGAGGTTTACTTTGACCGTCATGGCGCCATCTCAACATTCCTGGGCCGTCTGATTCCCGCCATCCGCCAGCTCATTTCCATTCCGGCTGGTCTATCGCGCATGAACTTCGGCACTTTCGCGCTGTTCACCACACTAGGTGCAGGTATCTGGAACGCTGTGCTTGCTGGCCTAGGCTACTGGCTGAGCCTGCACTTCCCCGAGCAGGAACTGCTCGAGCAGCTCGAGCACTACAACCGCTACTTGTCGTGGGCGGGTTATGCGCTGGCCATCTTCATTGTGCTATTCCTTGCCTATCAGGCCATTAAGAAAAAGCCAGCTACCATCTCTCAAGAACCTAAAAACGATAACAAATAACGTTATGAAAGTATCTCCCTCACTCCTATCAGCCGACTTTGGCAACCTGGCCAAGGACATCGACATGATCAATCGCAGCAGCGCCGACCTTCTCCACCTCGACGTGATGGATGGCGTGTTTGTGCCCAATATCTCCTTCGGGTTCCCAGTCATCAAGCATGTGCAGCGCCTGTGCCAAAAGCCGCTCGATGTCCATCTGATGATTGTCGAACCCCAGAAATTCATCCCCGAGGTAAGGGACTGCGGTGCGCGCATCATGACCGTGCACCAGGAGGCGTGCATCCACCTCAACCGCGTGGTACAGCAAATCCATGACGCTGGCATGCTGGCAGGCGTGTCGCTCAATCCCGCGACCCCCGTGGCGATGCTGAAAGACATCATCTGTGACTTGGACCTCGTGCTGTTGATGTCGGTCAACCCTGGTTTTGGCGGCCAGAAGTTCATCGTCCAGACCCTGAACAAGGTGCGGGAATTGCGTCAGCTCATCATGCTCTCGGGTTCCAATGCCGAAATAGAGATTGACGGCGGCGTGAACGATGTTACTGGAGCGCAACTGGCTGAGGCCGGAGCCGATATTCTCGTTGCCGGCAGTTACGTCTTTGGCGCCGAGGACCCCCTTCAAACGATTGAGGGGTTGAAAAATCTGTGAAATAATTTTGTCGGGTGGAAAATTTGCCCTAACTTTGCACCCGCTTTTGAGAAATAGTCAAGGGCAAGACTGGAAAGGTGCCGGAGTGGTCGATCGGGGCGGTCTCGAAAACCGTTGTACGCTTTGCGTACCGTGGGTTCGAATCCCTCCCTTTCCGCAGAAATTCAATGAACGATTAAGATGCAAGTCTTAATCGTTTCATTTTTTTGTGCGAGGGCTTGAGCTTGCTCAAAGCACTGGTACAAAAAAATGAAACAACAGGCACGTCAGTGCCGTTCATTCAACTTGTAGCGCCCCCGCCGGGGCGCAGAGGGATGCACGAAGTGAATCCCGACCGTCCTTGATTCTTCCACCATGCCATAGATATAGATACAGGGTTCGCCATCGACCTTCAGGTCGCTTTCGAAGCGCAGTGGAGAAAGAATCCCTCCCTTTCCAGAGCGTTATTGAGACGAAAACCCACAAAGCACAATGAAAAGCGGGTCTTTACTGAAGGTATATCAACAACGTAGCTTTGGGAAAACTTATAATCATCAAACACCCTGTTGCCAGATTATTTGATCATCAAATGGTTCAAGGGGCTCAGAGCCATAGGCATTCAAGCCTTCATCACCTTCTTTACAATATAAGTTGAAATTGGTAAAAGCATTAAAAATGTACCAACCATCCTCACCTAAGTCATGACTACGCTTAATACCAGCTAGGATAATGAGAATCACGCATGGGATTAGAGTCAACAACAATATAAGACGTTCCTGGTTTTGCAGTGCATCTGAGTCAACCATAGAACAAATCATAAAGGAAAGGACCCAGATAGCACATGCAATTAACACCGTAACCAAATATTGAATGCGACCTATTCGTCCCTTTGGACTAAAGAAATGACTAAAGAAACCGCTGTTGTCAATCGGTTTCAGATAATTTTGGCACGGTTCAATCTCCTCTTGAGAATAAAACGGACAGTTCCCCAAACCCCTTCCACATCTATTGCATTGCTCAATTATTGCCATATAGAAAACGTTTTGTGTTGTCTGTCATAATAATCCATCTATTCTCACTTTCTTTTATGAAAAAAAACATGAGATGCTGGTACTCGTCCTGCGACTATTTGATGCCCTTGGCCACCAGTCGCGGTTCCAGCAGTGATTAAGGGCTCTTCTGAAATTCAGTTTAAAACAGATCTGAATGAGTACCGGTTCCGGTGAAAAGTAACGTCAATTCTGTATCATTCTGCTCCCATATCATCAACCAATCAGCCTTCAAGTGACATTCCCAACACCCGCCATAATTGCCAGACAACTTGTGGGGACGATAAGATTCAGGAAGTTTGCCACTAGCTTCAAGTAAACGAATTGCCGTTTTGAGCAATTCCATGTCGTAACCACGTTTGAGGCAACGTTCCGTATCCTTGCGGAACGTCTTGGTCATCCGAATCTTATACATACCTAGATTCCTAATGATTCAAACATATCCTCGGAAGAATCAAAAGATTCTACGCGGCCAGCTTTCTTGTCTTCTTGAGAACGAATATAGCTGCTCTTGGATTTCGAGGGAACTCGCTGCACAATCACTCCTAATGCATTGAGATAGTTCATGAGAGCTTTACCCCATGATGAACGCTCATTCACTGTGATAGTATAGGTTGCCATTGCTTTTGTTCATTTGAATTATTAGTGCAAAGTTAAACATATTTCTGTAATAATTGCAATTCGGATGCCACTATTTTGAAAACAGACCTAAAAATAGTACCTTTGCAAATAGAATCAACTGAGAAATGCAGAAAATAAAGACTACATGAAGCGTTAAAATACGTTTATCCTCAAGGAGTTAAGTGATTATTAACGTCGGAAGATTTTCGGACGATAATAGTTTAACTCAGCACCTTTTCAAAATGCTAACTCACTGATTATCAATAGCCGTTACCGAACAATTTCAGGGTATTTAATCCCTCCCTTTCCGCACAAGTTGAATGAACGATTAAGATGCAAGTCTTAATCGTTTCATTTTTTTGTGAGGGGAGTTGAGTTTGCTCAGAGCACTTGTACAAAGAAATGGAACATTAGACACCTCAGTGTCGTTCATTGAATTTGTAGCGTCCCGCCGGTGCGCAGAAGGATGCACGAAGTGAATCCCGACCGTCCTTGATGCTGTCACCAAGCCATCGACCTTCAAGTCGCTTTCGCAGCGACAGCGGAGAAAGAATCCCTCACGGGGAAGATTTTGGGACGAAAAAATCCAATGACTCAGCGAAAAGCATCTATTAGTTATTTAGTCCAATTACACCATCTTCTTCAACACTGCCTGTTTTAGATAAACTTGGCGGCGCCTCAGCAAATCGAGCGAGCTCGTTTGCCTTCGGCTTGCACAAGTTTTTATGACCTTGTCGCGAGCCACGGTGTTGACGGTAAATATTTTATCCAAAATGACACTTACACCGAAAAATATTGGTTTGAAATTACCGATTGTGGGAAAAACTCATTACCTTTGCGGGAAGACTACAATTAATAAAAAAGAACGATTATGGCAGATAAAACACCTACTCCGCACATCGGCGCCAAATATGGCGAGATTGCACCCACAGTGATTATGGCTGGCGACCCTTTGCGCGCCAAGATGATGGCCGAACGTTATCTGGAAAACCCCGTGCTCTACAACCAGGTGCGTGGCATGCTCGGCTACACTGGCCTGTATAAGGGCCAGCGCGTGTCGGTCCAGGGCCATGGCATGGGCATTCCATCGATTGGCATTTATTCCTATGAGTTGTTCAATTTCTATGATGTTAAAACCATCATCCGTGTGGGCTCAGCAGGCTCGATGCATCCTGACCTGCACATCGGTGACCTGGTGATGGCCATGGGTGCCTGCACCAACAGCGCCTATGCCATGCAGTTCCACTTGCCTGGCATCTATGCTCCCATTGCAGACTTTGATCTGCTGCGCGCAGCGGCCGAGAAAGCCGAAGAACTAGGTTACCGCTACAAGGTGGGTAACGTCTATTCGTCAGACACGTTCTATGATGACAGCCCTGACACTGACCAATGGCAGAAGATGGGCGTGCTCGCCGTCGAGATGGAGGCTCCCGCGCTCTACATGAACGCCGCACGTAGTGGCGCCCGCGCCCTGTGCATGTGCACCATCAGCGACTCGCTGGTAACAGGCGAAGTCACTACTGCCGAGGAGCGCCAGAACAACTTCACCCAGATGATGGACGTAGCATTTGGTATCATCTAAAAACCGAAAGAGGAAGACATCATGGCAATGCTATCTCGAATCACCGAGCTGTTTGAAATTGACTATCCAGTGATCTCAGGCGGCATGGTGTGGTGCAGCGGGTGGGAACTCGCTGCTGCCGTGAGTAATGCTGGCGGTTTGGGACTGATTGGTGCTGGCTCAATGACCCCCGAGGTGTTGAAGGAACACATCGTCAAGTGCCGTGAAGCGACAGGCTACAACTTTGGCGTGAACGTGCCGCTCATGCGACCTCAAGCTGCCGAACTGATGGAAGTCATTGCAGAGCAGAAGGTTCCCATCGTGTTCACTTCGGCCGGAAGTCCCAAGAAATGGACAAGTTGGCTTCATGAACGCGGCATCAAAGTCGCTCATGTGGTCTCATCGGCAGCATTTGCCGCCAAATGCGAAGCCGCTGGTGTTGACGCTGTTGTGGCCGAGGGCTTTGAGGCCGGAGGACATAACGGCAAGGAGGAAACGACAACGATGTGCCTGATTCCTGCTGTCCGCCGTGCCACCAGACTACCCCTGATTGCCGCTGGCGGCATCGTTACCGGCGACGCCATGCTGGCAGCCGAAGCCATGGGTGCTGACGGTGTGCAGTTGGGTACGTTATTTGCTTTAACTAAAGAAAGTTCCGCCCATGAGAATTTCAAGCGCCTGTGCCTCAACCTGGACGAGGGCAGCACGATGCTGCATTTCAGGAAACTCTCACCCACCCGTCTGGTGAAAAACAATTTCCAAAATGCTGTGCTGGAAGCCGAGAACCGTGGAGCAACCGAAGAAGAATTGCTCGAGATCATTGGCATCGGCAAGACCCGCACCGGTATCTTTGAAGGCGATGTCGAGAACGGTGAGCTGGAAATCGGACAAGCTGCCAGCCTGCTCAAGGGCCAGGATATAGAACCCGTAGAAGTGGTGATGAATCGTTTCGTGCGCGAGTATTATAGCGCACGTAAACAGCTCATCAACCAAGCTATGGAGGAACAAATTTCAAGAAGAACTTTAATGTAAGACATTTGATTTGGTGGTTTTCCAAATCGAATTTCAGAGGTTAATGTTTAGAGGTTAAAGAATTAGTTGTTCTAAAGTTAGAGCATTTTATATGAACAAATTTTAAATTATTACTTTAAAATTAAAAATTTAAACATATATGTCACAGTGGTTTGAATGCAAGGTCAAGTATGACCGCATGGTAGAAAACGGCATGACTAAGACCGTTAGTGAACCTTATCTTGTAGATGCCTTGTCATTTACCGAGGCCGAGGCTCGCATTACCGATAAAATGCAACCTTTCATCTCAGGCGATTTTGCCGTCGATGCCGTGAAACGAGTCAATTTGAGTGACATTTTCTATAATGAAGCGGGCGATCGCTGGTATAAGGTGAAAACCAACTTCATCACCATAGACGAGAAAACCGCCGTTGAGAAACGCACTGCAACCTACCAGATGGTGCAGGCCAGCGATTTCAAGGGTGCTCTCGCTACCTTCTTGGAAGGCATGAACGACACGATGGCCGACTTTGAAATCGCCTCGATTACCGAGACCGCCATCATGGACGTTTTCCCTGCCGACCTGAGTGAAACGCGTGCCGACCGTGAGGCTCGCCAAAAAGCACAAAACAAGGACGAGTAACCGCCATGCCCAGCATCAAAGAAAACCTGAAACAAGTGACCGCCCAGCTGCCCGAGGGCGTGCAGCTAATTGCCGTGTCAAAGTTTCACCCTGTCGAGGCGTTGCAAGAGGCTTATGATGCCGGTCAACGCCTGTTCGGTGAGAACCGCGCTCAGGAACTCATCGCCAAGGCGCCACAGCTGCCCAAGGACATCCGCTGGCACTTCATCGGTCACCTGCAGAAGAACAAGGTGCGTGCCATTATGCCCTATGTGAGCGTCATCCAGAGCGTGGATAGCGTGGAACTGCTCAAACTGATCGAGAAAGAAGCGGCACGCATCGACCGCACTGTTGACGTGTTGTTGCAACTGCATGTGGCTCAGGAGGAAACCAAAAGCGGATTCAGCGTCGATGAGGTGATGGAGGCAGGCGAAGCTGGTGAATTGACCTGTTATCCACACATCAACGTGTGTGGCGTTATGGCTATGGCATCGCTCACCGATGACATGGAACAGGTGGCACGGGAATTTGATCTCGTGCGTCGCACCTACGTGATGTTGAAAGACGGACCCTTTGACGAGAGTGAGCATTTCAACCACCTGAGCATGGGCATGAGCGACGATTGGCCCGTTGCCGTGAAGTATGGCGCGACTCTCGTGCGCATCGGCACCGCCATTTTCGGCGCCCGAGAGTACTGATTTTCACAGCAGAACCCCACAACAAAGCAACAAATTGTCGTTTTTTTCGTCGATTTGTTGCTTGTTTTTGGGCATTTGTGTAATTTTGACGGATTTTTGGAAAGAAAAACAATTATTAACCACAAAAATAAAAGAAAGAAATGGCTCAAAAATCAAAACAATGGGCAGCGATTATCATGATGATCGCGCTATTCGCAATGATTGCCTTTGTGACCAACCTGTGTTCACCCATGGCAACCATCGTCAAGAACCAGTTCGGCGCCTCGGAGGCTGCAGGACAAATCGGCAATTATGCCAACTTTATCGCTTACCTGCTAATGGGTATTCCCAGCGGTATGCTTATCACAAAGATGGGTTATAAGAAGACAGCTCTGGCTGCACTCATCGTTGGTATCATCGGTCTCGTCATCGAGTACCTGAGTGGCCAAATCGGTGGTAGCGGCGCATACTGGATTTACCTGCTCGGTGCCTTCATTAGTGGTATGTGCATGTGTATGCTTAACACCGTGGTTAATCCTCTGCTCAACGTGCTGGGAGGTGGTGGCAAGACCGGTAACCAGTTGATCCAGATAGGTGGCGCGTTTAACTCGGCTGCAGCTGTAGCTGTTTACATCCTGATGGGTGCCCTCATCGGCGAAGTCACCAAGGACACCGTGATTGCCGATGCCACTCCGGCCATGTTTATTGCTTTGGGCATCTTTATCGTAGCCTTCATCGTGCTGCTGTTCACCAAGATTGAAGAGCCCGAGCAAGCTCCGATGGAGATGAGCCTCATCCCCGGCGCCCTCAAGTTCCGTCACTTTGCCCTTGGCGCACTGGCTATCTTCTTGTATATGAGTGTTGAGGTGGGCACCCCGACATACATGATTTCATACCTGCAAACGCCTGAAATCGGTGTCACCGCTGGTGTTGCGGCCCTCATCGCTTCGGTTTACTGGCTGATGATGTTCATTGGCCGAACCATTGGCGGTATGATTGGTGGTAAGGTCAGCAGCCGCACAATGGTAACTGTTGTTGCTGCAGTAGCTATTATTTTACTCTTGTTCGGAATGTTTGCACCCACCGACGTAAAGGTAAACGTTCCCGGTATCGACTGGGGTAATCTGAAGATCATGTGGACTCCCGTTCCCGTAGGCGTGTTTGCCTTCATACTTGTTGGTCTTTGCACCTCGGTAATGTGGGGTGGTATTTTCAATATGGCTGTTGAGGGTCTTGGTAAATTCACCGCAGCCGCCAGTGGTATCTTCATGACCATGGTATTCGGTTGTGCCGTTATGGTTGCCCTGCAGGCTGTTGTGGCCGACAATGTAAGCATCCTGTCAAGTTACTGGATTCCTGTGGCTTGCGCTGCTTACATCCTGTTCTACGCGCTCATCGGCAGCAAGCCCAGTAAGAAAGCCGAATAATTCAATTATACTTCATAACAATAATGCGGCAGCGCCATTGAGTGTTGCCGCATTTTGCTTGTTAATAATTTTTCGTTTAATTATTCGTTCCAGTTGGGAAAAACACCGTATATTTGTAGATTGTAAACAATAGTAAACCAAGTACGCTCAAGTTATGATAGATTCCAAGTTGATGACACGCGCGGCAGACAACATCCGCATCCTTGCCGCATCGATGGTAGAACAGGCCAAATCGGGACACCCTGGCGGAGCCATGGGCGGAGCCGACTTTGTCAATGTATTGTTCGCAAAATACTTAGTGACTGACCCCGACAACCCATCGTGGTTTGCCCGTGACCGCTTCTTCCTGGATCCAGGCCACATGTCGCCCATGCTATATAGTGTCCTGCATCTTGCAGGCCGCTACACGACCGATGACATCAAGGCTTTCCGCTCGTGGGGTAGCATCACACCAGGCCACCCCGAGCTTGACGTTGAGCACGGCGTGGAGAACACATCAGGCCCTCTTGGTCAAGGTCATGTGATGGCCGTGGGTTGTGCCATCGCTGAGCGTTTCATTGCCACACACTACAGCGAAGTGTTTGCCCATAAGACTTATGCTTTCATCAGCGACGGCGGTGTGCAGGAAGGCATATCTCAGGAAGCCGCACGCATTGCTGGCTATCTGGGACTTAATAACCTCATCATGTTCTATGACAGCAACACCGTTCAGCTCTCGACCGACTGTGATGCCGTGAGCAACGAGGACACAGCGATGAAGTACCGTGCATGGAACTGGAACGTCATCGAGTGTGACGGCACCAATCCTGTCGCCATCGCCAACGCCATGGATACTGCACTTGGCGAGAAGGAACGTCCCACCATCATCATCGGCCACACCATCATGGGCCGCGGCGCGGTGACTGCCGAAGGTGAGAACTTTGAGGGCAAATGCAGCACTCACGGCAACCCGCTAAGCAAGTCAGGCGCCGACTACGGCAAGACCATCGAGCACTTGGGCGGTAATCCCGACAATCCCTGGGTGGTGTTCCCCGAAGTGGCAGAACTCTATACCCAGCGTGCCAATGAGCAACGAGAAATCGTTGCAGGGCGCAAACGTGAGATTGATGCTTGGGCAAAGCAGAACCCCGAGGCTATGCAGCGCTTGCAGAACTTTATAGACGGCAAGGCACCCCAGGTGGACTATGCAGCCATTGCACATAAACAGGGCATCGCCACGCGCGCAGCAAGCGCCAACGTGCTAGCCTCCCTCGCCGAGCAGGTCGAGAACATGATTGTCTCGTCGGCCGATCTTGCCAACAGTGACAAGACTGACGGCTTCCTCAAGGTGCGTGGTGCATTCAAGACCCACGATTTCAAGGGCGCTTTCCTGCATGCTGGCGTCTCGGAACTGGCTATGGCAGCCATTATTAACGGTATCGCCCTGCATGGTGGTGTTATCGCTGCCTGTGGCACGTTCTTCGTCTTCAGCGACTATATCAAGCCTGCCGCACGATTGTCAGCCCTGATGGAATTGCCCGTGAAGTTCATTTGGACTCATGACGCCTTCAGAGTGGGCGAAGATGGCCCCACCCACGAGCCCGTAGAACAGGAAGCACAAATCCGCCTGATGGAAGAACTGCAAAACCATCATGGCCGCAACAGTATGCTCGTGCTGCGTCCCGCCGATGCTGCCGAGACCTCGGTTGCTTGGAAGATGGCGATGGAGAACAATCTCACGCCAACAGCGCTCATCCTGTCACGCCAAAACATCGACGACCTGCCATCGGCAAGCGGCAACCGCTATGCCGACGCATTGGGCGCCGAGCGTGGTGGATACATCGTAATTGCTCAAGATACTCCTGATGTCACACTAGTGGGCAATGGCTCGGAGGTTGCCACCCTAGTTGCAGCAGCAAACATCATCAAAGAACAAGGCATCAAGGCCCAAGTGGTTTCGGTTCCCTCGATCGGTTTGTTCCTCAATCAGGATGCAGAATATCGCGGCAAAGTCATTCCAAACGGTATTCCCACTTTTGGCCTCACTTCTGGACTGCCCAGCACCTTGTGCCGAGTTGTACCTACAGGCACCATCTTCGGTTTAGACCATTTTGGGGCATCGGCGCCCTATAAGGTACTTGACGAGAAGTTTGGTTTTACGCCCGAGAATATTGCAAAAGAGATTCTATCTATGCTGAAATAAGACTGTAAAAAAGTTTTTTGCACTTTTTTCTAGTAAAAATTTCTTGGTATATAGAAAAAATATGTTAATTTTGCGGATTGATTAGAGAATTCGTTGTCATTTTAAAAAACGTATAAAACATAAATAATAAATTCATCATGAAAAAAATTGCTTTTTTATCTCTTCTCTGGATTGCTTGTCTATTTCCAAGCATGACTAGTGCACAAGAAGTGGTGTATGTAGAGGATCCTTCTCAGGGCTACCTTTTTAACCGGATGAGAGACAACTGGTTTATCGATGCTGAAGGCGGTGTGGGCTTTTTCATGTCTCCTTATGATGCTCATGCTCCTTTTGGCAAAAGAATCGGTGCTAAGGTCAACCTTCACCTTGGTAAATGGTTCTCTCCGCTGATTGGTATCCGCTTTGGTGGTGACTTCGAGCAACTTAAAGGTGCTACCTGGACTGGAAACTATTCAGCCCTTGGTTATCGCAACTGGCCCAGCATGTATGAGGATGGAAAATATGCTCCCACTCATTTCAATGACGCTGGTGTAACTGCCGATGTACTGTTTAATGTATCAAACTGGCTGGCAGGTTATAAGCCTCATCGTTTCTACAATGCTATCTTCTACGTCGGTATGGATGCAAACTGGGTATATGCCCGTGATGGAGCACGTCCCGTATCACACGGCCCCTGGAAATATGGTGCCAACGATGATCCAGACCACAGCCGTAACTACAGTGTTCACGCTGGTTTGCTGAACTCATTTGCCATCACCAAGAAGTTTGACCTCTTGCTTGACGCTCGATTTGATTTCATGCAGGAGCACACCGATGGCGCTGGTATGGGTTACAGGACCTGGAACGAGTATCCCAGCTTGATGATTGGTATGAGCTACAAGATCGGTAAGAGCGAGTGGAATGCTCCCGTTACCGCTGTATGCCCCGAGTGGAGATACACCGATGCTGAAGGTGATGCTATGGCACAAGAACTCGCTGACCTTAAGCGCAAGTTTGCTGATGTTGAGAGCCAGCTCCGCAAGTGCCTCGAGAAGAAGCCGACCGCTGTTCCCGAGCCCGCTAAGAATGCTCCTCTCGCAACCGTTTACTTCCCCATCAACCGCACCGAGGTTCTTGGCGTACAGCGCAATGTTGTTGAGGCTGTTGCCGAGGTTATGAAGAACGAAAACAGCAATTACATGCTTACCGGTTGGGCCGACAACTACACGGGTAACGACGTAATCAACACCCGCCTGCGCAAAGGCCGTGTTGCTACCGTTAAGAAAGAACTCGTTAACAAGGGTGTTGCCGAGAATCGTCTTGAGACTCAAATCAATGACGGCGAGCTGACCAACTATGGTCCCAAGTGCGCATCGCTTGACCGTGCTGTGACCATCCACCGCAAGTAATCTAGATTACAGCAATTGATAAAAAGATGTCCCGCCACATGGCTGGACATCTTTTTTGAATTATATTTGTGCCCTCAATATATAATCGAGCTCTACCCATCGTCACAGTTATGCCTTCACAGTCATCAGAGAAAAATGAACTGCTGCAACTCATCCGTGAGCACAAGCCGTTGTCATTCAGACAACAGATGTGGCTCACTATTCAGTTGAGTTTGCCTGCGATACTGGCCAGCGCCTCGGCGATGGTCATGCAGTTCATCGATGCTGCGATGGTGGGGCGGCTGGGAGCTGATGACTCGGCCTCGGTGGGTCTAATGGGAACCACTTTCTGGTTGTTTGAGGGAATATCGACTTCTTTTGTTGCCGGATATGCCGTGCAGGTAGCGCACCTGTTGGGAGCTAAACGGGCTGCCGATGCCCGTCAAGTCGTTAGGCAGTCCCTTGTCGTGTGCTTTCTGTTCGGGCTATTGATTGCTTTACTGGGTGTCGTCATCAGTAAGCCACTACCCGTCTGGCTGGGCGCTGAGCCCCATATCCGTGCCCATGCCACGCTTTATTTTGGCACGTTCATGCTCTTTGTGCCATTGCTGATGATTGATTTTGTGGCAAGTTCAATGCTGAGGTGCAGCGGCAACATGCGTATACCGAGCCTGCTTAATGTGCTCATGTGTGTACTGGATGTCGTGTTCAATTTCTTCCTGATTTTCCCCGCGCGTACATTAAATATATGGGGGCACATGATCAACATGCCTGGAGCAGGACTTGGCGTGCTTGGAGCCGCTTTGGGATCGGCATGTGCAGGCCTTGTCGTTTCGTCGCTGATGGTCTATTACCTCATCTTCCGTTCTAGCGAGCTGCGCCTCACAATTGACAAGGGCTCTTTCAAGCCTACATGGCTATGCTTCAAGAAATCCCTAAAGATATCCTCACCCATGGCATTGCAGCACTCTATGCTCTGCGGTGCTTCAATTGTCATCACTGGTATTGTCGCCCCACTGGGAAGTATAGCCCTAGCCGCCAATTCGTTTGGCATCACAGCCGAGAGTCTGTGCTATATGCCCGGATATGGTATCGCTGATGCCGCCACAACGCTCATTGGTCAAAGCCTGGGAGCGGGCCGAAAACGCCTTACCCGAAGCTTCGCGTGGATTGCCGTGTTGTTGGGAATGGCGATTATGGGAGTTATGGCGGTGCTGATGTATGTATTCGCTCCTCAGATGATGGCTATCATGACGCATGTACCTGAGATTGTTGACCTAGGTACCCGCTGCCTGCGTATTGAGGCTTGGGCCGAGCCATTATTTGCCGCGTCCATTATCAGCTATGGCGTGTTTGTTGGTGCGGGTAAGACCCTCGCCCCTTGTGGCATCAACCTGGTGAGCATGTGGATTGTAAGATTAGGCCTGTCGGCTATTATGGTCAAGACAATGGGGCTTTATGGCGTGTGGCTCGCCATGGCTATCGAACTGTGTTTCCGTGGCGTTATTTATTTGTTATACCTTTCTTCAAAGCGCTGGCTGAATACCCGTGTCACTTCTCCTTAACGAGCGCTAAGGCCGCCAATTATAAGCTCCTGTTTTCAAGACACATCGGTGCGCTTGAACTTCTCTGCGATGATCACACCCGCCAGAATAAGCACGCAACCTACATAGGCAATTGCGTTAGTGCGCTCTCCAAACCAGATGGCAGCCGAGATCATCGAGATAATAGGACTCAAATAGAAATAATTGCTCGCACGAACCGCGCCGATGCGCTTAACCGTGATGCCCCAAATGAAGTAAGCCGCCATCGAGCAAATCAGGCCCAAATACAACAAATTGCCCCAAACCTCAGGCTGTTTTAGCGTTTCCCATTCGACCTTGCTGTCTTGCATCGCTAAAAAAGGCAAAGCAGACAACACACCATAGAAGAACAACTTGCGGGTGATGAACAGGGTCGAGTAAGTGCGGTTCAGGCGCTTCAAAGCCATAGAGTAGAACGCCCATACCAGTGCGGCCAACATCGCCAGCAAATCTCCTAGCACACTATCACCCCATACAAAACCATCCTTCAATGCCAGCATCACCGAGCCAACAAAGGCGATTACCATGCCTAGGCAAGTCATCCACGTGATGCGCTCGTCGCGATAGAAGATGGCCCCCATCAACGCGGTTGTTAATGGGGCTATGCTCACCAGAACCGCAACATCACTGATCAACGTGAGTTCCAGCGCAGTGTTCTCAGCTATGAAATAGGCCGAACCACCGGCAACGCCGCACACGACAAACAGCAACTCGTCGCGCCAACCAGTGTAACGCACCTTGAAACGGCATACAACCAGCAATGACAAGTAGGCGATGGTGAAACGCGCCACAAAAATCTGGGTTGGCGTCAGGCCGGCGTCAAGCAACACACGGGTGTTGAGAAACGAAATTCCCCACACCAAAATCATGGCAAATGCCGCCACATGATACCAAAAGTCGCTCTTTTTCTGTTCCATGAGATTTAGTCTGCAAAGATATATAAAAATCAATGATTTTGCGTACCTTTGCCCATAGAAATGGAACGCGGGGTATTATTGAATCGAATTAAGGCTGACAATTATGATCAGCTCCACACCATTAGTCACGCGCCAGTGCTGGTGGCTCTGAGCGGTGGGGCCGACTCGGTAGCGCTGCTGCACATCCTGCTCGACTTGGACTGCCAGTGCCACGCGGCCCACTGCAACTTCAACCTCAGGGGGCTAGAGTCCAAGCGAGATGAGCAATTTGTCCGCAACCTGTGCGAGAAACTTCATGTACCCTTGACAGTCAAGTCGTTTAACGTTCCAGCCTATCAACAAGAGCATGGCGGCTCGGTGGAAATGGCATGCAGGGATTTAAGATATGCATGGTTTGAAGAAGAGCGGCTGGCTCACGGCTGCGCTTTCATCGCGGTTGCCCATCATGCCGATGACCAAATAGAAACCTTTTATCTGAATCTGATGCGGGGCACAGGACTACGTGGACTCACTGGCATGAAACGGTTGAATGGCAATGTGTGGCGTCCCTTGCTGGGTGTGAGCCGCAACGATTTGCTCGACTACCTCGCCTCTATCGGGCAAGATTTCGTAACTGATAGCACTAATGCGCAAAACGACTTCCGTCGTAACCGCCTGCGCAACATTGTGTTGCCCGCCATCAAACAGCAGTTTCCCCGCGCCAACGAGCGCACGCATGACACCATGAGCAACCTAGCTGATGACCTTGACCTCATCACAAATATTGCCACTCAGCTTTTACCCAATGAGCGGCATATCGAGCGAGGCCAACTGGCTAGTCATCCCCAAGCCTCTACCCTGCTCTATCACCGCATCCGCCACTTGGGGTTCAACCGCGACCAATGCCGTCAAGCGATTGTCGCCCTGCGCGGCGAGCATAGCGGGAAACAGTTTTATGCAAGGGGATTTGTCATGCATATCAACCGCCATAGCATAGACATTGAGCAAGTCACTGAGCGCGAAGACATTGAGATTCCCATTGATTTGCACACCCATGTATTGTCCCCCGTCAACATCCAGATTTCGCTTAACAATCCTCCATTTTCACCCTTGATGTGCGACGGTAAGCGCAAAGTCGCTTTTAACACATCACTGCTCCAGTGCCAGCGCATCGTCCTGCGGCACTGGCGGCGAGGCGACCGCATCAAGCCATTCGGCCTCAAAGGGTCAAAACTCGTCAGCGACGTTTTTACCGACCTGAAGCTTGACCATAACGCCAAACGCGACATCTGGCTCATGGAAGCCGATGGAGAAATCCTGTGGATTTTGGGCTGTCGGGCCGCAGCACATTATCCTGTTGACAACGAGTCCCAAGACTACTTATTGCTCTGTCTAGACACCCATTAGACCCCACCAACCGAAATTAATCATCAAAATTTCGCTGAAAAATTTGCACAAATTGAAAGTTAGCAGTACCTTTGCACCTCAAAATGGGCGTAATTCCCATTTTCCGGAGAGATGGCAGAGTGGTCGAATGCGGCGGTCTTGAAAACCGTTGAGGCTAACTACCTCCAGGGGTTCGAATCCCTTTCTCTCCGCATTTTTTTGCCCTTTTGTCTAGGCAAATTAAGCAGGATGGTCCTGTAGCTCAGCTGGATAGAGCAACAGCCTTCTAAGCTGTGGGTCTTGGGTTCGAATCCCAACAGGATCACGCTTCCAATTTTTGAGTCGCTGATTTTCAGCGGCTTATTTTTTTATATATAGCAATGTACCCCCTTTTGTATCCCCTACTCCC
>JAEETL010000033.1 GCA_016290325.1 Muribaculaceae bacterium
GATGTCGGCTCGTCACATCCTGGGGCTGGAGAAGGTCCCAAGGGTTGGGCTGTTCGCCCATTAAAGTGGCACGCGAGCTGGGTTCAGAACGTCGTGAGACAGTTCGGTCTCTATCTGTTGTGGGCGCTGGAGATTTGCGGGGACCTGACACTAGTACGAGAGGACCGTGTTGGACCGACCTCCGGCCAGCCGGTTGTCCCGCCAGGGGCACGGCCGGGTAGCCGCGTCGGGTACGGATAAGCGCTGAAAGCATCTAAGCGCGAAGCCAACCTCAAGATGAGATCTCCATTAGGGTCGTTGCAGACGACGACGTCGATAGGCGGCAGGTGCACGGGCGGCAACGTCCTCAGCCGAGCCGTACTAATCACCCGAAAGCTTTCTTGGCGCTGAATGCGCGCCGTAGAAGATACACAGGCATGCGTGAGAGAACATGTGTGCGCGGTTCTTCGTGCGAGAGCCGCTGTGGAGTCGCGGGTTCTCCCGTTCGTGAGCGTTCCCCCGGTGGTCTTTTTTGAGCCATCACAGCCGCGCCGCAATCCGATGCGCCGTTAGGGCTGTTTAAAGAAGATAAAAAATCAGGTGGTCATAGCGTGAGGGTCCCACCTCTTCCCATTCCGAACAGAGAAGTTAAGCCTCACCACGCCGATGGTACTGCGAAAGTGGGAGAGTAGGTAACCGCCCCCTAAGAGAGGAGATGTCAGCAATGGTGTCTCCTCTCGTTTTTTTGTGGCCATTCCCTACGCTAAGTCGCGAAGCCGCTAAGGGATTTGAAAACGCCTCCCTCGTTAATATGTTGCGGGCCACAGGCCCGGACCACATCGGCTTGACAGACTTATGGGTTACCCTGAAAACTATAAGAGGCAGCACCGGAATGGCGCTGCCCCTTGTGGTAAGTAATGTATTGATGATTTGTTCTCTCTACTTCATTTCCTGGCCCATGAGGAATGTCCTCGCAATGATGGGCGTGGTATATGAGTAGGGAATGAAATCAATCGATGGGATGGGCTCTGTGATGAAGAAGTTGGCCACCTTGCCCTTGGCGATGCTACCGTAGTCATTGCTTAGGCCCATTGCTGCAGCTGTATTGATTGTAGCCGCGTTGATGGCTTCGGCGGGTAGCAGACGCATCTTGATGCAGGCCAATGAAACGACAAACTTCATGTCACCGCTGGGTGTTGAGCCTGGGTTATAGTCACTGGCAGTAGCTACAGGCAGTCCTGCTTCAATCATCTTGCGAGCTGGAGCAAACGGCATGTTCAGGAAGAATGAGGTGCCGGGCAGTCCAGTTGGTATGGTGCTAGTGCCCTTGAGCATCTCAATGTCCTCGTCAATCATGCTCTCGAGGTGATCGACCGAAACAGCGTTGTGCTTCACGCCTACCTCCACACCGCCTGACGGAGCCAGCTCTTGCACATGGATCTTGGGTCTCATGCCCCACTTGGCGCCAGTTTCAAGAATTCGTGAAGTCTCGTTGGGGGTGAAGAAACCTTCGTCGCAGAAGACATCGATGAAATCGGCCAGACCTTGTTTACCCACCTCGGGAATCATTTCACTGATGAGCATATCGACATACTCGCCTTGACGACCGGTATATTCACGGCCCACGGCATGAGCTCCTAAGAATGTGGAAACCACCTTGATGGGCGAAGTCTCGCTGATGCGGCGGATAACGCGCAGCATCTTCAGTTCGTCCTCGGTGTTGAGGCCGTAACCGCTCTTGATCTCGACGGCGCCAGTACCCTTGGCGATGATCTCGCGCACGCGGCGCATGGCTTGAGCGTAAAGCTCATCTTCGCTCAAGAGGTGCAAACGGTCGGCTGAATTGAGGATGCCACCGCCACGGCGAGCAATCTCAGCGTAGGAGAGACCACGGATTTTGTCCACGAACTCGCCCTCACGGCTACCGGCATAGACGATGTGGGTGTGGCTGTCGCACCACGAGGGCATCACCGTACCGCCTTGTGCGTCGATGACGTCCCAATCCTCCTCGGGCTTGGGCATGGTTGCCATTTCGCCCCATGAGTCAAAGCGGCCGTCATCAACAAGCAGCCAAGCGTCGTTGATGCAGTTGAGCGTTGCCATCTCGCTGCCGCGCAGGCATGGCTTTTTGTCAAAGTCCACGCCTGCCAGACAAGCGATATTTTTAATCAATCTTTTCATTCTGCAAGAACTCTACAGATTTCGCGATGTGCGGATACATGGGTTGGTCCTCGTTGATGAAGGGGACGCACTTGCGATAGTCGGCCAGGACGTGTTCAAGTACCGACGATGACTTTAACGGACGACGGAACTCCAGTGCCTGGGCGGCATTGAACAACTCGATAGCCAGCACGCGCTCGGTGTTCTCAACCACTTTGCACAGCTTCACGCCAGCATTGGCACCCATGCTCACGTGGTCTTCCTGACCCTGTGAGGTGGGGATGGTGTCGGCCGAAGAGGGCATACAAAGCGTCTTGCTCTGGCTGGCGATTGCTGCTGCAGTGTATTGCGGAATCATGAAACCGCTGTTCACGCCAGGATGTGCTACAAGGAAACTGGGCAGGTCACGGGTGCCCGACACGAGCTTGTAGGTGCGGCGCTCCGAGATATTGCTCAATTCAGCCATTGCGATGCACAGGAAGTCCATGGGCATGGCGATGGGCTCACCGTGGAAGTTACCTGCCGAGATGATGAGGTCCTCGTCGGGGCACACAGTGGGATTATCGGTTGCTGAATTGATTTCAGTATCGATTACTGAGCCCACGTAACGGATGGTGTCCTTGACTGAACCGTGAACCTGCGGAATGCAGCGGAACGAGTAGGGATCCTGAACGTTTACCTTGGGTTGGCGAATGAGTTCGCTACCGTCGAGCAGCTCGCGCATGCGTGCAGCGGTCTCGATCTGTCCCTGATGGGGACGTACGGCATGAACTGCATGGGTAAACGGCTCGATGCGGCCGTCATATGCCTCGAGCGAGATGGCAGCGATTACGTCAGCCCAACGGCTCAAGCGCTGAGCCTTGATGAGTGCCCACACGGCGTGAGCGCTCATATTCTGGGTACCGTTAAGCAATGCCAAGCCTTCTTTTGACCCGAGCTTGATGGGTTCCCAACCCATCTTCTTGCACAGGTCGCCACCGCTCATGCGTTCATCCTTGTACTCGACCTCACCCAGTCCCACGATGGGCAGGCAGAGGTGAGCCAGCGGCACGAGGTCGCCCGATGCGCCCACAGAACCCTGCTTATACACGACGGGATAAACGTCATTGTTAAACAGGTCAATGAGCCTCTCAACGGTGTCAAGCTTAACGCCTGAATATCCATAGGAGAGCGACTGGACCTTGAGCAGGATCATGATCTTGACAATGTCGTTGGGAACGCGCTCGCCCACGCCACAGGCGTGAGACATCATCAGGTTGATCTGCAGCTGGGATAGTTGGTCATTGCTGATGGAAATTTTGCAAAGTGAGCCAAAGCCCGTGGTCACACCATAGATGGGTTTGTCGCTTTGTGCAATCTTCTTGTCGAGGTATTCACGGCAGTGGGTGATGCGCTTGATGGCATCGGCACTTAGTTTAAGCGTATGATGACCTTCGATAATCTCGGAAATTTTGTCTATTGTGAGATGTTCGGCACTGATTTGATGTGTCATTGTTTTTTGTTTTGTTATAGGTTTATATTCATTAGAAGATGGTCACAGCGTTGTCGATGACTTCATCATCTACCAGGTTAGGCATGGTGACCGTCAACTCGGGCGTGCGCTCCATTTCACGGCGGATAGCGTCCATGGAGCCCTTGTTACGTGCCCAGCTACGACGAGCGATACCGTTGTTTACATCCCAGAAGAGCATTTCGCGGATGTGACGGGCTGAGTCCTCGCTACCGTCAATGGCCATACCGAAGCCACCGTTGATGACCTCGCCCCAACCAACACCGCCACCATTGTGGATACTTACCCACGTGGCACCGCGGAAGGAGTCGCCAATTACGTTCTGGACTGCCATGTCGGCACAGAACTGGGAACCGTCATAGATGTTGCTGGTCTCACGGAAGGGCGAGTCGGTACCGGAAACGTCGTGATGGTCACGACCGAGCACAACGGGAGCGCTCAACTCACCGCTACGGATGGCATCGTTGAATGCCAAGGCGATCTTGGCACGACCTTCGGCGTCGGCATAGAGGATGCGTGCCTGCGAACCCACAACGAGGTGATTGGGACCTGCCTCTTTAATCCAGTGGATATTGTCGTCCATCTGACCCTGGATGTCCTCGGGAGCGTCCTTACGGATTTCCTCAAGCACCTGTGCGGCCAAGCGGTCGGTTGTCTCCAAATCCTTGGGGTCACCTGAAGTGCAAACCCAGCGGAAGGGACCGAAGCCATAGTCAAAGAACATCGGGCCCATGATGTCCTGAACATAGGACGGATAGCGGAACTTGCCATCAGCCGTCATGATATCGGCACCGGCACGGCTCGATTCGAGCAGGAAGGCGTTACCGTAGTCAAAGAAGTACATGCCCTTGTCGGCAAGCTTGTTGATGGCGGCACACTGGCGACGCAGTGATTCGCGAACGCACTCCTTGAACTTCTCGGGTTGCTCGGCCATCATCTGCTTGCTCTCCTCGAGGGTCAGGCCTACGGGATAGTAACCGCCAGCCCAGGGGTTGTGCAGCGACGTCTGGTCACTACCCAGGTCAACGTGCATATCCTCGGCAGCCAAGCGTTCCCACAGGTCAACAACGTTACCCACATAGGCCATCGAAACGGTGCGCTTGTCGGCTACGGCCTTGCGGATGGCGGGAATGAGCTCGTCAAGGTTGTCGTGCAATTCATCTACCCAACCTTGGTCATAGCGTTTCTGTGCAGCGAGCGGGTTAATTTCGGCAGTAACGCTCACCACACCGGCGATGTTACCAGCCTTGGGCTGAGCACCCGACATGCCACCCAAACCAGCGGTCACGAACAGCATGCCGTGGATGTCGCCGCCCTTTTGGCCGCGCTTCACAAGCTGCTTGCGGGCTGCGTTGAGCACCGTGATGGTGGTACCGTGAACGATACCTTGCGGGCCAATGTACATATAGGAACCAGCGGTCATTTGGCCATATTGACTTACGCCCAGGGCGTTGTCACGCTCCCAATCGTCAGGCTTGCTGTAGTTGGGGATGACCATTCCGTTGGTAACTACCACGCGGGGTGCATTCTTGTGTGAGGGGAACAGGCCCAGGGGGTGACCCGAATACATCACGAGCGTCTGCTCGTCGGTCATCTCGCTCAGGTACTTCATCACCAGGCGATACTGTGCCCAGTTTTGGAAGATGGCACCGTTGCCGCCGTAGATGATGAGCTCGTGGGGGTGCTGTGCCACTCGCGGATCCAGGTTATTCTGGATCATCAGCATGATGGCGGCAGCCTGACGCGAACGAGCGGGATACTCGTCGATGGGACGGGCATACATCTCATAAGTGGGGCGGTAGCGGTACATGTAGATGCGGCCATACTTCTTCAGTTCCTCAGCAAACTCCGGTGCCAGGGCGGCATGGAGACGCTTGGGGAAGTAACGCAGAGCATTCCTCAGGGCGAGCTTCTTCTGCTCGGGGGTGAGGATATCCTTGCGCTTGGGCGCATGGTTGATTTCGGTGTCATAGGGCTGCAATGCGGGCAACTCCTCGGGAATACCGGCGCGAATGTCGGCAATGAATTCTTCCTTAGTCATATTATATTTGTTTTTATTATTTTTGTCCTTAGTTTTTAGTTGTTATCTAAACTTTAAACTTCAAGCCCCTGAATGGGGCTTGAATTAAGGCTTATTTGATTTTCTCCTCGACCATTGCGGTGATTTCAGCCTCCTCGGCATTGGCTTTGGCAACGAGTTCGTTTGCCTCACCGATAAGTTTCTCGGCAACAGCGCGGTCAGTAAGGCTCGAAGCATTGATCTTCACGTTCATGCCAGCACCGATAACGGCAGCGCGAGCGGCGAGAGCGCCCACACCAGCGTCGGTCACGCTGTTGGGGTTACCTGTCTCGACCATAGCGCGGCAGATCTCGAATGTCTTGAACGAAGCCTTCATTGTGCGCAGGGGAACTTGGGTGGCGTAGAGCGTAGCGTCCTGGATAGCAGCGGTGCGGGCAGCCTTGTCCTCCTCGGTTTTCTTGGGCATGCCGAAGGCGGCCATGATGCGGTTAAAGGCATCAGTGTCCTCGTCAACAAGGTGGAGCAGCTCAACCTTAAGTGCCTGGCCCTTGTCGGCCCACACGCTAAACTCGTTCCAGCGCTCGTCCCAGCCGGGCTTGTGGCTCGACAGGTTGGCAACCATTGTTCCCAGCGAAGCAGCCAGCGCACCCATATAGGCGCTGATGGAACCACCACCAGGAGCGGGCGATTCACGTGAGGTCTCATCGGCAAAACCGGTCACGGTCAAATCCACAAGGCGATTGGCGTTCTTGTTATCGGCCTCGAGCATGAATTCGATGACCTTCTCCTGCGGGTCAAACGGCTTGAGGTCGTCCAAACCCATTGAGTGAATGGCGATGTTGATGATGTCCTCCTCGGGGATACCCGTCGAGCGCTGCTGTTTCTCCAAGAAGTATTTGCCAGCCTCGATAAGACAACGTTTGGGCATGAGGCCCACAATCTCGGTACCCGTGACGCGGATGCCACGGTTTTGAGCGCAACGGCACACCTCGTCAAAGGCAACGTGCAGCGGGGTAACGTTGATATTGGTGATGTTCATCGACACCTGAGCAATCTTGTACTCGTCGATGTACCAGCCGATGGCCTTGGTGCCCTTAAGTGTTCCGGGCTTCATTACGTTGTTGCCGTTCTCGTCCTTGACGATCTTGCCGGTGATGGGGTTGCCCTCACGCACGGGGCGGCCCTTCTCGCGCACGTCAAAAGCGATGGCGTTGGCACGGCGGGTCGAGGTGGTGTTCAGGTTGTAGTTCACGGCGATGAGGAAGTCGCGGGCACCTACGGCGGTGCAACCCGTGCGGGCTACGCCCTCGTCAAAGGGACGGTCGCCAAAGTCGGGACCCTTTTCGGGATTACCCATCTTCTCGGGCAGTGCCTCATATTCGCCAGCACGGCACACGGCCAGGTTCTGGCGGCCGGGCTTCATTGCTGCTGCCTCATAGCAGTAGCAGGGGATATTGTGTTCGCGGGCAATGCGCTCGGCCAGTTTGTGGGCCAGTTCGGCACACTCCTCCAGGGTGATGCCGGCCACGGGGATGAGCGGGCACACGTCGGTGGCACCCATGCGGGGATGAGCGCCGTGATGTCCGCGCATATCGATGAGTTGACCTGCCTTGCCAACGGCCTGGAAGGCTGCTTCGAGCACTGCATCGGGTTCGCCCACAAAGGTCACAACCGTGCGGTTGGTAGCCTCACCGGGATCCACGTCGAGCAGTTTAACGCCCTTTACTTTCTCAATCTCATCAGTAATCTGTTTGATAATGGCCATGTTGCGTCCCTCACTGAAGTTAGGCACGCATTCCACGATTTTTTTCTCCATACTCATTTGAAAATTAGTAGTTTAAGTAGTTCTTTTATGTTAGTAGGTTAATTTTGCAACAAAAGTACTACATTATAGATTAATGAACAAATTTTTCCCCATCAACTTGTGGGTTTTAATGTTTTATAAACATTAAGCTATAATGATAGCTTCTACTGGTTTAAGGATGGAAGATTGGGATACAATTCAGCTTTTTATGTCGTTGTTATTTTGATAAATATATTTTTTGTTTAACTTTGTGGAATGAATTATAAAATATGATTACTATGGATGACTTGAAAATTGGAATGGGTTTTTCGGGTGGCGGTTACCGAGCTGCCACGTTTGATTTGGGTTCGTTATCGTTTCTCGATTACATTAAGCTAGATGGCGTGCGGTCGTTGCTGGATTGCGTGGTCGTGCTGACGTCGGTGTCAGGTGGCACTATCACGGCGTTGAAATATATGCTGGGCAAGGCTAGGGGACAGGATGTCAGTGAGATTGTCAAGGATCTGTATGAATTCTTGAACAAAGAGGATTTGGTGGAAAAAGCATTGCAGCAGTTGAGCGACCAGCGTGCTAACCGTGAGGTGTCAAGCATCAAGATAATGGCTGATATCTATGATACCTGCCTGTTTGACAATGCAACATTTGGGGAACTGATCGATAATTTTAATAAGATTCCCGTCAAGGACTATACCGCCCTGGCCACCGATTTTAATAATTCGTTGCCTTTCCGTTTCCGTATCATTGATGTGAAATCGCCTGAAGAGTCTTCAAAAGATAAGGTGATAGGCAATCAAAAGGACAGAATCAGCCTGGATGTGATGAGATATATCACCCTGGGCGAGGCATTGGCTTGTTCATCATGTTTCCCAAGTGGATTTGAGCCGATGATGTTTCCTGACGACTTTAAGTTGTCGCAACGGGAGGATATCGTCAAGACAATCAATAAAAAGGTTGCCATTATGGATGGCGGCGTGGTGGATAACCAGGGTATTAGGCCCATTTCGCTCGCCGAGGAACGATTATTTAAGTTCCGGAGCGATAAGTCCCGCACCGACAAGGCATTGGACCTCGTTATCCTGAGCGATGTCTCTAGCCCCTACATGCACGGATATATGCCAAGCGAGCAGATTATGCCTGATAATGTGGGCAAGTTGACCATCGGGCGATTGCGTAATTATGGCCTGATTACTATGGGCGTCTTCGCGGCTTTGTTTGTCCTAGCCCTAGTGTTGGGTAGCGGTTTCTGGACTGGTGTGATGTCGGTATTGCTGGCTTTATCGGTCATTGGCAACCTCATCGGCGCTTGGTCAA
The DNA here is from genome assembly GCA_016290325.1 of Muribaculaceae bacterium. Lineage (GTDB taxonomy): Bacteria > Bacteroidota > Bacteroidia > Bacteroidales > Muribaculaceae > Sodaliphilus. The sequence goes on from JAEETL010000033.1 coordinate 8,785, forward strand.
AACGCAAAATGTACAATGCTATTGCCAAGACTTTTGTCGGCAATAAAGCCATGTTCCTCAGTCACCTCAAGTTTGCGACGTTGGAGTCCATGATCATGAACCGTGCCAAGTCGGTTGTAATGATGACTTCAGAGGTCTTTCTCAAGCAATTGCGCAAATTGGGCTATAACGCGTTGTATGATGATGAGGGCTGGAAAAACCGACTGATTTCTAATGCTATATATGAGCTGAGACCTAATGAAAAATGGCAATCAAAAGCTGATAATGGAAATCTCCCATATTACCTGATGCCCTCTAACTTAATCCAGGAAAACTCCATTAAAGCAACCTCAATGGGGACGACCTTGTGGTTTACAAGTGATGACAAACAGGAGCAAATGCCCGAGGCGCTGATGGCAACCGGACAATACACAATGTGCTATAACCTGCTTGACTATATCTACAAAATCGAGAAATCGCCTGAGAACCTCAACGACAACCATAAACTGATTATCGGTTGCAAAGAAAAACTCATGGAAGCCTGGAAAAAATTCCAGGAAGATCCCCAGTGGATGGTCAGGTCAATGTTGAAGTAACCGTTACTTCTCGTGTAACCACAGGGAGTTGACTTTGCTCTTTATGGCATGGATGTTCCCGGCTGTGATGGCGCCCATGATGAGGATACCGATGAGAATGGCCACACCGATGCCCGCGCCACTCACGCCAAAGGCATGAATCATATCCATATAGGCGGTGCGGGCAAGAAGCATGAGCAAAATTGCCAACACGAGCAGGACAGCATTCAAGCCAAGCACGAGGAGAATATAGGGCTTGGAAACCTCACTGGGCGAATATCCCAACAAGAGCAGGTCCTGTAGTTTGCGGGTGTTCTTTTGTAACAGCAGGTAGATGCTGAGCATGAGCACGAAGAATGACAGCAAGCTAATGATGATGCCCACAGCGATGACAATACCGCTGATAACGGTAAGGAAGTAGTTAGCTTTACTGGTCGACATCTTGTCGCCAGCCACCTCATAGTGGTGCTCGTCCATGTATTGCTCAATCTTCACGTCGCCAGGACTGCTCACCTCGACAATCAGGCGTTGGGGCTGTTGCTTGATGCCCGTGCCATAACGGGCATTGGCCCACTCCATGAACTCCTCGGGGACAATTACCGTGTTCAGGCGGTTAGAAAAGCCCACGATACGTCCTGGCATCATGTCACGCTTACCATTACCGCTCAAGGTGAACTCCAACGGAATCATCTCGGCTTGGCCCTCACTGATTTTGGGCATGCCCTGAGTGGCGGCGAAGCCAAAGTTATATAAGGAGAGATAGTCGCGCGAAATGATGACCGGCACATCGGGTTTGGACGGGTTAAAACCCCATTGGTCGGGATCAATGTCGATGAATTCATCGGGAATGGCCTCAAAGAAGAATTGGCTGCGCATGGCATGACCGCTGCCCACGCCCAAGCGTGCGTCGATGGCAAAATCGCTATTCAGGAAACGGCCCACTTGTCGGCACCATGGCTGCGCCTCCAAATCGCTGATGTCGGCATCGCTGAACTCACCATTGTTGCCCATCATGGCTCCCGCACCAGTCACGGCGCGTGTGATGAGCAGGTAGTCCTTGCGGATGAAACTCTCCTCATCATTGAAGATGGGGCGCACGTCACGGTAGAATTGTACCGCCAGCAGGACGATGGTCAATCCGATGAGGTTAGCAATCGCAAAGCCGATGAGCTGTCCCTTGCTGATGTGCTGCCGTAGCAGTTTCCAGATGATATTGTTTATTTTTGTCATGGTCTCTAGAGTTTGTAAGTGATGGCATCCATTTTCAAGTGGTAGCCCACTGAAGTGGCGATAACCCCAGCGCCCTGGTGGGAAGCTTCCTTGCTGATGAGGTCAGCAACAATGCGGTTGTTCTCGTCGTCGAGGTGGCTCACTGGCTCATCGAGCATGATAAAATCATATGGCTGGCACAAGGCGCGGATGATGGCGACGCGCTGCTGTTGTCCAATGGAGAGTTTGGACACGAGACTGTCCATCTTGTCGGCAATCCCCATCGTTTTGAACATTTCACCTATTTCATCATGACTCTTGTAACCAGTGAGACGGTTCTTCAGTTCCACATTTTCTATGGCCGTCAGTTCCCCGAACAATCGCAGGTCTTGAGGCAAATAAGCGATGTGGCGCTGGCGAATGTCACACCATTCAGCCACGTTCAGCTGGTGGATGTCCTTTCCGTCAAAGGCTATTGTGCCACTATAATCCTGGCGGTAGCCATAAATGTAGCTGCAAAGCGACGACTTGCCGGTACCGCTCTCGGCGCTGATCAGGTAGCGTTTGCCGCGCTCCAGAGCGAGGTCGCGCAACCATACGTCGCTAGTGATACCGTTTTGGCCGGCAAACACGCGTGGCAGGGTATTATTTAATGTGATAAGTTCCAAGTTGAGTTTATGGTTTATTGTTCGTGATGTTTCTTCTCGCAGTTATTGTTGCCGTGGTAGGGTTCGACATGAATGTTGGTCAGCACTTCGCCCAATGCATCTGATAGTTGGCGCTCAATCTCGCGGGTGATTTCGTGGGATCGGGCGACAGTTAACTCACCATCCATCTTAACATGGATGTCCACCACGCGCAAATTGCCGTTGCGCCGGGTGCGCAGGTTGTGGAACGCTTTTACTCCAGGCGTTGATGTTACGATGGACGAAATTTTATCTTGCTCGTCTTGTGGCAATGACACCTCTAGCAGTTCCTCGACGGCGGGACGCCCCAGCCGATAAGCCAATATGAGGATGAGCACGCTTACAGCGATCGCCGCTATCGGGTCGAGCACGCGCCATCGTTCGCCCAGGAACATCGCTCCAGCCACGCCCAGTAGTGTGGCCGTTGTCGATAGCGCGTCGGCACGGTGATGCCAGGCATAGGCCTTAAGGGCTGAGCTGCCTGTCTTTTTGCCCTGTAGAAGTGTGTAATGGTACAGGGCTTCCTTGGCTATCACGGCGATGATGCCCACGATAAGCGCGATGGTGTGGGGGCGTTGCAATGTCTCACCCTTGATGGCAGCCCACACGTCTTGCACCCCTTCGGTCATCAGCCCCAATGCGACCACTACCAGGATGATGCTGATGAGAAATGCGGCTAGGGTCTCATATTTGCCCCGGCCATAGCGGTATCGCTCGTCAACGCCCTTGCCCGATAAACGCACCATGGCATAGACCAGCGCATCGGTTACTGTATCGCTGATGCTGTGAATGCCATCGGCGAGGATTGCGCTTGAGTGGCCCAAATACCCTGTTACGATCTTCAATGCCGACAGGGAAATGTCGCTAGTCAATCCCACCAGCGTACACCGCTTTTCATTGCGGTTACGCCATCCCGGGGTGTTTATGTTGTGCTGTTCGTTAGTCATTGTTGATTGATGGGGTTGCCCATTTTTCGCCACAAAAATAATCAAATCCCTCCATAGCACCTCAATATATTAACAAATTTTGAATTAGTAACCTGTTGGGTTAGACCCATTGGAAAATCAATAAAAGCAACTTTTAATGGCATAAGACTACCGAAAACAGTAAATTATTGACGATTTTAAAGTTTTTGCCTTAAATAATTTGCGATTTTCAAAAGAAGTCTATATTTTTGCGATTGATAAAAAGGATTACTAACAAAAAAGTGTCAAAATGTAACTACGGTAAGCCGCTTGCTATCTTGGATGATGTCATTCATTGTACATTATTTTGAGATATCCTGGCATTAATTATACATGCTAAGGTTGTTGCTATTTTTGACTGCCACTCCAGTTCTGAACTGGAAATGGCGCATGAGGTTTAATGATGAGACCGCCACCAAATAGCGATTTAGGTGTGCCTCGCAGTAGTTGGATGACTGCCAGGTGCCCATGAACAGCCTACAGGAGGCGATTCACGATATCCCGGGCCTTGGCCCTGTAAAACGGCATAGCCGTTAAAACTGATTATTTATTATCTAAACATCAATAAAATGAAAAGGCCACTGAATTGTTTAATGCTTAGCGCATTACTGTATGTGATCGCTATGGCCATAGAGGGAAGTCATGACATTTCCCTGCCAATGAGCCATAACGACCACGGGTATTGTCGTGTCTCAACGATGCGGTGTACCTCTGGACATGATGCTATAGTTCAAGTAGGGACTGCCGGTGGTTATTTCATATCTAAATAAAGAAATAAAGCTAAGAGTTTTTTCATAAGTATAATTTTTTCATAAGTAATGGTTCATGAGAGTGCGTTGGGCGCACTGGGCGTACTCCGGTTTTGGTCTATTTTGGGTTTTAATGATTGGTACTGAATAATTGGTTAGTTAATGAATTAGGTGTTTAAAAATGAACAGTGCGCATTTTTTTGAATTTAATAACGGTATCATACTATAGGATTATGATGAGTATCGACAACATATATAAAAAGGTGTTAGCCTGGATTCCAGCCAAGGTTCCTGGTTTCACTGACGAGTGTGGCAAAGAAAAGAAAAAGCCAAATATTGTTTCAATCTGTGGGTGTAAAGAAGGCACGGCACCCTCGTATAGTGACGTGTCTTCTGAGCCCCCAGCAGAGCCTGTTTCATTTGCTGTGAACACGCTCATGCAGCCGGTCTTGAGTCTTATCTCAACATCAGCAAAAATGCTAGGGTCTATATAATTTCTTCATTCTGTGGTTTAATGGAGGTGCGTCTAACGCACTGGGCGCACTTCCTTTACCATGAGATTGAACTTCTTGAACTCAACTGTCAGTGCGTTTGAAAATGGATAAAGTCAAGTGTCTATATAGTTTTTTTCATAAGCAGTCCAAGTTTCATGGTGCGTCATCCCAGCGTGCTGGCGCACCATGAATGGCTTAAAGGCTGTTTCAATGCTATAAAAGAAAACTGTTTCATCTATTCTATACATGAGGGTGCTACATAAACCTTGAAGACACACGTATTTTGCGCACCCTCTTACCCATGGGATGTTGGAAACACATCAATGGTTCTCTCTCTAATATTTCCTTTGGGTGATGACGGCGTGTCACATGTTTTGTGACACGCCTCTTTTGGACAAATGCAACCCACAGGCGCACAAATTACTAATAAATGATAATAATTAATAAAATTTTGGTCAATTTGTAAAGAATGTTATATCTTTGCCTCGCAATAATCGACATTTAATTTTATTTACAATAATTCTTTAAAACATCATTTATTACATGAGGAAATTTATTTTGCTGCTGGTTGCCATCGTGGCGGCTGCACAGTTGTCGGCTGCCCCTGTTGATATGGCGACAGCTCAGAAAAAGGCTCAAACTTTTGTGAGCAACAATAGCGAGGCTAGGAAATTGATGAGTTCAAAAGCTGGAGATCAGTTTGTGCTCCATCGTGCTGTTATGGGCGATGTCAAGTTGGCTGAGCCTGTTTTCTATGTGTTCAATTCCAAGAACAGCTTTGTCATCATTTCAGGTGATGACCGTGCTGAGGTGGTTCTGGGCTATGGCGAGGGTAATCTCGACATGGATAATATCCCCGATAACATGAGGGTTTGGCTCGATGGCTACAAGAGGCAAATCGAGTACCTCCAGGAGCGTCCTGGATTGCAGGTTCAATTGCTGTCTGAGGTGATGGCTCCCTCGTTGAGGGCCCAGTCAGTGCCCCAGCTGCTTACCGCTAGATGGGACCAATCTCAGCCATTCTGGAATCAGTGTGTCTTCAACGGCACCCAGTGCTTGACGGGATGTCCTGCAACCTCGTTGGCTCAGGTGTTCTATTATTGGAAATATCCGACAGACCCGACTCCCTCAATATCCTCTTATTACTGTTCAAGTCTGGGTATGACTATTTCCGCTCTGCCTTCAACAACGTTCGACTGGGCTAACATGAGAGATTATTATGGTTGGAGTGGTGGCACTGGTACCGCTGCTCAAAAGGCTGCCGTAGCAACTCTGATGCGCTACATCGGCCAAGCTGAAAAGATGGGTTATGGTCCTGACGGCAGCGGCATCCCATCCAGTGAGACCAGCCGTATTTCTAATGCTTGTAAGACTTTTGGCTATGACAACAATGTGCGCGCCATTTACAAGACCAACGCATGGGGTCAGACCCTGTATAACGATACCCAATGGACCACCATGATTCAGAACGAATTGGTCGCTGGACACCCCCTCGTTTATTGCGCACTTTCGACCCAGAGTGGTCACGCCTTCAATGTTGATGGTTACAATGCCACCGACAACACCTACCGCATTAACTGGGGATGGAGTGGATCAGGTAATGGTTACTTCGCATTCAATGCATTCACCATCGATGGCGAGACATTTAACGACTACCAGTCGATGGTTATCGGTATCCAGCCTCCCGGTGGTATGGTTACATTCCCCGCACTGACCGTTGAGCCTACGGCTCTGACCTTTACTGCCAACACTGGTGCAACATCGTCACAGACTTTCCACGTGTCGGGTGTCAACCTCCTGGGTGATGTCACCTTTACCAGCAACCACGGCTGCTTCTCGGTTTCTCCCGCTAGCCTCACCGCTGCTCAAGTGGAGGCAGGCGCTACCGTGACAGTGACTTACACTCCTAATGCGGCTACCACCCACACTGGTAAGATCACTATTGCAAGCTCGGGTGCCGAGAGCAAGACTGTTGAGTTGACTGGTACCGCATCATCGGTTCCCACGCTCCATGCTAATCCCGATTCGTTGGAGTTCACTACCAATGTCGGTGAGCCTGTGACTCTGCCCTTTACCTTGAGTGGTCTCAACCTCACCAAGTTGGTACAGCTCTCAGTGCCTGCTGGCAGCGGCTTCTCACTTGACAAGACTGTTGTGACCAAGACTGCTGTGACCAATGGCATTGACATCAATGTGACTTTCAACCCCAACGCAGCTGGTATCTATAATGCTGTTGTTAATATCACCAGTCAGGGTGCTGATCCCATTACCGTTGTACTGAAGGGTACGGCCAACGTTGCAACCTACACTCCCGTGATGCAGCCCGCCAATGCGGCTTATATCACCTCGACCGGATTCCGTGCCGACTGGACCGACCAAACCCTTGCCAGCATGGTAGTAAACTATACCCTCGAGGTGAGCAACCAGGACGGCAGCACCGGTGACGCCAACTTTAGGCTTGTTGAGAACATCACCGATAAGTTCTACACGCTGGATAACCTCACCGCAGGCGCTACCTATGACTTCAGGGTTATGGCTCATTACGCCGATGGCTCTGAGAGCTTGTGGAGTAACACCCAGGAGGTAACCCTGTTGCAGGGCCATGCTTTCGAACTTGGTGACGTTAACCACGACGGCGCTGTAAGTATCGCTGATGTCACTGCGCTGATTGACTATCTGTTGGGAAGCGGTAGCAACATCTGCTTAACCTGTGCTGACGTGGCCGATGATGGTGCGATTACGATTGCTGATGTCACTGCCCTCATCGACAAACTGCTCTCGGGCAATTGATAGAATTGAGTAGCACTTAGAGCGCTTCTCAATTAGGACTAGGAAACGGTTCCTTGGCTGCGGATTGCGGCCCAAGGGACCGCTCCTTTTTTCTTGTCATGACGTGAAGGGTGAAGTGCCATTTTGATGAACAAATTGACCGATTCGTGGGATATAGTGCCCTGTTCGCTTACAAATCGTCGCCATTGAGTTAATATTTATAATTAATGCGGGAAATTATTTGAAATATTGTTATTGTTTTCGTAACTTTGCGCGTCTTAAAAACTGAAACATCTTTTATTTAATTAATTAACTATCGCTTATGAAAAAAATTCTATTTTTGTTTGTAGCCGTTCTTACGGCTTTACAAATGTCGGCTGCTGATGTGACTCCATCACAGGCAAAGGCCGCAGCTAATGCGTTTCTTGCAAAACAAGTAAAAGCTGGGCACATTAAAGCTGCTGCAGCAACCAACCTCCAGCTCGTCAAGGCTGAAGCCTCGGTGGCTAAGCCTTCAGCTATGGACTACTACATCTTCAATTCAACAAAGTCCTATGTAGTGGTTTCCGGTGATGATCTGGCACCCCAGATCCTGATGTACGGTGAGGAAGGTGCTCTTGACCTGAACAACATTCCTCCCGCAATGCAGTGGCTGCTCAACAAGTACAAATATCAGATTGACGGTCTCAAGGCTGGTACGATGGCTCCCGTGAAGGTTCCCAAGTATGCCACCACACCCGTTGCGCCGCTGGTAACCGCCAACTGGGACCAGAGCGCACCATACAACAACCAGTGTCCCACCAGTGGCAGTAGTCACGCCGTCACTGGTTGCCCGGCCACCTCGTTGGCGATGTGCTACTACAAGTGGAAATGGCCCGAGACTTATCCTGCATGCGCAGCCCTTTCTAATACTGGTGGACTCAGCGCTGCCGCTCTTCCCGAACGTGCCGCCGACTGGGACAATATCATCGACGAGTACACTGGTCCGACCAACTACAGTTCTACAAGTGCTCAGAAGAATGCCGTGGCATGGCTGATGCGCTACGCTGGCCAGTCTATTCCCGACTATCAGTACAGCACCAGCGCCAGCGGTGCCAACGACCCTGAAATCTATCAGGGTTGCCTTAATATGGGTTACACCGATGCCCAGTACCTCCTGCTCACCGAGCTTCAGGGTGGTGGTTGGAGCGGCTACTCCAATGGCCCTCAGCAGTACACCGACGCCCAGTGGAACGAATTCATGTTGAACGAGCTTCACAACGGCCGTCCCATCGAGTACCTGGCCTATGACTACAGTAGCTACCAGCTTTCGGGTCATGCCTTCAACGTGTTTGGCTGTGACGCCAACGGCAAGTACTATGTGAACTGGGGCTGGAGCGGTGACAGCAACGGCTATTGCACGCTGCACAACTTCACCACCGCAACTGGTGCAACCGGTCAGGCTGGTTCCTACGTCTTCAACTATGGTGAGGCCATGATTATCGGTATCGAGCCTCCTGCAGGAGCCCTCAACAATCCCAGAATCACGGTTAACCCTGCCACGCTCACTATGAACACCACCGTGGGCACTCCCGTTACTGCCACCTTCACCGTTACTGGAGCTAACCTCACTGGCAATGTGAACTTGAGCGTCAGCGGCAATAACGCCTTCTCATTGAGCACCACCAGCATTAGTGCTAATCAGGCTGCCAATGGCGTGAACGTCACTGTAACCTATAATCCCTCTGCGGTAGGTACTCACGAGGCTACTGTCACCTTGACCAGCACCGATGCTGAGGCTGTGACTGTTAAGCTCAATGGTAGTGCCGAGGCCGCTCCCTTGGAGACTTATCCTCCTGTGATGCTCGATGCCACCAATATCACTTCCACCTCGTTCACCGCAACCTGGACTGACCAGACTCCCGCCGAGAACGTGGAGAGCTACACCCTCTACGTGAGCGCAGAGCCCTTCGCGCCCGCAATTGCCCTGCTCGACTCGGTTGACTGGAGTGCGAATAACAATGTGCCCACTGGTTGGACTCAAACCGGTTTGACATATTGGAGCAACAGCAGTGCCTGCTACCTGAGCGATCAAGCCAATGGCTATGTAAAGAGCAAAACCTACGACCTCACCAATTATGACAAGGTGACTGTGATGATTTATTCTAATCCTTATCAGGGAGACAACACGCTCACCGTGGCCACCAGTGTTGATACCGAAACCCAGACTGTTCCGTCTAACAGCTCATTTGCATGGTATACCTTCGTTCTTGATTGCGCTAACAGCGACTATGTGAATATCACTTCCAGCGGTATGCCTGACTTGAGGTATGTGAAGGTTTATGCCGGTGACGCCAGCACAGCTAAGAAGGCTTCTGAGACCGGTGACGCAACCTATCGTGTCATCACTGGTATCACCAGCAAGAACTACACCGTTAATAATCTCACCGAGGGTGGTACGTTCAACTTCTATGTTGTGGCTAACTACGTCAACGGTACTATCGGCAACAGTAACATTAACGAGGTAACCCTCAGCGAGAGCACCCTGCAAAAGGAAACTCCTATCATGCTGCCCGCTAACGAGGAATACATCAACCTGACTCAATTCCGTGCAGACTGGACCCATGGTACACCCGCCGAGAATGTTGAGAGCTACACCCTTGAGGTGACTCCCAAGCCCGAGACTCCCGATGTGCCTGATCCCGTTATGCTCGAGGATGCTGACTTCACCAACCTGACTGCCGCCGAGAACTCCGATGGCTATTTGACTAACGTTGCCAGCTCGGCCAGCAGCTATCTGCCCGCTGGATGGACCGCACAGATTGGTCTGTGGGTAAACGATGGATTCATTATTTCAGGTTATCTGAGCGATAACACCTGTGGTATCACTTCTAAGACTTATGACTTCATCGGTTATGACAAGGTGACCATTGTCATGAGCGCTTATTCTTACTACGCAAGCAACTATGGCACTGCCACGATGCGTGTAAGGACCAGTGCCGGTTCTCAGGAGATTGCTCTTGCTACCGATGACTTCACCACCTATACCTTGGTACTTGACGTCGCTCAGAGTGACCAGATTGTCTTTGAGGGTGTTCAGAATCTCTTTGCTATCGAGGATATCAAGATCTATGCTGGTGACCTCAATGCAATTAACACCATGCTCATGGCACAGGAGACCGGCGATGAGAACAGCCGCCTGATCACTGGCATCACCGACAAGTTCTACACCGTTGAGAACCTCGCAGCCGAGGGCACGTTCCTTTACAGGGTTAAGGCGCTCTACATCGACGGTACCGAGAGCAACTGGAGTAACATCGAGGAGGTGACCTTGTTCCAGAACGGTCATGGCTTCGACCTGGGTGATGTTAACCACGATGGTTCTGTGACTATCAAGGACGTAACCGCCCTGATTGACTACCTGTTGGGCAATGGTGACGTTTGCATGATTTGCGCTGACGTTAATGCTGACGGTGAGGTAACCATCAAGGATGTGACCAACCTCATCGACATGCTCCTTGGCAACACTGCCAATCGCAAGTTGGCCCGTCCTGAGCGACTGATTGCCTGGTAATTGAAGTGTTGACTAAAGTGTCCTCATTTGTCTGAAGCAAATCGCGAGTAGAATTGCGTCTTGTAATAGGCCAATAGAGAAGCACTTCTAGAAATCTGGAGACGGTTCCCATGGTACAATCCATGGGGACCGCTTTTTTATCTTGGTAGGGCAAAAAGTCACTCGGATGAACAAATAAGCCTGTTAAGAAGATGCGACAGACGAATCCTTGCAAATTGAAGTAATTGTGAGTTGTTTTGCGATAAAAACTAAAAAATATTTGGAAAAATGTATATGGTTGTTGTACCTTTGCAAATTATTAAAAACTGAAGCATCTTTTTGTTAAATTTATCAACACTTATGAAAAAAATTCTATTTCTTTTCGCTGTCGTTCTTACGACTCTACAAGTGTCGGCTGCCGATGTGACCGCATCACAGGCAAAGGCCGCAGCCAGCGCGTTTCTTAACAAACAAGTAGCCACAGGGCAACTTAAGGCCTCTGCCGCTTCAGGTCTCCAGCTTGTCAAGGCTGAAGCCTCGGTAGCCAAGCCCTCGGCAGTGGACTACTACATCTTCAACTCGGCAAAATCCTATGTAGTGGTTTCCGGTGATGATCTGGCCCCCCAGATCCTGATGTATGGTGATGAGGGATCACTTGACCTGAACAACATTCCTCCCGGCATGCAGTGGCTGCTCAACAAGTACAAATATCAGATTGACGGCCTCAAGGCTGGTACCATGATGCCAGTGAAACTCCCTAAGTTTGCTACCACACCCGTTGCTCCGCTGGTAACCGCTAACTGGGACCAGAGCGCTCCTTATAACAATGCTTGCCCCTCTAGTGGCGGTAGTCACGCTGTTACCGGTTGCCCGGCTACTTCGCTGGCTATGTGCTACTACAAGTGGAAATGGCCCTTGACCTACCCTGCATGTGCAGCTCTTTCTAATACTGGTGGTCTCAGCGCTGCAGCTCTGCCTGAGCGTGACGCCGACTGGGATAACATCATCGATGAATATACTGGTCCTACCAACTACAGCTCTACTGCCGCGCAGAAGGAAGCTGTGGCATGGCTGATGCGCTACGCTGGCCAGTCCATTCCTGATTATCAGTACAGTGTCAGCGCCAGTGGTGCCAACGACCCCGAAATCTATCAGGGTTGCCTCAACATGGGTTACACCGATGCCCAGTACCTCCTGCTCACCGAGCTCGTATCATCTGGCTGGACCTATACCAATGGACCGCAGCAATACACCGATGACGAGTGGAACGCGTTCATGCTGAACGAGCTCTATAACGGCCGTCCCATCGAGTACCTAGCCTATGACGTTAGTTACGGTTACAGCGTTTCGGGCCATGCCTTCAACGTGTTTGGTGTAAATGCTAGCGGCCAGTATTATGTGAACTGGGGCTGGAGCGGTGACAGCAACGGCTATTGCACGCTGCATAACTTCACTACAGCTACTGGTGCAACCGGTCAGGCTGGTTCCTACGTCTTCAACTATGGTGAGGCCATGATTGTTGGCATCGAGCCTCCCGCTGGCGCCCTTACCGATCCCAGAATTAAGGTTAACGCCTCAACGCTCGATATGAACGCTATCGTTGGCAATCCCGTGACCGCTACCTTCACCGTTACCGGTTACAACCTCGTTGGCAACATTGCCCTGAGCATCAGCGGCAGTAATGCCTTCTCATTGAGCACCACCAACATCAGTGTTGCTCAGGCCGAGAATGGTGTGAACGTGACTGTAACCTATAATCCCACTGCTCCTGGTAACGATGAAGCCACTGTTACATTGACGAGCACCGATGCTCCTGATGTGACGGTTAAGATTAATGGTATTGCCGAGCTGGAGACCTATGCTCCCGTGATGCTCGAGGCTAGCAATATCACCTCCACCTCGTTCAAGGCCACCTGGACCGATGAGACTCCTGCCGAGAACGTGGAGAGCTACACCCTCTATGTGAGCGCTGAACCCTTCAAGCCTGCAGTTGCCCTGCTCGACTCGATTGACTGGACTTCAAGTAACAATGTACCCGCCGGCTGGACTTCATACCGTCTGAACACTTATAGCTCCAATAGCGCTTGCTACTTGAGCAATGACGGCTATGTCAAGAGCAGAACTTACGACCTCACAGGTTATGACAAGGTGACCGTGATGATTTATTCTGAGCCTTATGGCTCCGGTAACACCCTCACCGTTGCTACTAGCGCTCAAACCAAGACCATTAATATGCCCGCCAATAGTAGCGTCTTCGAGTGGTATACCTTCGTCCTGGATTGCAATACAAGTGACTATATCAATATTACTACCCAAGGTCTGCCCGACATGAGGTACGTGAAGGTTTATGCCGGCGACCTCACCAATGCGATGACCGCTAAGGCCAGCGAAACTGGTGACGCTACCTATCGTGTAATCACTGGTATCACCGACAAGAGCTATACGGTTAAGAATCTCACCGAGAACGGCACCTTCTACTTCTATGTTATGGCCAACTACGTTGATGGCGGTGTATGCGACAGTAACATTGAGGAGGTTACCTTGTTCGGTGGTGGCCACGATTATGAGCTTGGTGATGTGAACCATGATGGCGCTGTCTCGATCAATGATGTGACCGTCCTGATTGACTACCTCTTGGGTAACGGTGAAATCTGCATGACCTGTGCTGACATGACTGGTGAAGGCGAAATCAGCATCGCCGATGTCACTGCCCTTATCGACAAGTTACTCGGCAATAATTAATTAGAGTTATCGAGTTAATCAACGATAAAACCTATCGCGTTTGCGGGATGCCCATTGCCGGGCGTCCCGCAATTTTTTATTATCATGTGAGGGTTGAGGTCTGATTTTGGGCTAAATTATTTCAAGTGCGAAACATGAGGCTTTTTCAAAATGGATAGTAACAATATTGCCTGGACAAATGATGATGTGGTTAAGTGTGGATAAAGATGCTCTTGTTAAAGGACTGAAATATAATATGATAGGTATAAAATGAAAAGACTCGCCATCACGGCGAGTCCAGTTCAATCTCTTAAATCATTACCTTATGAAAAAAATTATTACCCAAAAAGTGGTGCAAAGGTACGGCTAAATTTGATACGGCAATGGTTTTGAAAGTTAAAAAACATTAAATGCAGAAATTTTTCTGCATTTAATGTTCTAATCACTATGTTTGCCACTCGCGTAGTGGCGTCATATGGCTCAACTCAACAGGATGTCAATGAGGACGGTTACATCACTGATGTTGACCTCTCCATCGCCATTCAGGTCGCCTCGCTCGAGCATTTCTTCATCAACGCTGCTGCTTAGCAAGATGTCGACAAGGACGGTTACGTCGCTGATGTTGACCTCTCCGTCGTTATTCAGGTCACCAAGCAGATAACTATACTGGTCAGTGATGTCGGCTACAGTGTATTTATTGGTTGTCGAGGTGACTTCCAGGTAGATGTCATGGCTAATGCATGTAATATCCACACTCTGATGCTCGCTATCGCCCTGGCTGAGTACGACATTAAACACGTAGTCCTCGCTGTTAACGTTAAAGGTGCGGTAGTAGAACTTCTGTCCCATAACCGTCGTCGTGGCGGTAACATTCACGCCAGGCCAGCTGTCGCTTATTGCACCAGTGTTGTCCCAAGCGTAAATATAGATACTGCTCCAGTTGTTGGGCGCGACAGTCGGGTCTTTGACGTAAACAGTGGCAGTGTAGGGTACAAATCCGTGGAAAATATACTCGCGCTGCACGACGTTGCGCACGCGTCCGTCAACAAGAACGCCAGCGGTGAGCACGGTATTGTCGGTGAACGTTAGGCTCACTTGTCCGATGGCTTGGGGACTGTTGGCGGTGGGGGTGGAGCCATTGGTGGTATAAACAATGACTGCATCACTCTCGCTGGCAGTGATGGTGACAGTCACGCTGCCTTGATATTGACCTGAGGCCTTATCAATGGTGAGGGTGGGGGCTGAACCTGTGTAGTTGGTCACGGTGTGGTCATAGGTGCCATTGATGTAGTAGCCGTGGTTGATGAACGTCAGGTCGCTGGTCTGGGTACCGTCAGTGACAAAGATGATGCCCGTAGGATCACTAGTGGCGGTGCCCTCATAGTCCCATTTCCAGATTTTTCGTGTGCCGTCGGCGGTGGTGCCCATCAGCGTCATGGCTTGGCCGGGCCATGAGCCGCCAGTGAAGTTGCTGCTGCTGTTCCATACCCAGGTGGTCACGTTGCTCACGTTCATGTCGGTCTCGAGGAATGCGTTCAGACCGTCTTCCTCACAGCTGGGTTCATATGGCTCCAGTGTCGAGGGCTGGGTGCTGCCGTTGCCCTCGCCGTTGTTGCTCGACAGTTCCTCCTCAGTACCGTCATAGCTCAGCACTGTGCCGGCATTGGCGCTGCTGGTATAAAGATATGGACCGTCATTGCCGATCTTTCCAGGGGCGGGAGTGAGGCTCGTCGAGAGCACATACACGCGCATGTTGCCCTTGCCGCTGCACGACGTGGTTGTGAGTGTGCCATTGGTGACCGTTTTCACATCGCCGGTAACGCAGTCGGTGTAGGTGCCGTTGAGCACGCCAGTGAACGTTGCAGGACCGTTGATGGTTACGAGCACGTAGCTGTCGGTGGTGCTGTCGGTATAGCGGCGCTTGAAGGCATAGCCACCACTGGAGGAGCAGCCCGTGGTGCTGTATTGGCCTTTGCGCAGTGCGGGAACGGCTTGGCGTATCTGGTTCAATCGTTGCAGGTGCTTGACGAGCGGTTTGCTCAGCGTAGCGGCCAGGTTGCCTGTGGCACCCGTGGCCGTACCGAAGTCGGTTGCTGTCACGTTACCCTTGATGTAGCCGCCATAATAAGCGCGTCCGCTGTCCTTAAGCGAGCCGTTGCCACCCGGGTCGATGGTCTTGCCGGCCTTGAACTCGATTTCACTGCCGTAGTACAAGCACGGGATGCCACGGAAGGTGAACATGAATGACAGATTCTCGGCCCACTGGTTCGTGCCCTCGTTAAAGCGGATGTTGTCGTTGGGACCGGGGCTGTAGTCGTGGCTATCGACATAGACCACGTTGTAGGTGGCGTCGTTGTAGTATTTGTCGCCGTTGATGGCGAGGTCCCAAACGCTGCCGATGTTATGGAACGAGTAGTGGACGGGGAAGTCAATGACATTCAGCCCCGAGGCGCGGCTCACATCGGGAGCGTGGTAGGTGTTGCCGTTGAGGACAGCGTTGCTCGATGTGGGCATCGCGCTGCTTGTCTCATGACTGTTGTCGGCATACATCTGTTGGCAGGAGCTGATGTTGTCCAGCGAACTCAGGTCAGTACTCTCATAAATGGCGATATTATCCCAGTAGCTCGCATCATCGTTCCAACTGTAGTTTTTGTTTTCGGCCCATGTGTAGAAATAAGGCGACAGCACGGGCTGGTTGCGGTAGGTCACGCTACCCTGATAGCGGGCGCATACCTCGGTGCACATGAAGAAATCCCCCTGGTTTAAGCGTTTGTAGCGATATTGCTCACCCAAAGCCTGGAAGGCGGGAATATAGATCTTGTTGAACGTCAGGCGCGCGATATGACCACCGGTGTCGATACGGAAGCCGTCAACGCCCATCTTGATGAACGATCCGTAGCAGTTGATGAGATACTCGGCCACAGCTGGGTTCTCGGTGTTCAGGTCAACGCAGTCACCAGCGATCTGTGCCCACCAGCGCGTGTTGTCGTCCCAGTTGAACTGTCCGAAGTGGTGCCAGTAGTTATGATTGTCGTGGTTCTGGTTGTCGGTGTTCTTCATCATCTTTAAACGCGCGTCATACTGCTGGCCCGAGGGTAGGCTGCTGTAATTCGTTGGCAGTTTGCCGCCCACCGAGTCGGTGGTGTAGGGGAGCATGCACTCGTTAATTTTGTACTGGTTGGCGTTGCGGTCACGTGTAAACAATTTGCACAGGTGTTCCTCGCCAAAGTTGCCCGTGTGGTTCAGCACGACGTCGAGCAGCACCTTGATGCCTCGTGCGTGGGCTTCGTCAACAAGCGTCTGGAACGTGGTGTCGCCGCTCTCGTAGCGGTGGTCGACACGGGAGAAGTTGCTCGCGTGATAGCCGTGGTAATCGAGGCCCGACGCGTTCTCGACGATGGGCGTTACCCACACCGCCGTGAATCCCAGCGCCTTGATGTAGTCCAGCTTGTCGATCAAGCCCTTGAAATCACCGCGCCAGCACGGGTCGCCGCTGTTGGCGGCGCCAGCGTCCCAGCACTGAGCGTTGTTGCTCGGGTCACCGTCATAAAAGCGCGTAGTGATCACAAAATAGATGCTCTCATCACGAAAGTCGTTACGCGGCCCAATGAATGCCGCCCATGCCTGCTGTGCCGTTAACACGGCTAGCAATAGCATGCTTAACTTGAAAAAGGTCCTTCGGTTCTTCATATTGCACAAACTATTATAATTATTAAAAAAACATGTGTAAATTTACTCTTTAAAATATTCCTAATAAAAACTTTACCCCCTGATATATGGATATTTTTCTATGCAATCGTTTGCATGTGCTGCCTGTATTTATTGTTCTCATTTAACTGTTTGTGATTGATGTAAAAAAACAGGGGCGCAAGAGAAATCTTGCGCCCCTGTTGTCATACGGGTGTCCCGCTAATTCCTAATATCTAAGGCCTAATTTCTAAAAGCTAAAGCCTAAGACCTAAAGCCTAAATTAATAGCCGAAGATATCCTCGAGGGTGAGACGACGGATCGGACCGATCTTTTCGAGGGCCTCCATGTCAAGTTCCTTCTCGTCGCCGAGGATGAGGTAACGATAGGGTTTTCCTGCCATCGATTGCTGCTCAAACTTGACGATGTCGTTCAGTTTCAGGTTAGGCAGAGCCTTGAATACCACTGAGTTGATGTCGTAGTCCAGGCCCAGACGCTGTGCCGACATGTAGCTATTCAAAACGCCACTGCGAACAACGCGGCGGCTGGCCAGCTTCTTCATCAGCGACTCCTTAGCCAAGGCGAATGCAGCCTCACTCTGAGGAATGGTACCCACGATGTTGTTGAACTCGCGAACGCAGTCCATCATCTTGTCGTTCTGGGTGATGATGTAGGTCATGGCATACTCGGGATGACCCATCTCATAGGGCTGACGGTAGTAGGCGGCTGCCGAGTAGGCCAGACCGCGTGCTTCGCGCAACTCCTGGAAGACGATGGCGTTCATGCTGCCGCCGAAGTACTCGTTGAACAGGTTGATGGTTGCGGCGTGCTCGGGAGCCCACTGGGTGCCCTCGTTGTGGTACTGCACCATGTAGATGTTCTTGGCCTCGTAGGGGGCAAGCAGGATCTCGGTGCGGGGGGTGGGCTGCTCCATGTAAGGCGTGCCCACGGGAACAGCTGCCAGGTTCTTCTTGGTCTTGTGTACCTTGCTCAGGCACTTATTCAATTCCTTCTCGGTCATGGGACCATAGTAAACCACAGTGTGCTTCATGTTGCGCAGGCCCTTCACGAGGTCGAGTAGCTCGGCGGGATTGGTGTTGCGCAGCTGCTGCTCGCTCATGATGTTGGTGTACTCGTTGCGGGGACCATACATACCATATTCGTTCAGACGGCTGAAGCACTCGTCTTGGCTGCTCTTGGCATCGTTGCGGCTCTTGAGGATGACGTCAACCATGCTCTTGTAGGCGTCCTCATCGACTTGGGCGTTTTGCATGAGGTCCTCGGCGAGCTTAAGTGCCTCGGGCATGTTCTCGCTCAGACCGCTCAGGGTCAGATAGGTCTCGTTGTCGCTCACGTTCATCGAGATGTTGCAGGCCAGCTTGTACAAGCGCTGCTTGAACTCGGTAGCGCTCATCTTCTTGGTGCCCAGGTAGTCCAGGTAGCCCAGGGCGGTGCCATAGCGGTTGTCGGCGGTGTTACCGAAGTCATACTTGTAGGTGAGCTGGAACAGGTCGTCCAGGTCGTTGTGCTTGTAGAGCAGCGGCAGCTTCTTGCTGGTCTGGCCGACGGTCATCTCCTTGCTGTAGTCCACAAACTGCGGCTGGATGGGCTCGACGATCTCGCTCAGGATGTTGCGCACGAAGTCGCTCTGCTTGTCGCGGTTGGTGGGGATGGGGGTGATGGCAGGCTTGTCGATCTTCTTCTCGGTGGTGTCAACGCCCATGCGCTTGTACACGCACACGAAGTTGTTGTCCAGCAGGTAGCGGTTGGCAAAGTCCACGATCTGCTCCTTGGTCATGCCGGCCATGCGGTCCAGTTTGCCCACTTCCTGAGCCCAGTCCACGTGGTTGATAAATGCGTTGACCAGTTGGCTGGTGCGTGCCCTGTTGTTGTCGAGGGCGCGCAGGTACTGCAACTTGTTGTTGTTGACCACGCTCACCAGCAGGTCGTCATCAAAGTTGCCGGCGCGCAGTTTGGCCAACTCGCCCAGCAGGAGTTCGCGCACTTCCTCCAGGGTCTGTCCCTCGTTGGGATAACCCATGAGCAAGAGCATCGAGTAGTCGGTCATCTCATCGCTGTAAGCGCCAGCGCCCATCACTTTGAGGGGCTGGTTCAGGTTCAGGTCAATAAGGCCTGCCGTGCCGTTAGAGAGCATCTCGGCTACCACGTCCATGGTGTCGACCTGGAGGGTATTGCCCGCGTCAAAGCGCCATCCCAATGCCACAAACTCGGCCTCCTGACCAATGACGGTGGTGTCGATGGGCGCTGTGATGGGCTTGAGGGGAGCGAACTCGGGACGATAGATGTTGTTGTTGGGCTTCCAGCTGCCAAAGTAGCGCTCCAGGATGGCGATGACCTCGTCGGGGTCAAAGTCGCCAGCCATACAGATGGCCACGTTGTTGGGGCAGTAGTAGTTGTGGAAGTAGTTCTTGATATTGGTGATCGACGGGTTCTTCAGGTGCTCCTGGGTACCGATAGTCGTCTGGGTGCCATAGGGGTGGGTGGGGAACATCTTAGCGCTCAGGGCCTCGAAAATCTTTCTCTGGTCCTGTGCGATACCGATGTTGTACTCCTCATACACGGCCTCGAGCTCGGTATGGAAACCGCGGATTACCATGTTCTGGAAGCGGTCAGCCTGGATGCGAGCCCAGCGGTCCACCTCGTTGGCGGGAATGTCCTCTGTATAGCAGGTGACGTCGGTGCTGGTATAGGCATTGGTGCCTTGACCGCCGATGCCGGCCATCAGTTTGTCATATTCGTTGGGAATGTTGTACTGTGCAGCCAACTGCGAGATGCTGTCAATCTCGTGATAGAGTTTGCGACGGAGCTCGGGATCCTTCACGAGGCGGTACTGCTCGTAGCGGGCCTCGATGGTGTCGAGCAGGGGCTTCTCGGCGGCATAGTTGCTGGTGCCGAACTGCTGTGTGCCCTTGAACATCAAGTGCTCCAGATAGTGGGCCAGACCGGTGGTCTCGGCGGGGTCGTTACGTGAGCCGGTGCGCACGGCGATATGCGCCGAGATGCGTGGACTCTGGTGGTTAACACTCAAGAACACCTTGAGGCCGTTGCTCAACGTGTAGCATTGCGTGGCCATGGGATCACCTGGATAGGTGGTTGCCACAGGCTTCTGTGCTGCCATGCCCAAGAATGCAAGGGCGGCAAGCAATGTCAGAAAAAACTTTTTCATGCTGTCTAAAAATATTGTTGGTTAAAAATTAATTAGTTGTCGCATTAACGCTCGCAAAGGTAAGTATTTTTTTTAATAGTTGAGAATGAATAGAGTGAATAGTTGCCTGTCGTTATTACATAGTGCACCTGAATAGATTTTCTGAGGGCTGCCATTACATTATTTTACTAGGATTGGTAAATATAGAAAAATTTCAGTAATTTTGTGCGAATTTTATGATATTAGATTCTGTAACTTAATTATTAATCGCTGAGCTATTCCGTGTGCTACGTTTTGGTTTCCATAGTTCTGATTGCTGCGGTATGGCTCATAAACAAACTAAAAACATGAAGATTACCATTTTAAAGAAATTCTTGTGTGTGTTTTTGTTCGTCGTCTTTAGCGTGTTGACCGCATCGGCCATTCCAGCCCATCCCAAGCCCGTAGATGTCACTCAAAGTGACGGCAGCAGTCTGACCATACGTTTAGTCGGTGACGAGTTTTACCATCGCACGATGACAACCGATGGCTACACCTTGCTGCAACGGAGCAATGGTGATTATGTCTATGCCGTTGAGTCGGGATCGACTTTGGTAGCCAGTGATGTGGTGGCGCATAATCCACAGATGCGTAATGCGGGCGAGTTGAGGATGCTATCCAAGGTCCAGAAAGGGCTGATTGACAAGACAATGGTTGCTCAGGGTAAGGCCATTCGTAGTTCCCGTGACCAGCTGAATGCTTCCACCCGTACCGATTACCAGAACTTCCGTGGCCTGCTGATTCTTATCAACTTCAACGATAGGACGTTCAACTATGGCGGTGATTATTTCGAGGCTATGATGAACCAGAAGAATTACACTGGATTCTACCGCACCGATGGTAGCTTTGTTCCTTGCACGGGTAGTGCCAGGGACTATTACTATGACAATAGCATGGGAGTGTTTGACCCGGTATTTGACGTGGTTGGCCCTGTGACGGTCAACTATTCGTGCACCTATCCCAATGGTACTTCAGTAAGCAATATCTTTATCTCAGCCATTAATGCGTTGAACCCGACTGTCGATTTCAGCCGCTATGACGGCGACGGGGATGGTGTGGTGGACATGATCTATTTTGTTGTCGCAGGTTACACCTCCAACTTCAGTGGAAATAACAGTGGCTACCTGTGGCCACACCAGTCTTATCTGTATTACTACACTTACCAACGCTACGAAGGCGTTTATTTGGGTCGCTATTCCTGCTCGGGCGAGATCTACGGCTGGGAAGACTATGGTTACACCGACCCCGATGGCATTGGCACGATTTGCCATGAGTTCACCCATGCTCTGGGCATCATGGACCTCTATGATACTGACTACAGTCAGAACGGACAGGCCAACGATCCCGGCGATTGGGACGTCATGGCTGGCGGCGGTTACATGAATAATTCTCGCACGCCTGTCGGGTACTCCTTGTGGGAGCGTTATCGCTTAGGCTTTGCCGACCCGGTAGAAATCAACGAGAAGAAGGCCGGTTATACCTTGGAACCCCTCAATACGAGTAACACGGGCTACTGGATAGACACGCCCCACAACAATGAGTTCTTCATGCTTGAGAACCGCCAGAAAACGGGATGGGATGCCTACCTGCCCGGTCACGGTATGCTCATTACCCGCGTCGAGTATAATCAAAGCGCATGGAATAACAATACCATTAACGCTAATGCTTCCCACATGTACTATGAGCTCCTGAGGGCCGGCAATGGCACTGGATCCCACTCACATGATCCGTTCCCTGGTACCAATCATGTGACAGCGATCAATAACTTGACCACACCCAGCCTCTTGACCTGGAGTGGACAAGCCAATGAATACGGCCTTGACAACATTGCCGAGAACAACGGCATCATCACCTTTAACGTGGTGAATGGCGACGGAACCACTCCCGGACACGGCTTTGAGATGGGTGATGTCAACCATGACGAGTCAGTAACAATCAAGGACGTTACCGACTTAATCGACTACCTGCTAGGCAGTGACGTGGAAATCTACACCGTTTGTGCCGATGTGAACGGTGATGAGGAGATTACCATTGCCGATGTGACGGCTCTCATCGACGTGCTCTTAGGCAATAACTGATGACATTTGCCTATTGGGGTTTTTCTCCGATAATGATAACTGGCCCTGTGCTTTGGGAGAAAAGCATAGGGCCAGTTGCATGAGTTAATATAAAGAATACTAGTGGAGAATAAGCTAGAAATGGTAAGCTTCTGATACGCTATTTGGATAATATTCAATACATTGATAATCAGTTGGTTGTGGTGATTGAGCCTTTTGCTTTCTTTTTTATATTGCGCATTTATGCTTAAAATGCGGAAAATATGGTGGTTATGTCGATTTTTTTTCGTACTTTTGCGCGATTTTTTACATTATTATAGTAATTTTTTATGACACCTACTACAAAAACCATCGTACTGAGTGACGGACGTGAGATCACTCTGCAGACTGGAAAGCTTGCTGAGCAAGCCGATGGAGCTGTTGAATTGAGGTTCAACAA
>JAEETL010000053.1 GCA_016290325.1 Muribaculaceae bacterium
TGAAGGGTTTGAAGCAGTCAATAGATAAAATGAATAGTGGATTTGAACTACAATTGTTCTTTCAGAAAATGGACAATGCATTTCAACTCGGCTGCAAAGCTGATACAGCAAACAGCCAGCCTAAGTCATCCAGATTTCTGACCACAACAATAGAAAAATTGAATGAACTGAGATCTGAATTAGATTTTTCTGAAAGTGATGAGTTTTTCATTAAGAAGAGCGTGGAGAGCCAACTATATAGGAATACAACGAATGATTTAGCTTTATTAATCAGTTCAACAACTAATGGGATTCAGGCTTTCTTATTCTCTTTATTACAATATGAAACTGGAGTTTTACAACATATTCTTAATAATCAGAAACAAGGAGTAGTACCAGACTCCCCAGCCTTGTTTCAGCAAAATAAAGAAATGATACTTGTTCAGTTTGGTTCCTTGAGTAGTAAGACCATGTCTGATTGCTCAAAAATAGAGCAATTATTAATTATGCTTGCTGAAAAGACTTGTTTAAAGAGGCAAGTTAATCCCAAAAATGATATCGCATATATTAATAAAAGAATGATTTTTTAGTTCTCCTGTACCACCATCAGCTTGCAGTTTTTTGTTTTTCTAGTTAATGATAAGAATTGTGTCATTTTTTGAGAGGCATTAATTCAGCCCTTTTTTACTTGAACATCTGGACGGATGTATTTCCATGACAATCAGTGAAACTCATCGATGATGGTGGGTAATGGGGTGATTAACTGTGATATCAAGTGATTATTTGATTATTGGAATTTCTTGATGATGCGATCAAATGGCCATAAGTTTCTGCATCTTACGGATTGTAGCCGCTAACGTATTTTCATTTTGGGCATCAGGGGGAGGGTCACTGGTTTCTGTGAAATAATTGGCTGGTTTTCGGTTTTTGGGCGGTGGGAAATGGTTCTTGATGTTTTTTTCTATACTTTTGTAGCGGATTTGTTTGTGAATCTATGATAGATTTACGATTGAAAAAAGGATGAGTTGGCAATCTAAAAGGAGCAATACGCGCGCTCCGGGCGATGGCAAGTGTAACGGCATCAATTCGGTGATGATGAAAAAGCCTAGTAGCGTTTACTCCACCCAGCCCGTCGCTCACAATTTCTTCTTAGCCCAGGCCACTTTCTTTAATCCCACGTCGACGACGGCGAAATACAAGCTGGAGTATTCGCTGGATGGTGGCGCATCATGGCAGATGGCCTATTCCATCGACAGCCTTGATAATGTAGAAATAGCAGGTAAGAGCTGCTTGACAGCCGTGTGGAATCTTAATTTGACATCCTCCCAACCGGCCACTTTCCGCATCTCGATGATTGGAGGCGGAACGGCAGCCACCTACGTCGATGACATCGCCCTGTACTATATAGACCTAACTGGTGACGTGAATGGGGACGGGGAGGTGAATATCACTGATGTTAATGCCATCATCAACCTGATTATTACCGGTTTGGACAATCCTCGTGGAGATGTGAACGGGGACGGCGAAATCAACATCACCGACATTAATGCGGTCATCAACATCATCACTGGCCAGTAACGACATATTCTAGTCAGTACCGATAACCAGCTCCACCTCTTATAGAGACGCAAAGTTTTGAGTCTCTACTTTTTTCGATAACCTCATTTGCTATAGATTCATGGTCTGGTATAGCGAAAAGTGTTTTTATCTCGTGCTCATCTTAATAATAGCCATTAAAAATGCAGTTATCAGTTCAAATTTCTAAATTATTTGGCTTGTTTCATACAAAATAAACAAAAATGCGTTATCTTTGTAGCTTAGATACACCTCTAATAGGGGCTAAATTGCTGAATTAGAAACAATAACCATATAAACCAGACATCATGTATAAAATTGAAAATCACCCTATTCTTGACCTTCCAAAAGAAGAATATGTGGAATTCCAATTCGAGGGTAGAACCATCCGCGGCCAAAAAGGTAAAACCATAGCCGCAGCCCTTCATCAGGCAGGATTTATTGTTCATAGCCACAGCACCACGGGCCGCAACCGCAGTCTGGAGTGTGGTATCGGCAAGTGCGGTGCCTGCGAGATGCTTGTCGACGGTCAGGTGCGTCGCATCTGTATCACCAGTGTTGACGGCGTGAAAGAGGTGCGCGAGATTTCCAAGGACTACATGCCCGAGGGCAAGCCCCGTGCAGCCAGCGAGACCAAGATCTACAAGACGACGGTTGCCATCATCGGTGGCGGTCCTGCCGGTCTGGCATGCCGCGAGCAACTCACAGCACTGGGAATTCCCAACATTGTGGTGGACAACAACTCAACCGAGGGCGGTCAGTTCAATATGCAGACCCACCAGTTCTTCTTTTTTGAGAAGGAGCAAAAGTTTGGTGGTATGCGCGGTTTTGACATCGCCAAGACACTGGCTGGCGACAACCACGACGGCATCTTGTTGAACAACACCGTGTGGGACCTGCTCGAAGGCCGCCGCATCGCCCTGAAGAATATCGTCACCCAGGAGGTGAGCTACATTGATGCTGACCATCTGGTAGTGGCCACTGGTGCTGTGCCGTTCATGCCCGTGTTTGAGAACGACGACGTGCCTGGCGTATATACCGCAGCGGTGTTCCAAAAGATGATGAACCAGGAGCACACCCTGCTGGGTAAGCGCGTGCTCACCGTGGGCGCCGGCAACATCGGCTACCTCACCAGCTACCAGGCCATGCAGGCCGGTGCAACCATCAAGGCCATTATTGAGGGTATGGACCACGAGGGTGGTTTCCCCGTACAGGCCAACCGCGTTCGCCGTCTTGGTATCCCCATCATGACTTCACATGTGCTCATCCGCGCCATCCCCAACGAGGACTATACTGGCGTTAAGGGTGCCGTGATCGCTGAGTGCAAGAATTTCCAGCCCATTCCCGGCACCGAGCGCGTGATTGACGACATCGATATCATCAACATCTGCACGGGTCTGATTCCCGATAACCAATTACTCGTGAAGGGCCGCTCAGTCTTTGGTCGCAACGTGTATGGCGCCGGCGATGCCGTTCGCATCGGCGAGGGCACCAGTGCCGTGCTGCGAGGCAAGCAGGTGGCCTATGAGGTCGCTCAAGAGTTGGGCCTCCGTTTCCCCTACGAGGACTATCTGGAGGTTTCCCGTCAGTATATCGACTCACAGCAGCGCCCCGTGCGCTTGCTCGACGCGCCGCGCATCCCCAATGAGGAGCGCATGGCCGCTAAGCCCTATGTACAGATCAACTGTCTGTACGGCTTCGCTTGCAATCCCTGCACATTCTCTTGCCCGCAGGGTGCTATCACCAAGCCGACCACGTCGTCGGTGCCCATGGTTGACTATGACAAGTGTATCGGCTGTATGCAGTGCGTGAACCACTGTCCCGGTCTGGCCATCTTCGGCTATGACAAGCGCAAGAACGTGGTATTCCTGCCTGTTGAATATGAGGTAGAAGAGGGCAAGGAAGTATTCCTGGTTGATGACAACGGCGCCAAGGTGGGCGAGGGTGTCATCGAGAAGGTGCTCAAGAAAGATAACAAGACCAATGTGGCCCGCGTACAGGCTACCAATGTGGAAGACCTGAACCAAGTGAAGGGATTCATCCTCAAGGAACGTTATCCCGAGCCCCTGAACCTGCGTCCCCTCACCGATCCCGAGGAAGGCAAATCCTTCGTTTGCCATTGCGAGGACGTGGATGTTCAGACCCTGCTCAAATTGGTTGGCGACCGCAAGTACATCTCGGTTGACGAACTCAAGCACACCACCCGCATGGGTATGGGTCCCTGCCGTGGCAAGCGTTGCGTGTCACGCGCCAAGCAGATCCTGCGCGCCCACGGCATTGAGGTGACTGGCGACAGTACCCCGCGCGCCCCGTTGGCCAACCAAGTTACCCTGGGCGATGTTTACAATGGAGAGTCCAAGGAGACCTTCATCTTTGAACATGGCTCCATCATCGAGAAAGCCGAGACCGAGATTCTCGTCGCTGGTGGTGGTATGGCCGGTAGTGCGGCATTCCGCTACTTTGCCGAAGCCGGCAAGCGCGTCATCCTGGTGAACTATGACCGCGGTTCGACGTGGCGCTGCATCGGTGGCGGACGTCCCGCATTCTCTAACCCCGACATCAGCGATATCGCGATGCACAACCTGGAAATCTTCCGCGATGACCAGCAGCACTGCAATATCGACCTGAAGATGACCCGCTATGTCAACCTCGTTCATGACGACGCTACCTACCGCTCGCTCGACGCATCACGCGCTTGGAGTGAGGCCTACATGATCGACCGCAAAGACTTCACCAAGGTAATCTCGCCTTACTGGAATCCCAATGACAGCATCTACAGCCACGCCTTGATCTCAGAGAACTGCTGGCAGGCTACTCCAGGACGCACCATCGAGTATGTGCGCACCGTGGGTAAGCAGCATGGCGGTGAGGTGCTCGAGGACTGCGAGGTGCTGAGCGTTCAGCGCGCCGGTGACAAATACCGTGTGCTGGTTCGCCGCCACGATAAGCACTACGTGGAATTTACCTGTGACCACTTTGTTAACGCCATGGGTTGGGGCTCAGAGAAGTTTACCGACATGCTCGGTATCGACACCCAACTCTTCCCCGTGAAGCACCAGGCATTCATCACCCGCCGACTGCCCAACATGGGTGTCAACGGTGACTCGCTCGACATGATCATCGACCGCCGTCATTACAAGGGCTTCAACGCCGTTTACGGTCAGCAGTTCCTGCACACCGGACAAATCATAGGCTGCGCTTCTCCCGACTGTGACGCCTATGAGGCACGCCAGAACCTGAAGTACAACAGCCAGGCCTTCCTTAAGATCGTGAGCGAGATGTTTGCCCAGTGGATTCCCAACCTGGCATCGGTTGGCTTCCATGCCGTTTGGGCAGGTTACTACATCGAGCCTCGCTACATCATCGATCCCGAGGTGGGTCTGTTGACTGGCCTGCGTGGTCACGGCTTCATGCTCGGCCAGTACCTGGCTAAGCTCTATGTGGACAAGTATCTGGGTAAGCCCGTTCCCGAGTACATGAAGGATCTTGCCATCGGCGGCAAGGGCCTGAGCGAGAACGCGTTCCAGTAATCAAGTGGTCTATAGACCCAAAGCAAACACCCCCGAGAGTAGATGATACTCTCGGGGGCGTTTTGTAATTACTCTATTACAAAACTTCGGGGAAAATAGTCGCTGTAAAAGCGGCCATCGGTTGCCGTGAACTTCAACACGCAATAGTTGGGGTCGGTGACGCCGCCAGGGTAGTATTCGGTGTCTCCTTCCCGCCAAATCATCTGCTTGCTGGCAGCATCGGTCAACACCTCCATCGTGCCACGCAGCACCTTCAACGTCACACCAAGCACTATCACCCTCACCTTCCACCAGCCCATCCAGCGCTACCTTCCTGCCGACATGCGCGGCAAAACATCTAATTCCAACCTCAGCACCCTTATCGGTCTGTCCTTTCCTTGGTATTGATTCTCATCAATGCAGGTTTCACCTGTTGGAACAAAACCGCATTTCTCCATCACGCGGCCCGAAGCGGGATTGTCCACGAAGTGTCCACTGATGAGCGACGGGATGTCGGTTGTCTCGCGGATGTGGTCAAGCATCAACGACAAGGCCTCGGTACAGATACCATGATTCCAGTAAGTTTTGGCAATCCAATAGCCCGTGATGGGCTCACCATCGCGGGCAGGCAGGTTGCAGTCGCACGAGGGCCCATAACCGATGGCGCCAATCGCCTCGCCCGTCTCTTTCCACTCGATGGCCCACGTGGTATCGTTATTGAACACCGTGCGGATAATCTCCAGGCTCTCATCCACGCTTTTGTGCGGAGGCCAGCCAGCACGAGACCCCACATCAGGGTCTGAAGCATACTTATAGAGAGCTTTGGCATCGCTCTCACGCCACGGGCGCAACACTATTCTCTCATTTTCCATCATTGTCACAATTCATTGATGTATGTACATTCTCGACAGGTAGGGTTCACCATTGCCTTGAGCCATGCAGAGGAATTCCCAACCGTATCGCTCATAAAAGCCGGTATGGTTTGTCAACAGGTAAACCGGAGAAAATCCTTTGCTCCTCAAATCCTCGACAGCCATATCAAGCAGCCTTCCCGCAATCCCTTGACAACGGTAATCCTCATCGGTATAGACCGCGCACACATTGGGAGTCAAGTCCTTCCTGTCGTGGAAGTCATTTTCAATCACCCCTAAACCACCGACGATTCGGTCCTCGTCAAGGCATAAATACCACCCATATTCAGTATCGTTGTTGAGGTAAGCCACCATACATTCAAGATAGGCCTCACGGGGCACGTGCCACTTGAAGTGGAACCAAGTTGCTGCTTCTATCATTAGTTCGGGCTTCTCTCGCAATGTTATATACTTGTAGTCACACATCTGTCGTTTACTGTTTGGGTTTTCTATTGTCTGCCCCAAATGCTGAGGGGCAGACAACAACTGATCATTATTCTATCGGGATCTGGATAATTGAGAGCCATTTTTCGGGGTCTTCCTGATTCCATGCACCATCAACGTAGCATGTGCGAGGATGACCGGCGATTTTGTAGCCCTGCTCCTCCAAATAACAGAAGGCTTCGGTGTAGGACTCATAGAAACGCTCATAGGGACCGATATGCTTCATGCAGAGCGCCTTGGGTATGGCTGGCAGGCGTTTAAACTGGATGATGTCGCTGCTGATGCCCACTTCCTCGACCTGTTCGCAATACTCGATGTCAATGTCTGTCGGTTTGAATTCCTTATTGTGCTCGATGGTGAAACAGTAACCCGGAGGCGGGCACTTGCAGCCCAGGCGTTGCATCTCGGGAGCTATCTTATTGACACACAAAGGTCCCAGGGCAGCGTAATCAGGGATTTCTTCACGATGACTTGCCACAATGATTTCTGGCAATGACTGAATGCTGAATTTTTCCATTGTCTTCATTTCTTTGCGAGAGTTCCTCCTGTCGAGCAGTCGTTCACGACGGGCTATCAGTTGCTGCAACTGCGCTTCCGTGTCCTTGATCTTCGTGTCCAGTTGGCAGATGCTGGGAGTATGTGAATCATCTTGGTACAGTTCCTTAATCTCGTCCAGCGTGAATCCGAGCCATTGCAGATCGCGGATGGCTTGCAGTTTCTGCATCTGGTCGATGCTGTAGTAACGATATCCCGTCCACTCGTCCACCTCGTCAGGCAGGAGTAATCCCTTCTGCTCATAGTGACGCAAAGTCTTTACAGTAACCTGCATCAGCCTTGAGAACTCTCCAATTTTTAATTTTGTTTTCTTACTCATTATCGTACGATATTTTGCTAAGCAACCACAAAATTATGGTATGCCCTAAGGGACGAGTCAAGTATCAACAATGGATTTAACACAAGTTTAACAGTTGTCTAATTCTTCATTCGCTGCTGCGCTTCCTTGCCTGCTCCTGTGCCTTTATACTTGCTGCGGGTGGCATTCAGGCGGTAGATGACGGTGAACTGCAACTTGTGGGTCGAGTAACGGTTGTTCTGCTGAATCTTGTAGTAGCCCATGTCGCCATACTCGTTCA
>JAEETL010000009.1 GCA_016290325.1 Muribaculaceae bacterium
GCGCCGGGAAGCGGGAGAAGAGCGGAGCCGTCTTCGACAAACTCTTTGTCGCCTTCTGGTGGGGCAGTTACATGATGTTCTCGCCCCGACACCCGCATCCCTGGACGGACACCTTCGACCTCGATTATTCCTATTACGCACCGACTCCAAACAGCAACTCGGGCGTGCTCTCGGTCACCTGGAACCGCATCAACAGCGGCAAGACCTGTTCGCTGCGCATCAACAATGCCGCCTACGGCCAGGGCGTTGAGCGCGACACCTTCTATCCCGTCGACCAGAAGAAGAAATACACCTTCTCCTTCCTTGCCGACAAGATTCCCAACGTCCGCTCCGTCTTCCACATCGATGGCAAACGCTACCTCTGCGAGAAACTGACCGCCACCTTCACCGAAGATGGCATGTCCCACCTCCTAAAAGGCCAGTTCTACAAAATCACAAGCAATTAAGGCATTCATTTTTAAGCTGTTATTCATTCTTTCTCCCCAAAGCGAAAGCCGAGGGGAGATTTTTTGTCTCATCTCGTAATTTGTTTCACGGATTGTTTCACTAAGCGTTCCACTACCAGCACCAATGGCGGCACCTATAGGAGCATCGATGGCGGCACCGATGCAGGAACCGATGGCGGCACCGCCCGAGGAACCAATGCAGGCACCACAAAAGGCATCGTAAAAGGCACCACCCAAGGCATCACAAAAGAAACCGCCAATGGCATCACAACTGACACCATTGGCGGTTCCAAGAAAGTATACTTTTGAGGTTATCTCTTGCCGTAGATAACCCAATCTAGAACCTTGCGGTTCGCCACGTCAACTTTGCGCTGATCAAACTCAATGTAGATATCGGTCACAGTGTTACTACTATGTCCCAACGCTTGGGCGATAGTCTCTTTGGGGATATCAAGGCTGGCAGCTATTGTTGCCCATGTGTGACGTGCCCAGTATGTTGAAATCTTCGGGAAGAGTGGCTGATGAACTTTCTTGCCTCCACGTCCCACGCGCTTCACGGGGCCAATCTTCTTTAGCGAGTTGTTCATCCTATGAGTGTAGTTGCGGTGATCTTCATAACGATCGAGGATATTTAGCAACCAATCCTTGCCGCGATAGCGATTGATGATTTCAAGTGCCTCAGGCTCAACCTTAACGGAGTACAAGCGCCCCGTTTTGGCACGATAATAGTTGACACGGCCATCCTCAATCTCTTTGAGCCTACACAAATCCACGATGTTGATACCCAGTAGCATGAATATCAAGATGAACATGTCTCTGTATTGCTCAGCATATTCTTCAGTAGGGAAGTTCATCAAGGTACGCAGCTCATCCACCTTCAAGTTTCGCTTGGGCGTAGCCACTGGACGAATCTTGAATCGGCGAAAAGGGTAAAACGTGGTAACACCATCATCTATCGCTTCATTGAAGACGGAACGGACGTTACGAAGATGAATATTTCGGGAGTTCTTTGACTTCGCTGTCTTTGCCATGAAGTTATCGAAGTCTGTGAGCCACTCCTTTGTGATGTCCTCAAAACGGAGTCGATTCAAACGCTGCTCACCGATAAAGTCTCTCATGCGCCTATACGTGCACATGTAAAGCCCACGGGTACTAGGTTTCTTACTTTCAGCAAAAGCAAGGAAACGGGTTATGAACAAGTCTCTACTCTGCTTTCTCTGCTCCTTCTTCTCAACCTTGTCCGGATTGAGCCTTCGCTCAATTTCGTCCCTTATTTCATTAGCAGTCATTCCCTGCACACGCCCGTCCTCAGTGAGGAACAGGATTATGCGGTTGACATGATGCTGAACCCTTGAAATATAGAGATTCAGCCTCTGCTCATCTGGATGGTTGATAACTCGCGAATGATCAGCATCCCACTGTTCGGGGAGCAGTTTCGCATCAAGAGATACATACGATCTAGTATTGCAGTTGGTAATTACAACTTTCAATACCGAGGAAGAACCTGGCTTTGTTCTTCGCGTGTCGAGAAAAAATTTTGTCGTTGCCATAATAAAAACTGGCGGCTACTCTCTCCACATCCATCTGTCCGTTTCATCTTGCCTGGATCTGTGTACGTACACAGGTATGTACACAGATTTTTAACAGCAAATCAAGATTTTTGACGATTTTTGTGCAAATTTTGCCTTTTTTTTTATGGCATTTGCCTTGAAAATAGGGCTGAAAATCTAAAGATTTATGCAATTAACCTCTTGATTTTCAGCTCCCTATGCTTTCGAGCGGTAGACGGGACTCGAACCCGCGGCCCTCAGCTTGGGAAGCTGATGCTCTACCAACTGAGCTACTACCGCATCGTTGTGTTATGTCGTGACGCCGGGTGGCGGCTGCAAAAGCTCTCGTTTTTACGAGATGGTGCCATTGATGACCTCGGTGACGCTGTCGCCGTCAGCGGTCTCATAGTAACGCACCGTGAGGGTGTCATTGATTGACCATGCTGCTCTGTGCTCACTGTCAAGGTCAGGATAGTTGAACTCGATCGTGTCGTCACCCACCTTGAGGTAAACGCTGTTCATGGCACCGTCAATGGCCACACCAGTCACCTCTTGCAAGGTGTCGGTGGGTTGCTCGATTTCGGCCGGTTCCAGTTGCTCGTTTTCGCTAGTCTGGTTCTCCCTGACACATGCTGTCAAAGAAATAACGAGCAGTCCTGCTGCAAATACTAATTTTTTCATAGCGCTTGAAGTCTGTTTTACGGCAGCAAAATTAATGTTTTTTATTAATCCTGCAAAATAATCAGCTTTTTTTTGATAGAGCAAGCCGCGCCTTAAGCTAAGGAGCGGCCTGTGATGAGAAACGGTGGTATCTTGTTTAGAATTTATAGTTGTCGTTATCGAGACCGTCCATCTCCTCAAAATCAGAAATCTCGTCCTCGTCATATTCCTCGTCGCCATAGAACTCGCTCTTGTCGATGGCCTCGATGTTGCTGGCATCGGGGATCTTAGGAATAGTGATGAACTCGCTAATGTCCACGTTCTCGGCGGGCGGGTTGCCTATCTTACTCTCGCACAGGGGGTCATGGATAGTTTTGCCGGGAATGACCTCTTTGAGCTTGACCTTAAAGAAGCGCTCGGTCATGTAGTCAAAGACGAACTTCATGCGCTGGCCTTCCTCGTCGAGCAACTCGTCGAGCTGTGTGTCGTCCATAATCCAGATGTCCTCGTCGGTGTCTGATCCCATATCCATGCAAGTGACCTCTTTTTCCTTGTTCCACTCGTCGTCACAGATGTAGAATGAATCCATCTGCTCCTTGCTGTATCCTGCCGAGTCGAGAATGACGTTGCGCAAGTCCATAAAGGTGGCAGTGGAGTCGATAGAGATTTGTAGCTTGAAGTTATCGACCTCGTCTGAGATGATGACAAATTTATAAATCATATTGTAATAAGGTTAATCGGTTTGATGTTGCGAAATTACTAATACATTTTTATCAAACAAGTATTTTTGCGCTTTTTTTTGGTTTATGGGGCAAAAATCGTGCTATCAAGCACTATTGGCTTGCGCTTTTCAGCGTATCAACGCTTTATAAGCATGGTTTCTCGGGGGTACCTTATAAGATGCTGGTGCCGTCGATGGCAGCGAATTGGTCACGCAGGGCGGGGACTTTATCGGCATCGGCTTCGATGGTCATCGAGCACACGTTGTCAAAGGCCTGTTCAACAACCTTCAAGTCGTTTTTTTTCACAATCTTCATCACGTCGTTCATGCTCAGGTAGGGGAACGTGAACGACAGTCGTGCCTGCTCGTGGCACTCCAGGATTTCGCCCGCCTCGATGGCGAGTCTGGCCGCTTCACGATAGGCGACGATGAGTCCCGATGTGCCCAGCTTGATTCCGCCAAAGTAGCGGATGACCACGATGACGATATTGGTCAGCTCAAAAGAATTGATTTGCCCCAAGATGGGCTTGCCCGCCGTTCCGCTGGGCTCACCGTTATCGCTGCTTAGATACTCGTTGCGTTCTGTCCCTATCATGTAGGCCCAGCAGCAGTGGCGCGCGTCATGGTACTCGTTGGCGTAGCGCTTGATGACCGCGCGAGCCTCCTCGGCGCTCGACACGGGTTCGGCAAACGCTAAGAAACGGCTCATCTTCTCGCGGTAAATACCCAGCGAGACGCCTTTCACGGTTTTGAAAAAGTCACTCATAATTATTATATGTGTGACAAAAGTAGCAATAATTTGCCACATGACAAAGAAAGGATGGAAACTAAAGCATCCCACGCAAAGAAGCAAGGCGCTAAACATTTATTTTTTCACATGTAATTACCGTGAATTATCCATTAATTATATGATCTATTCACGACAATTCACGTGAAAAATTAATGCACGAATTAGTTCAATTAGTGTAATTCGTAGTTTTAAAGAAGAACGCGCGATTATAGCGTCGCTAGCTGGTAGAAGATGAATGATACCAGCCAGGCTACGCCCGTGGTGTAGAATATCTCAAACACCATCCACTTGGTGCCCGCCTCACGCTTGATAGCGGCTAGCGCTGCGATACAGGGGAAGTAAAGCAGGATGAAGAGCATGAACGAGTAGGCTACCACTGGATTAAACACATGACTGCCGTCGGGTTTGGTGGCTGTCTGTAGCTTCTCCTTCAGCGGCGCGGATTCCTCGTCGGCGTCGGCCTCGCCGGTATAAAGCACGCCCATTGTCGAGACGACAATCTCCTTGGCGGCAGCACCAGTGAGCACGCTGACGCCCATCTGCCAGTTAAAGCCTAATGGCGCAACGACAGGCTCGATGGCTTTACCCATCTGTCCCATGAACGAGTTCTCGATTTGCTCCTGAGGGGTCTGGCCCTCATGACGGGGGAAATAGCCCAATGCCCACACGATAATGGATGCCGCGAGAATGATGGTCGCCATCTTCTGCAAGTACTGCTTGCCCTTGCTCCACATGTGGATGGTGGCATTGCGGGCCGTAGGCTTGCGGTAAGGTGGCAATTCCATCACAAATTGGGACTTGTCGTGCTTCAATAGCGTCTTACTCAAGATAATCGCTGTGATGCCAGCCACAACGATGCCGACCAGATAGATGCTCATGAGAATGAGACCCTGATGAGCGGTGAAAAACGCTGCTACGAGGAGCAGGTAGGCCGGCAGACGTGCCGAACAAGACATGAACGGGATGGTCAGGATGGTAACTAAACGGTCGCGACGGTTCTCGAGCGTGCGTGTCGCCATGATGGCGGGCACACCGCAGCCGAAGCCGATCAGATAGGGGATAAACGACTTGCCGTGTAGCCCCACGCGATGCATGACGCGGTCCACGATAAAAGCGGCGCGCGCCATATAACCGCTGTCCTCAAGCAGCGAGATGAAGAAGAACAGGATCAGAATTTGTGGCAGGAACACAAGTACACCGCCCACACCACCGATGATGCCGTCGACAATCAGGTCGCGCAGGATACCCTCTGGCATCGTGCTTCCGATCCATTCGCCTAGCCATCCGATGCCGTTTTCGATCCATTCCTGGGGGTAAGCTCCCAGGGTGAAGGTCGCCTCAAACATGAGCCACATCAGCACCAGCAGGATGGGCAACGCCAGCCAGCGGTTGGTCAGCAGTCGGTCGAGCGAGTAGCCCGGCTTGGTCTCGCCGGTAGCCCTGTCGGGGTTGGGCGTGAGCACCTCGGCGAGCGCTCCACGCACAAAGCCGTATTTCAAGTCCGTGATGATGCTCACGATGTCATCGTTGTAGTTGCGCTCAATCTGCTGGCGCAATGTGGCGGCTGCATCTTTCACCTCCTGGGCGTTTTCTTGACGTTCCAGCAGTTTCAACGCGTGCTGGTCATTCTCGATAATCTTGAGCACAGTGTAACGGTCCAGGTCGGGACACATTTCACCCAGCTCTTTCAGGCCGTCCTCGATGAGAGGACCGTAGTTCACGTTGTGGTGATGGGTTTCCTGTTCGCTCTCGTCGATGGCGTCCATGGCGGCTTGCAGCACCTCGGTCACGCCGTGACCGTTGTAGGCGGTCAAGGGTACCATGCGGGCACCCAACAGCCGCTCCAGCATCTCGATATCGAGCTTGTCACCGCTTTTCTCCAGCTCATCCCACATGTTCAGGGCGATGACCATGGGAATGTTCATGTCCATCACCTGGGTGGTGAGATAAAGGTTGCGCTCCAGGTTGCCTGCATCCACAATGTTGATGATGGCGTCAGGGTGGTGGTCACGGATGTAGGTGCGCACATACATCTCCTCGGGGGAGTACTCGGTGAGCGAGTAAGTGCCTGGCAGGTCCACGATCTGCACACGGCGTCCTCCCACATTAAACCAGCCCTCCTTGCTGTCAACGGTCACACCTCCGTAGTTGCCCACCTTCTCCTTGGCACCAGTCACACAGTTGAACAACGAGGTCTTGCCGCAATTAGGGTTGCCCACGAGCACCACACGCAGAACGTTGTCGGCCAACGGGTCAACTCCGGCTACGGCCGTCTCAACTGTGCCGTTATAGGCATCCTCCATGTCACAGAAGGCAGCATCCTTGTCGGTGACCTCAACTTGTGCGGCCTCGCTGTGTCTCAAGGAGATGTGCGACCCCATAATCATGTATTCGACTGGGTCTTGCAGCGGGGCATTTTTAAGGACAGTGACTTTTGCGCCACGCACGAAGCCCATTTCGAGCAAGCGCTGGCGGAAGGCTCCGTCGCCCATCACGCGCACCACTTGCACAGTCCTGCCCACCGGCTCGTTATCCAGGAGGCGCGTGGCATTATTTTTATTTATATCTTGTTTCTTTGCCATGTTATGTGCATCTATAATATTCCAATCTGCAAAATTACTGTCATCAGAATACTAATACAATCCCATCTTTTAAGTGTTTTATGTCTTTTTTCTCCCCATTTTTGGGGAGATTAGAGGGTAAAACAGCGGTTTAATGTTAATGAGTGTTAAATATTGGAATGCGATTAAACTTTTCTATCTATTGTTAGTCAATATATCGAATTCAATGAAGAATAAACGCTTCAAACGAAATAAACTGACTTTTTCTTAATAATAAAACACTTCAACCTTGTGTCAAACTGCTGACGAAGCATCACAAGACACAGAACATATAGGTCCCGATTGACAAAACGTCTCGGGACTTTTGTTTTTTTGCGTCAATCAGGTCACATCTTCAGATAAAAATCTTTGGTCAAGGCGATGTAATCGCTGGTGAACTTGCCATCGTTGTGGGCGATGATCAGTATGTCTTCATGGTATGCCATGTCGCGCCGTGACAGCAGCCACAGGGCTCGTTTTGCAGCACCGCCCTCAACATGGATAACACGTGTGATTCTTCTCACCGGAAGGGAGGCAAAAGCCGCTGCCTCAATAATAATGCGCTCAGCATCTGTGGGTGAGATCAAGGCTAGGATGCCTTCATCTGTCAGCCGTTGGGCAGCCCCCTCGATGAGTTGGCAGTAGGTGAGTGATTCTGTGTGGCGCGCCATCGTGCGGGCAGCGTCGGGCGGCAAAAGGCTGTCGGTGAAGTAGGGTGGGTTAGAGACAATCATGTCATATCTGTCATGACGTGTCATGTCATTGAAATCAGCTTCATTGGCCGTGAGCCGTTCGCTCCATGGCGAAGCGGCGAAGTTTAAAGTGGCTTCCTCTATCGCATCGTGGTCGATATCGATGGCGTCGATGAGCGCTGTGTGATTGCGCTGCGCTACCATCAAGGCTATCACGCCGCAGCCGGTACCTACATCCAGCACGTGCCGCATGCCCTCGACAGGGCACCACGCACCTAGCAGAACACCATCGGTGCCCACTTTCATTGCCGTGCGATCATTCAAAACGGCAAATTGTTTAAACCGGAACGTCTTTTCTCTTCCCATTTCTGTCGGCAAAGGTAGCCTTTTTGTCGATACTTTTGGGGTGTTTTCATGATGTTTTTTACCACGATGGCATGGTTTTTGCTAATCACCAGTGCTCGCTATTTTGTTAAAAATGTTACATTTAGCATTTTTTCACTATCAAAAAAAGTACTGGTATCACATTACTTTATAACTTGCGGCATTTTTAAAAGATTTTTATACACTTCTTAAACTTTTCAAAAACAATTTGGTCTAAAAGACAAACGATTATTAACGAATTTTTAAACGTAATAGATTATGAAGTACCGTATTTTAACATTGTTTGGGCTGATGGCGCTGAGTGCAGCCACTCTTGTTCAAGCCCAGGACTATGATGACATTTATTACGATGCCTCATCGTCCAAGTCAACTGCGGCTAAGACTTCAAAAGTCGCTAAGCCCTCAAAGACTGTCGCTGTTTACGGCGAAGTTCCTGAAACCTACAAGGTAGCTGCCAACAGCAACTACCGCGTTGAGCGTGATGTTGACGAGTATAACCGTCGTGGTGTTGACTATGACTCTGATTACGAGTTGGACCTCAATGGCGATACCATCTATGAGGATGCTTTTGCCAACACCCGCCGCATCGAGCGTTTCTATAACCCTGACATCGTGATCCTGAGCGATGACGACGATTTGGTGGAACTCTATTATGACGAGTCACCGAGCATCAATCTCATCATCGGGTCAGATGCTTTCGCCGGCTCATACTATGGATGGAACTGGGCAAGTTCCTATTATCCCTGGTATACATGGGATTCCTATTATCCTTGGGGATATGGCTGGTATGACCCCTGGTATCCTTTTGGTTGGTATCGTCCTATCAACTACGGCGGTTACTTCTGGGGCTGGGGACACCATCACTGGTATTATTCTCACTGGTGGCCCGGTTTCTACGGCTGGGATAGTTGGCACTATAGGCCAAGCTATTATGCTGACTGGGGACATCGCCCGAGGCCTGAACGCCATCATGGCATTAGCGGCGGATCAAATCGCGGGCATGTTGGTCTTGCCGATAACCGTAACGGCCGTGGCCGCATCGGTGCAGCCGGTAGCAGCCGCAATAGCATCTCAGCACGAGGTGACAACTCGGGTAACCGTCCAAACCGTGTAGGCTCATCGACCTCTCGTAGCCGCGCAAGCTCTGCTATGTCTGGTAGAGGTAATATGGACAGGCGAAGCAGCGGTGGTGTAACGTCTCGCAACAGTAGTGTTTCTCGCTCTTCAAGCGTTTCTGGCGGCGTTTCACGCTCCAGTTCCAGTGGCAGCTACAGCCGCGGATCGCGTTCCAGCAGCAGCGGCAGCTACAGCAGTGGATCACGTTCCAGTGGCAGCTACAACAGCGGATCACGTTCGAGCAGTAGCGGCAGTTACAACAGCGGATCACGTTCCAGCAGCAGCGGCAGCTACAGCAGTGGCAGCAGTCACAGTTCAGGCGGTGGTAGCCACGGTGGTTCATCAGGTGGTGGCGGACGTCGTCGCTAAACCGAGCCTCATCCACACAAACACACACGTATCAATTAGTATTAGTTGAACAGAACTAAACAATAACAACTATGAAGAAGAAAGTTTTTGCCCTCCTGTTGTGCGGACTTCCTCTCTTGATGAGCGCTCAGGATGCCTTTGATGTCCTCCAGATGTCGCAAACCGACCTGCGTGGTACCTCACGATTCCAGTCAATGGCTGGTGCCTTTACCGCCCTGGGTGGTGATCTGTCGACGCTCTCCCAGAACCCTGCCGGTATCGGTGTCTATCGCAACAGCGACTTGGGAATTACCTTAGGTCTTGACTTTAATAGTTCCAAGGCTGGCGTGACCACTACAAATGAGACCAAATTTAACGTCAACAATGTTGGCTACGTTGGTGCCATTCGTCTGGACAGCGAGTCAGTTCCCAATTTGAACTTCGGGTTTACTTACAATCGCGTCAAGTCTTTTAACCGTCGTTATATGGGTGGTGTTGCTAATATTGAAACCTCGATGAGCAACTACATCGCCGAAGAATTTGTCAATAAGCTCAATTTTACCGATGCTGACCTGTATTGGACCGACAATTTCGATCCCTATTTTGACGGACGTGCGCCCTGGGCAGCTGTTACCACGTTTGACATGCCGACAAGGACCGATGGCTATGTGGGTATTATCAATGCCTTTGGCGAAAAGATGATAGGATTGTATCAGGATGGAGTGACTTCAGGCTTTGCCAATTATGAGGTGGAAGAGCGCGGCCATGCCGATGAGTACAACATCGCCTTTGGCGGCAACATCTCTAACAAACTCTATTTTGGCCTTGATTTTGGTATTCTTGACTTGGATTACAGGAGCTTCCAGTCCTATGAAGAGTCACTGACCAATCCTTATATCATGGCCGATGACAATGACCTGTTCTTGAGTGAACTTACCCACGATAACACTAAAGCCGATTGGGGATTGTACAACTACCTGCATACCGAGGGCACCGGTGTTAACTTTAAGTTCGGTCTCATCTTTAGACCCACTCAGTCATTGCGAATTGGTGCTGCGTTCCACACGCCCACTTACTATGACATGCGAGACACCTACTATGTGGAAGCATCTCTTAGGGGCTATCAGGATGGCAACCTGCTCTACAGTGCTGATAAAGGTAGCAACGACGGCTATGATTACTCGGGCAACTACACCATCAAGACGCCGTGGCGTTTCACGGGTGGCTTGGCTGGCGTGATCGGCAAGAGCGGTATTATCAGTGTGGACTACGAGTATGTGGCCAATGAAACGATGCGCATGGGTAACGACCATGGTGACGATTATCCCGACGTGACTGACAATATGAAGGCTTATTTCAAACCCACTCACATCATCCGCTTGGGTGGCGAGTACCGTGCCAATCCCAACTGGAGTCTGCGTGCTGGTTACAGTATCAAGACCGATCAGGTCGAGAGCGGTGTTGACAATTATGATTATAAGAGAATCGCTACCGTTGGCACCAATCCCACCTACCAGTATGACAACACGGTTCAGCACATCACCTGTGGCGTGGGTTATCACTATAAGTCATTCTATGCCGACATGGCCTATGTTCATCAGATCCGCCAGAGCGTCTATAACGCATTCGCGCCCTATGATGATGTGGATTATGACTACATACCCAACGTCAGCGCTAAAGTGAAGGACAACAACAACCGCATCTCCCTTACTTTGGGCATGCGATTCTAGGAAAAACGTATCAGATACCCAGAGATTACGTTTATTAATTCATTAAAATGGTCTGGCAGCCTGTGAGTACACGGGCTGCCAGCTTTTTCTATGTAATCTTACAAATAATTGAAAACTATCTCGGGAACAATTCATCGAGCGCTGACTGGAAAGCCACCAGTTGTGCCCTGATGTCCTTGAGCTGCTCGATGGCGTCAAAACGCTTGTCCACACCATCGCGGTTGTGGCGTATCTGGGCCTGGGCGGCATCCAGCTTCAATCCTTTCTCCTTTACCAAATAATAGACCTTACTGATGATCTCGATGTCATTTGGCGTATAGTAACGGATGTTCTTCTTGTTGCGACGGGGTTTAATGATGGTAAACTGGGTCTCCCAGTAACGGAGCGTCGATTCAGGGATTCCAAGAATCTCGGACACATCGCCAATTTTATAGAATTTTTTATCCAGATTCAGCATGGTCTTGCACAGATGAATAGA
Source organism: Muribaculaceae bacterium (assembly GCA_016290325.1). Lineage (GTDB taxonomy): Bacteria > Bacteroidota > Bacteroidia > Bacteroidales > Muribaculaceae > Sodaliphilus. The sequence goes on from JAEETL010000009.1 coordinate 11,516, forward strand.
ATTGAGTAACTTTGCAGGTTGATAACAACACGGCAAAGATAAACAAATTGTTTAGACTTTGCAACAAAAATCGAACATTTATAACAAATTAAGAATATTATTATGCTTACTGCTAAAGAAATTAGGGAGACGTTCAAACGTTACTTCGAGGAGCATGGTCATCACATTGTGCCCTCGGCTCCCATGGTCATTAAAGACGATCCAACTCTCATGTTTACTAATGCTGGTATGAACCAGTTCAAGGACATTATCCTGGGTAACAAGGAAGCCCAGTGGCGTCGTGTCGCCGATTCCCAGAAGTGCCTGCGCGTGAGCGGCAAGCACAACGACTTGGAAGAGGTGGGCCACGATACTTATCACCACACCATGTTTGAGATGCTGGGTAACTGGTCCTTTGGTGACTATTTCAAGCACGAGGCGATTGACTGGGGTTGGGACCTTCTTGTCAATGTATTTAAGATTGACCCGAAGCTGCTATATGCCACGGTATTTGAGGGCGATGAGAAGAATGGTCTCTCACGCGACAACGAGGCGGCTGGTTTCTGGGAGGCCCACTTGCCCAAGGACCACATCATTAACGGCAACGCCCACGACAACTTCTGGGAGATGGGCGACACGGGTCCCTGCGGCCCTTGCAGCGAGATTCATATTGACTTGCGCAGCGAGGAGGAAAAGGCCGCCGTGCCCGGTGCTGAACTGGTCAACAAGGACAATCCCCTGGTTATCGAGATTTGGAACCTCGTGTTCATGCAGTATAACCGCAAGGCCGACGGCTCGCTCGAACCGCTACCCAACAAGGTGATTGATACAGGTATGGGCCTCGAGCGCTTGTGTATGGTGCTCCAGGGCAAGAAATCCAACTATGACACCGACGTCTTCCAGCCCCTCATCGGCAAGTTGGGTGAGATGTGCGGCAAGAAATATGGTGACAATCAGGACGTGGATATCGCCATGCGCGTCGTGGCCGACCACGTGCGCACCATTGCCTTCTCGGTGGCCGACGGACAGTTGCCCAGTAATGCCAAGGCCGGATACGTCATCCGCCGCATCCTGCGCCGTGCCGTGCGTTACGGATACACCTTCTTAGGCTTTAAGGAAGCCTTCATGTACCGCCTGATTGACACCCTCATTGAGAACATGGGTGAAGCTTATCCCGAGATCAAGGCTCAGGCCGACCTCATCAAGCATGTTACTAAGGAGGAGGAAGATGCCTTCCTGCGCACTCTGGAAACAGGTATGAAGCTCATCGAAAAGGTGATTGCTGACACCAAAGCTGCTGGAAAGACTGTTGTCGATGGCAAGGAGGCATTCACGCTCTATGATACCTTTGGCTTCCCCTTGGACTTGACTGAACTCATCCTTCGTGAGAACGGCATGACGGTCAATGAAGAGGAATTCAATGTCGAGATGCAGAAACAAAAACAGCGTGCCCGCAATGCTGCTGCCGTCGAGGCCACCGACTGGGTTGAACTCAAGGACGGCGTGACCGAATTCGTGGGCTATGACCTCACCGAGTGTGACGTGAATATCCTGCGCTACCGCAAGGTGACTCAAAAGAACAAGTCGTTCTACCAGATTGTGCTTGACCGCACACCGTTCTATGCCGAGATGGGTGGTCAGGTAGGCGATCGTGGCACGCTCACCTGTGGTGACGAGGTCATCGAGGTGACCGATACCAAGCGCGAGAACAATCTGCCGGTGCACATCACTGCCAAGTTGCCTAGTGACGTGAACGCAACAATGAAGGCTGCCATCAACCTGGAGGCTCGCCGTGCCACCGAGTGTAACCACACCGCAACCCACTTGCTCCATGCAGCCCTGCGTCAAGTGCTGGGCTCCCATGTTGAGCAAAAAGGTTCTTATGTGGATCCACACTCGCTGCGCTTTGACTTCTCCCACTTCCGTAAGGTCACTCCCGAGGAGATCCGTCAAGTGGAGCATTTGGCCAACAAGATGATACGTGATGCCATCACTCGTGAGGAGCACCGCGAAATGCCCATCGACGAGGCACGTCAAATGGGTGCTATGGCACTCTTTGGCGAGAAATATGGCGACCATGTGCGCGTCATCAAGTATGGTGACTCTGTAGAGCTCTGTGGTGGTACCCATGTGCCCAACACGGGCAACATTGGCATGGTGCGCATCGTGAGCGAGAGTAGCATTGCTGCTGGTATCCGCCGTATTGAGGCCATCACAGGTGCTGGTGTTGAGGATATGCTTGACAATGTCCAGGACACTCTGGGCCATGTGAAGGAATTGCTCAACAATGCTCCTGATGCCATCACAGCATTGCAGAAGTCACTGGCCGAGAATGCCGACTTGAAGAAACAGGTGGATGACTTCATGAAACAGCGCATCGCCATTCTCTCCAAGCAGCTCGAGGATGAGGGTAAGGAAATGAATGGCATTAATGTCATCATGCTCACGGGCGAGCGTCTGCCCGACGTGGTCAAGGGTGTGGCTCTGGCTATCAAGGCCGATTGTCCCACGGCTACCGCTTTCCTGGCTGCTACCGAGCATGAAGGCAAGCCGATGCTCACCGTGATGCTGAGCGAGGACCTCGTTAAGGCTGGCAAGAACGCTGGCAACATCGTCCGCGGCGCTGCCAAGGCTATCCAGGGCGGCGGTGGCGGTCAACCTCACTTCGCTCAGGCTGGCGGACGCAATCCTCAGGGCTTGAACGATGCTATGGTAGCCATGCGCGAGGCATTGGGTGTGTAAACCACTCTATTTGAGAACATCAACGGCTCGTCCCTTCTAGATGGGGACGGGCCGTTAAAAAAGAAGTAAAATTCAAGATATGGATTATCTATTGCTTGTCGTTGGGTTGGCAATGCTATTAGTGGCGGCCAATTATCTTGTGGATTCGTCGGTGGCCATCGCCCAGCGAGCCAAAATTTCTAATTTCATCATCGGTCTCACCATTGTGGGCATCGGTACCAGTGCACCTGAGTTGCTCATTTCGGTGTCATCGGCGCTGAGTAACAGCGGTGACATCGCCATGGGTAATGTGATAGGCTCTAATATTGCCAACGTGTTACTCATCTTGGGCGCCACGGCCATCATCATGCCTTTTTCTATTGAACGGTTACAGCGTCGGCGTGACATCCCCTTCGTTATTTTGGCGTCGGTTTTTGTCATGATCATTGCTTATGATAGCATTGTTCCGGGCATCAGTTATAATTCGTTGAATCGCTTGGATGGCATCGTGCTGCTGATCTTGTTTATCATTTACATGTGCTGGGTTATTGTTCAAAAAGGCAAGGATCCCAAACGGGCGATGGAAGAAGCCGACGAGGAGGCTACGACATCACTGGCCGGCAAGCCGTCATGGCTGTTGTGGGGCATTGCCATCGTGTCGCTGGTAGGGTTGATTTATGGTGGTAACCTGTTCCTGGAAAGCGCTAAGAATCTTGCCCGCTCATGGGGTATGAGCGAGGCGGTGATTGCCATCACTATAGTCGCTGTGGGCACTTCTTTGCCCGAGCTGGTCACCGCTATCGTTGCTGCGAGCAAGCATAACCCGCAGTTGGCATTAGGCAATGTCATCGGTAGTAATATATTCAATCTGTTAATGATTTTGGGTGTCGCATCCACTGTTAAGCCATTGCATTTTGTTGATATCAACATTTGGGACTATGTGGTCATGGTCATCTCATCCATTATGCTTTATATGGTGGTGCTCACCTTCAAGAAGGATAAGATGGACCGTATCGAGGGCGTCATTTTCTTTGCTGCTTACGTGGGCTACATCATATACCTCTTGTTGCGCTAAGAGACTAAAATTGCTGCTCGCCCGTTAAACTATAGTAGAATAATCCTGTCGAACAGAAAAATCACTCGCTATGAACAAGAAACAGTCGATATCATTCATTTGTTGCTGCTTGATGGCGGTAGCCGCTTTAGCTCAGCCTAGGGTGGACACACGGGATCATATTTTTAACCCAAATGTACACTCGCTCAAGGTGTGTCTGGCAAGCAATATGTATATTCCGCCCGTATTGATGATGAATGGTGATGACCGCCTTGTCGTCAGCTTTGATTATCTTGACTATGATGTGCATTACCTGCGCTATAGTGTCACCCATTGTAATGCCGACTGGCAACCGTCACAGTTGGTCGAGAGCGAATATGTGAGCGGTTTCAATTATGCCGATATTGACGACTATGCGCCCAGCGAGGCGACCTATGTCCATTATTATAATTACCAGTTCATGCTCCCTAATCCCGACATGGAGCTGTTAGTGAGCGGCAATTATCTGCTTACGGTATATGAGCAGGACAATTCCGATGATATCCTGTTCCAGACCCGTTTCTCAGTTTGTGAGGGAAGGGTGGGGGTCTATCCTCAAGTCACTTCTCGTACCGATGTTGAATACAACAACCGCTTCCAGCAAGTGTCTTTTGACGTGCGCTTTAAAGCCGGTCAAATTAAGGATCCCTACACCGAGCTCACTTGTGTTGTCACACAAAATTCGCGTGAAGACAATGAGGTGACGGTCGTTCGCCCATTGATGGTGGGCGTTGATCATGTGACCTATGACCATAATCGTGACCTCATTTTTCCGGGAGGCAATGAGTTTCGCCGTTTTGAGACGGTGGCTGCCCATAACCTTAACATGGGTGTGAAGTCGATACGTTATTTTAATCCCATGTATCATGCAACGCTCATGATCGATGAACCGCGTTGTGAAACACAGTACCTTTACGATCAAACGCAGTTTGGACGCTTTACCATCCGTAATGCCGAGGCTTATGATGAGAATGAGCTTCAAGCCGACTACATGATCACTCATTTCACCCTCAACACGGGTGGCAAGCTCAATGGCGGCAACGTGTGGCTCTATGGTGAGTTCCTAAAAGGCTATCCCGCTTCCCAATCGATGATGAAATATGATGCCAGCAGCGGATGCTACACCGCTGAGCTCCTGCTCAAACAGGGTGCCTATAATTATATGTACTTGTGGGTGCCCGATGGCACATCGGCAGGGCAGACCGGCAAAATTGAGGGCGATCACTATGAAACGATCAATGAGTACCTTGTCAAGGTATTTGACCGCCCCATGGGTGAGCGTTATGACCATCTGGTAGGTTACGGTGTCGCCTACTCTGGCAAGTAATCCCGCTTTTTTAAGACATCCGGGTCTTGTAGTCAAGGTAATCAAATTCCCTGAGTACTTCCACGCTTCCGTCAAGCCGTTTAAACAGGATGGACGGGTGCTGCACGCCGTTAAACATATTGGTCTTGACGGTGGTGTAGTGGTTCATGTCCTCAAAGGTGATGCGGTCGCCTATCTTGAGCGGTTTCTCGAAACTCCAGTCGCCCACATAGTCTCCGCTCAGGCATGAATTGCCGCCCATGCGGTAAGTGGGTTTCGACGGGTCCACCTCGTCGAGGGCTTGGGTGATTTTGGGCTTATAGGGCATCTCCAGGCAGTCGGGCATGTGGCAGGCAAACGACACATCCACAATGGCCGTGTTGATGCCGCTGTTACTTACCACATCGACCACGGTTGCCTCGAGGTCTCCAGTCTGCCAGCACCAAGCGCTACCGGGTTCAAGAATGATATCCAGGTTGGGATAGGCCCCTTGGAAGGCTCCCAGCACCTGCTCCAAATGCCTGATGTTGTAACCCTCACGGGTCATGAGGTGGCCGCCACCCATGTTGAGCCACTTGAGACGGGGCAGGTATTTTCCGAATTGCTGCTTTAACGCTAACAGCACTTTTTCCAGGTCAAAACTTGTGCTCTCGCACAGGGCGTGGAAGTGGAAGCCCTCAATCCCCTCGGGCAACTCGTCGAGGTCACTCGCCAGCACGCCAAATCGTGAGCCGGGGCAGCAGGGATTGTAGATATCAGTCTCTATGACCGAGCACATGGGGTTCACGCGCAGGCCGCAACTCACCTGCTCACCAGGCCAGTCGGCGTTGTGGGCCTTGACCTTGTCGGCAAATCGCAGGTACTGCTCTACCGAGTTGAACGTGATGTGAGAGCTGCCGGCAATGTAGGCGTTGATGGTATCATCGGTATAGGCGGGACAATAGGTGTGAGCACGGCATTTCAGTTCATCGTTAGCGAGCAGCATCTCGTTCACCGAGCTGGCGGTGGAGACGATGCCATAGTCCCTGAACACGTCAAATGTGCGCCACAGCGCGTTGGCCTTGAACGCCATGATGATTTCCACGCCAGTGCGCTGGGCAGCGCCAGTTATCAACTCGATGTTGCGGCGCAACTTCTCCTCATACACGATGTAATATGGTGTCTTGTAGTCGGTCATGATGATTACAATATTTCAAATTTAGCGAATTTCAATAGCAGTTTGCGGGTCTGCCCGTCGGCGAATGTCACATCAATCTTGGCATCGCTGCCGCTGGTGTCAATGTTTGTCACTGTACCGCGTCCAAACCTCTGATGCAGAATCTGGCTCCCCTCTTTTAACTCATCGGCAGTATGAATGGAAAAATTACCGTTGGCAGGAGCTGGTGGAGGAGTGCTGATCCTGGAAGCAGGAGGTGTTGTCCGTGATGTCCGGGTTGTCTTAATCTCATCTTGTTGACGAGTGGGCTTGTCAGGTAGGGGTGCGGTTCCAGAATAACGGGACCTTGACTCGGTGTATCGTGCAGGCCGTGACGGTGCAGGAGATGAATTGGTGCTGCCTATCATCAGATACTCGGGTGCGATGTCCCGCAAGAAGCGGCTGATGACGCAACTCTTAGTTTGCCCGTTGTGATAACGTGATGTGGCATAGGTGATTACGCAGTTTACCTCGGCGCGCGTGATGGCGACATATAGTAAGCGGCGTTCCTCTTCAATCTGGTACAGTGAGCCGGCACTCATGGCACTTGGGAACAGGTCTTCCTCGACGCCCACGATGATGACGTTCCTGAACTCAAGTCCCTTAGCAGCATGGACGGTCATCAAGGTCACTTTTTCCCCATCGGGGTCGTTCATGTCCTGATCGGTGAGTAGAGAGGTCTCGGCTAGGAAGTCACCGATTTGGCACCGCTCGTCACCGCCTTCCTCTTTGCCTTGCTGAAAGTCATTGACAGCGTTAATCAACTCGTCTAGGTTCTCTATGCGACTGATGTTCTCTGGCGTGTTATCGCCCATGAGCACGCTCTTAATTTTGGTGCGCCTCACGGTTTCTTGGGCCACGTTCAATGCGTCACCACCGTTCACGTTCAGTTCAATCAGCTCCTTAATCAGGTTGGCGAAATCAGTAAGTTTTGACAAGGTGCCTCGATTGGCGTTTAGTCCGAATTGTTCAGGATTATTGATGACCTGCCACATGCTCACACCGTTCTCGGTAGCGCAATGGGTAATCTTCCCCACGGTGGTATCACCAATCCCCCTGCTGGGGTAATTGATGACACGCCTTAACGCCTCGTCGTCATCGGGGTTGATGATGAGCCTGAAATAGCAGATGGCATCTTTTACTTCCTTGCGTTGGTAGAACGACAGTCCGCCATAGATGCGGTATGGGATTGCGCTTCGCATGTTGCCGTGTTTGTCTCGGCGCCCGCCGTTGCTCAGGGCTTCCTCCAGCAAGCGCGATTGGGCATTGGTGCGGTATAGCACGGCGTAGTCCTCATAACTGTCGCCCTGGCGGGCTTTTAACGCTGCAATCTGGTTAGCGACGACGTAGGCTTCCTCATAGTCGCTGTAGCATTGGATGACAGGAATGCGGTCGCCCACCTGATTCTTGCTGAACAAGTGTTTGGCAATCTGTCCCTTGTTTTTCTCGATGAGGCTGTTGGCGGCATCGGTGATGGTTTGGGTAGAGCGGTAGTTGCGCTCCAGCTTGAACGTTTTGATGCCAGGGTAAAACTTGTTCAACCTCAATATGTTATCAATATTGGCGCCACGGAAACTATAGATACTCTGGGCATCATCGCCTACAACACACAGGCGGTTATGCTTGCGGCTTAGCTGATGCACGATGAGATGCTGAGAGAAGTTGGTGTCCTGATACTCGTCAACAAGGATATAGCGGAAAAATTCCTGGTACTGCTCGAGTACATCAGGATGATCTCGCAGCATCAGGTTGGTGTTGAACAACAGGTCATCAAAGTCCATCGCCCTGGCGATGCGGCAACGCTTCCAATAGGCCCTGTAGATGTTCACAATCTCGGGACGCATGGCATCGCGGTCGGCATCAATCAGGTTCTGGTTTCGCGCATAATCATCGGGCGCGATTAAGGCATTTTTGGCATTGCTGATGATGGTTTGTATCAACGCGGGTTTATATACCTTATCATCCAGTCCCATGTCCTTGATGATGAGCTTGATGAGGGAGCGTGAATCGCTCTGGTCATAGATGGTGAAATCTGGCTTGAACCCAATGACTTCGGCGTTGCGGCGCAGCAGGCGAGAGAAAATGGAGTGGAACGTGCCCATCCACAGTTGGGCAGCGACATCGGGACCGGCAAGCGGCTCGATGCGTTCCCGCATCTCGCGAGCAGCCTTGTTGGTAAACGTCAGTGCCATGATGCGCCACGGTTCATAGCCCAAATGGAGCAGGTGCACGATCTTATAGGTCAGTACACGGGTCTTGCCCGACCCTGCGCCGGCAATCACCAACTGCGGCCCGTCGCAATACTCGACTGCGGCCCGCTGTTGTTCGTTCAGTTTCTCCAGGTATTTCTCGTCGTCGTTCATCTTGATGATTCTATAAATCGTTGTAGCAGGGCACCTCCTCCAGGAACTGGTAGCTGTTTTTCTCATAGTCGATGCGGCAGCAATAGTGCTCGAGACCGTTGCTCACGATCAGGTATCGGGCCTTGAGCACCATGTTGTATCGCACGATTTGGTCAAACGTCTTTTGCGAGATGGTGATGCTCGGAGCCTTGTATTCCACGATGACCAACGGCTCTCCCATGCGGTCGGCGACCACGGTGTCGCAGCGCCGTGCGATTCCGTTCTGTGTGAGCGACACCTCATTGCCCATCAATGCAGCCGGGAACCCTTTATCGGCGATGAGCCACTCCACAAAATGCTGTCTCACCCATTCCTCGGGTGTGAGCGCGACCCAGCGGTCCCGCAACCGGTCATGGATGGTCCATGAGCCGCCCTCGGTCTTCTTTACCTTAAAGTCATATTCGGGTAAATTCAGTTCCACCATCGCTATCTCAAATTCTATCCACAAAGATACAACATTTCTCTTATTTATCCCGAGAAAAACACTACCTTTGCAAAAAAACATTTCAACAACAATGAAAAAATCGATTATCCTAACCTTATCACTATTGTTGACCTTGACCATCAATGGCTATGCACAACAAACTGGTGACGTGAATGGCGACCATGAAATCAACATTGCCGACATCAACGCTGTCATCGACATCATCCTGGGCGGTTCTGAAGAGGGCGACTGGGTTGACTTAGGGTTGCCCAGCGGCACACTCTGGGCGACGCGCAACATCGGCGCCAGCAGCCCCGAGGAGTACGGCGACTACTTCGCTTGGGGCGAGACGGAGCCCAAGGATTCCTACGATTTGTACACTTACAAGTGGTGGGAATCTTGGACTGAATCCGGCCGCACTTACTGGGGCTACACGAAATACTGCTATGGCAGTGATGCCTACATGGGCATAGTTGACGACAGAACCGAGTTGGACCCCGAAGACGATGCCGCCACGGTCAACTGGGGTTCGGACGCACGTATGCCGTCGTATGAGCAACTTCAGGAACTGATTAGTTCTTGCACAAGGCAATGGACTCAGAGGAATGGCGTGAATGGCAATTTGATAATCGGCCCGAACGGTAACACTATCTTCTTGCCCGCCGCGGGTGTACGTTATCTCGAAATGCTCGACCTCGCGGGTTCGAGCGGCTTGTATTGGTCGCGCACGGTCGCCGGCGCCGTTGGCGCCTACTACTTGCGAGGCTCTTCAGTGTTCACCGACGGACGTTACTACGGGTTTACCGTCCGCGCTGTGCGCGTCCCGCAGGATTAGCACCTTCTCCCTGGAAGAAAGTAATTCGTATTGCGCCGCTTTCTCCTCAAGATGTCGATGGTTGCATGAGAAAATGATGTAAATTTGTGGTTAAAAAATTAAGTGATAGCTATGAAACAGAAGATTTTGATAATCGCCGCGCTGCTTGTATCGATGGTGGCTGTGGCCCAGTCATTTGATGAGTGCTTTAACGACAGCACCCTGCGCCTCGACTATGTTTTTACCGGTAATAACCACGACCAGCAGATTTTCTTCGAGAAAGCCTGTGTCACCCCGCGTTGGGCAGGCCGTAAGGGCCGTCTTGCCGATGTCCCCCTCAAGGGCAACGGCCAGTTAACCGTTAAGGATCACGAGACGGGGCAGACGCTCTATGTCCACACATTCTCTACGCTTTTCCAAGAGTGGCAGGCTACCGAGGAGGCCACTCAGGTCAACCGCGCCTTCGAGACCAGCTATAACGTGCCGATGCCTAAGCGCTCCGTTGACATTACCGTGACTTTGACCGACTTCCACGGCAAGGTGGTCGCCTCGATGACCCATAAGGTTGATCCCACCGACATCCTCATCCGCCGCATGGGTCCCAATGGCGTGCCCTTCCATTACGTTTGGAAAGGCCAGACCGTAGAGACGCAAAATCTTGCGTCTCCCGACCAACCTGGTCAGCGCAATTACACGCCTAGCGAAGGCCCCATTGGCGGTGAGCCCGACATCACGTCCTGCATTGATTTGGCCATTGTTGCTGAGGGCTACACCCATGCTCAGATGGGCAAGTTCTATAACGACTGCCAGCGTGCCGTCGATGCCCTGTTTACCCGTGAGCCGTTCAAGTCGCTCAAGAACCGTTTCAATGTAGTTGCTGTTGCTGCCGAGTCGCTCGAAGGAGGTCCCAGCGTGCCCCACTTGGGCCGTTGGCGCAATACGGCCGTGAGCACCAACTATGACACTTTCTACAGCGACCGTTACCTCACCACGCGTGACATCCACCACCTCTACGACGTGTTGTCGTGTGTGCCCTTTGAGCATATCATCGTGCTGGTCAATAGCGACACCTATGGCGGCGGTGGCATTTATAACCAGGTAATGGTCACTACGAGCGATCATCCCACCTTTGCCCAAGTACTTGTTCACGAGTTCGGACACTCCTATGCTGGACTGGGCGATGAGTATTTCTATGACGATGCCTACGAGTCGATGTATCCCGCCGATACCGAGCCTTGGGAGCCAAACCTGACCACTCTTGTGGACTTCAACAGCAAGTGGGCCGATATGCTTCCCAAGGGAACCGCTATCCCCACGCCTCCCGATCCCAAGGTTCCCAATTACCGCAAGATCGCCAACGACAAGGAGCGCCGCCTGCTCAATGCCGCCACCCAGCGTGTCGGTGTTTTTGAGGGTGGGGGGTACCAGTCCAAGGGTGTTTACCGCCCCGCCCAGGAGTGCCGCATGAAAATCAACGAAGTCGAGGATTTCTGTCCCGTCTGCTCCCGAGCCATCCAGCGCATTACCGACTTCTACACCGCCCAATAATCTGTTGGCCACAAAGTGCTGATAACAGAAATTTTATACTATCTTTGCGAGAGAAAACAAATAGAGGACGATGGCAGTTAAACGTGAAACGGTGACTTTTACCGCCTTGAACAAGGAAATCAAGGATGGTAAGTTCAAGAATATCTATGTGTTGCAGGGCGAGGAACCTTACTATATCGACCGCCTGCAGCAGCTCATCATCGACACGGCGTTGACCGAGGATCAGCGAGACTTTAACCTGTCGCTGTTCTATGGTAACACGGCTAACGTGCGCGAGGTCATCAGCGAGTGCTGCCAGTATCCGGCCTTCTCCCAGTATAAGGTTGTGGTAGTGCGTGAAGCCCAACTCATCCCTAAGCAACCAGGCCACAAGAATGACCTTGACCTGTTTGCATCCTATGCTGAAAAGCCTCAACCCTCAACTATCCTAGTGATTTGCTACAAGGAAACGCCATTCAAGAGCAAGCCCTTCCTTGACGCCCTCAAGGCCAACAAAAGTGGGGTGGTGTTTGAATCCAAAAAGGTGCGTGAGGGTCGCGACCTGAATGCCCTCATTGTCAACTATGCCCTGTCGCTGGACTGCAACATCGATTTCAAGGCCACTAGCATGCTTGCCGACCATATTGGCACCGACATCGCCCGCTTGTTCAGTGAGTTGGACAAATTGGCCATGCTGGCCGATGACAAGAACATCACGCCCCAGCTCATCGAGATGAACATTGGCATCAGCAAGGACTTCAATAACTTTGAACTTGAGGATGCGTTGGCGCGCCGTGATGCAGCCAAGGCATTTCGCATTGTGGACTACTATGAGCACAATCCCAAGAACAACCCGTTAATGATTTGCGTGGCGATGCTGTTCTCGTTCTTCTCGAGCGTGCTGCTCGCGGCCACCGCCCGCGACAAGTCGCCTGAGGGTATCATGGAAGTCGTGGGTGCCCGCAACTCATGGCGCGTCCGTAAGTTCATCGATGCCACCCGCGTTTATAATACCCGCGCGTTGGTTAACATCATTGGCTACCTGCGCGAGTGTGATACCCGTAGCAAGGGAATCGGCTCCCGTCAAGACCAATATGCACTGCTCAAGGAACTGGTCTATAAAATCCTTCATGCCTGATTTTCCCGGGCTTTTCATTGATTTTAACTCAAAACAACGATAATATGGCAACAGTTGACGACAAGAAAATCATTTTCTCGATGGTGGGCGTGAGCAAAACCATCCAGCAGAACCAGAAACAGATTCTCAAGAACATCTACCTCTCGTTCTACTATGGTGCGAAAATCGGCATCATCGGCTTGAACGGTGCCGGTAAATCGACCTTGATGAAAATCATCGCGGGACTGGAAACTCAGTACCAGGGCCAGGTGGTGTTCGCCCCAGGTTACACTGTGGGTTACCTGCCCCAGGACCCGCAACTCGACCCGACCAAGACGGTCAAGGAGGTGGTGCAGGAGGGAGTTCAAAACGTGGTGGATACGCTCAAGGAGTTTGAGGAAATCAACCTCAAGTTCGGTATGCCCGAGTACTATGAGGACCCTGAGAAGATGGATAAACTGTTTGCCCGTCAAGCCGAATTGCAGGACATCATCGACGCTACCGATGCTTGGAACCTTGACAGTCGCCTGGAGCGCGCGATGGATGCGTTGCGCTGCCCTGAAGGCGACCAGTTGACCGAGCATTTGAGCGGTGGTGAGCGGCGCCGTGTGGCATTGTGCCGCCTGTTGCTGCAAAAGCCCGATGTGTTGTTGCTAGACGAGCCCACCAACCACCTCGATGCCGAGTCCATCGACTGGTTGGAGCAGCACCTGCAGCAATATGAAGGCACGGTTATCGCTGTGACCCACGACCGCTATTTCCTTGACCATGTGGCAGGTTGGATCCTTGAACTCGACCGCGGCGAGGGTATCCCCTGGAAGGGCAATTACAGCAGTTGGCTGGAACAGAAGACCATGCGCCTCGCTCAGGAGGAAAAGACCGAGAGCAAGCGCCAGAAGACCCTGCAGCGCGAGCTGGAATGGGTGCGCATGGCTCCCAAAGCCCGTCAGGCAAAGGGCAAGGCCCGCTTGAACAGCTATGATAAACTGTTGAACGAGACCGTCAAGGAAAAAGAGGAGAAACTCGAGATTTTCATCCCCAATGGTCCTCGTTTGGGCAATAAGGTCATCGAGGCTCAGCATGTGGCAAAGGCCTATGGCGACAAGCTACTGTTTGACGACTTGAACTTTATGTTACCGCCTAACGGCATCGTGGGCGTCATCGGCCCCAATGGTGCCGGTAAGACGACGCTCTTCCGCTTGATTATGGGTCTGGAGAAACCCGATGGAGGCACGTTTGAGGTCGGTGAGACCGTCAAAGCGGTCTATGTGGACCAGCAGCACACAAGTATCGATCCCGAAAAAACCGTTTATGAAGTCATTTCGGGAGGTGTTGAACTGTTGCGCATGGGTGGACGTGACGTGAATGCCCGCGCTTACCTGTCGCGATTCAACTTCAGTGGCGTGGATCAGCAGAAAAAGTGCGGTGTGCTCTCGGGTGGTGAACGTAACCGCCTACAACTAGCGCTGGCGCTGAAAGAGGAAGGCAACGTGCTGTTGCTCGATGAGCCCACCAACGACATCGATGTGAACACCCTGCGTGCATTGGAGGAAGGTCTTGACGATTTCGCCGGCTGTGCCGTGGTCATCAGCCACGACCGCTGGTTCCTGGATCGCATCTGTACCCACATCCTGGCCTTCGAGGGCGACAGCAACGTGTTCTTCTTTGAGGGCAGCTACAGTGAGTATGAGGAAAACAAGCTCAAGCGATTGGGCAAGGAAGAGCCCACCCGCGTGCGTTACCGCAAGTTAGATAATTAATCTATAATGGAAATGAATATGAAAAAATTGATGTTATTAGGCTTGGTGATCATGGTTATCACCTCGTGCGGAAAAAGCCAGTGGCAACAAGGCGATGCCGTGAACAACGGTCATGACTTCTTGTGCAGTGCAGGCATCTGTGACGACTCGCTCAACGTGGCCGATGACGTTAACTATAATGATGATGGCGCTAACTTGCCGCACCATATCCTGGACATTTCCACTTGTCAGGCAATAGGGCTTGACAAGATGATGCAAGTAGACACAGTCACCTCTATCGTGCGCGTGTGGGGTATGCGTGATTATCCTGACATGGGCATTACCCTGTTGTTGGGCCAGACGTCTTATAGCGATATGCGCACCTGCTGGTTGGCAACCTACGGCAAGGACGGCATGCTGGATTTCATGCGACTGGGTGAGTGTGGCGGTATGAACTTGTCTTACTGGGACGACGTCGATGAGCACACCCGCAATGTGGGCGTCGACTCGATGCGCATGGTCATGCCTCAAAAGAATGATCAACCTATCCACTTGAGCCGTTGGGTTTCTTATAAAATAATGAGCAACGAGGAGGTGACCGACTCCACGCTATGGTTCATTCACCACGAGTTGCCCATCAGCATTGATCGGGAAGGCCACTTCTCGGTGGGCAAGATAGGTACTGTCTATAGCTCTGACACCACATTGCTTAACAATTACTGGCGCTGTAAGCGTCAACTTGAAGTGTTCTCTTGGACACCTATGAGCGATGGTACCTTGTATGACCGGCTAAACAAGTTCCTTGTAGATTCACGTGGCTCTATCACCGACCCAATCCAGCTGCAAGGCGATTTTTTCACGCTTGTATCAGGGCGTTTTTATTGTGATACCGAGCGCTTCATGAAATGGTGTTGTGAACACCCCGACAGCCAGTTGACTCGGGGTTTGGTAAGTACCTTCAAGGATATTAGCCATGAATACACCTTAAACGTATTAAAGAAGATCAAGGATCCTATTCTGTTGAAATCTTCTAGACGTTTGTTGGGTGTATAATGAATAGAGTCTATTATGGTCAAAAAGAGATTTTTATATCTTTTGAGTGTTATTCAATTATATATTCATAAATTTGCAGAATCCAATTGTTTGGAAAAGTGTTCTGATTATTATTTTTATAGGATGATGAATTCCTTAAAACAGATTTTATTGGCTGCTTCTGTTCTAGTGACTATGAGCATGACTGCAGCCCCATTGGATGCGCCCTCGGCCCAAGCCAAGGCGTATCAACTCCTGAACTCTCATGGTGTTGCCAAACTCAATGCCGGCAACTCAATGTTGAGACTTAGTCATGTCGAGTCGTCGGTAATTGATTCTCGTTGCGCTGACTACTATGTGTTTAACTCTACCGACGGCAAAGCCTTTGTCATTGTTGCTGGCGATGACCGTGCTGAAGAAATCTTGGGCTATGGTGAGGGTTCTCTTGACATGACTGACCTGCCTTGCAACCTGCAATGGTGGCTTGACCAATACAAGCAACAGATAGAGTTCCTGCTTGCCAACCCGAATGAAAAAGTGGAAAAAGCATCGGCACCGCGACTTGATGGTAACGGTCAACTCGTGATAGCCCCAATGCTTACCTGCATTTGGAGTCAAAGTGAACCCTATTACAACCAGTGCCCTATATACAAGGGTGAACGTTGTGTGACTGGATGTGTCGCTACTGCTATGGCCCAAGTTATGTATTACTGGCGTTACCCCGATCATATTAACGGCGTTCCAGGCTATTGGTGCCGTTCATTGGGCACGATGCTCTCAGGTTTGCCTGCCACAGCTTTCGACTGGGAAAATATGTTGGATTCCTATACCGGTGAATATACTAATGCCCAAGGCGACGCTGTCGCCAAGTTGATGCGTTATTGCGGCCAATCTTGCAACATGGGTTACGGCCCTGATGGCAGCGGTGCTTATGTCCCTGACCAGTTGCGCGGTATGAAGCTATTTGGTTATAACTCTAATGCCACGATGGTTAATTGGTCGGATTATGACCTTGAGGCATGGGAAGATATGTTGCTTGGTGACTTGCAATCGGGCTACCCCGTGCTCTATTCCGGCAATGACCCCATGGCAGGAGGTCATGCCTTTGTCCTTGACGGTTATTTTGATGGAAAATACCACATTAACTGGGGCTGGGCATCCAACGGCAATGGATACTTCGCGTTGGGCGCGTTTAACGTCAGGACTTATTCATTTAATGCCAATGTCCAGATGCTGCATCAGATCTATCCTTCACAAGAGATGATCCCTGAACCTGGAAATGATTTTGTGCAGAATGGCATCTATTATAAGTATAACGAGGATGCATCCGAGGCCATCGTGACTTATATGGATACACGCTTCAACTCTTATGAGGGACAGGTCGTCATTCCCGCTCAGGTTACCCATCAGGGAGAGACCGTCCCTGTGACTGGTATCGGCAAGAGTGCATTCAGGAATTGCGTTGATTTGGTGAGCGTGACCATACCAGCTAGTGTCAAGTATATTGATGATTATGCATTCAGGAATTGCATCGGGTTGGTCGAGATTGAAATTCCTGCGGGAGTTGAATCTATTGGTAATCAAGCTTTTACAAATTGCATGAGCTTGGAGCGCATATCATTCTTGGGGAATGTTGAATTTATTGGAGATGAGGCGTTTAGAGATTGCTCTGCCTTGACTAGGGTTGAGGTGCCAAGTGCTGAATCATGGCTTGGAATAGCTTTTGCCGGCCATTACTCTAACCCCCTCAGTTATTCTCATCATCTCTATGTCAACGGTCAGGATTTGGAACATCTGGTTGTTCCTCAGTCAATTCAGGAAGTTAAACCATTTGCATTTATCGAATGTACTGGCTTGAAGTCGGTGGTTGTAGAAGATGGCGTTACTGATATCGGCACGGCTGCGTTTTCTAATTGTACTTATATCACCTCAGTGTCATTGCCTCAAACGATGAACGCCATCGGAAAGCAGGTGTTCTTTGATTGTAGCGCTCTGACCGGTATTGACATTCCAGAGAATATCACTTCAATCGGGAATGCCGCTTTCAGTGGCTGTACTTCTTTGGAGAGAGTGGTACTACCCTCGACAATGACAACGATTAGCGATCAAGCGTTCAGTGACTGCAAAATGTTGACTGATATGATTCTTCCGAATTCTGTCACCGAGGTGGGTAGTTCTGCCTTCTCGGGCTGCTCCTCACTGAACCATGTGACGTTGTCGTCTTCACTGGTGGCTTTGAACAGTAAAGTGTTCTCGGGCTGCTCCAAGTTGTCACATATTTCGATACCGTCATCAGTTACTCTTATTGCATCAAGTGCTTTCATGCAATGCTCCTCGTTAACAAAGGTGGTAATACCCGATGGAGTTACTATGGTTGGCGAGCGTGCGTTCGGTGTGTGCTCTAAGCTCGTCGAGGTAACGATAGGCAGCGGAGTGCAGATGGTGGACGCTAATGCTTTCTTTTTTTGTAAGGCTTTGACTTCGGTGACTTGCAAGGCCGAAAATCCGCCACTGACGCCAGGAAACGATAATACATTCCCAAGTATTGTATATGATAATGCCATCCTGTATGTTCCAGAGGGTTGCTTACAGGCTTATAAGAACAGTGGAATTTGGCCCTGGTTCAAGCACATCGAGATTATTCCTGAGTTTATGCAGGGTGATGTGAATCATGATAAGGAAATTAACATCAGTGATGTGAGTGCGATTATTGATATCATGCTTAATACCGGAGGTGATAATTCCGGAGACGTGAATGGTGATGGCGAGGTCAACATTGCCGATATCAATGCCGTCATCGACCTCATGTTATCGTAAAAAAATGTCAAGAGAATAGGCGATTTTGCTGATTTTTTTAACAAAAAGTGCAATTTCTAGTAATAGAATTTGCATTTTTTGTTATTTGGGTATATATTTGCGAAGTTCATTTGGATGATGGACTCAAGAAATTAGTATGGCCTTATCATATTGCTGCCAGATGTTGGATGCACCGGGTAGCGGCCCTAGTTTTAAAAACCTCAAGCGGGAGTTGATCTCGTGAATTATTAATTATTTAAAATCTATTTGGATGATGAGACATGTTACATTAAAAATCATGCTATTGGCAGCCTTTGCCCTGATGGTTAAGAGGGTAGGCGCTGCCAGTGTGGATGCCGACGCGGCACGGTCGCGGGCATCAAGTTTCCTGCAATCGCAGCGTCAGGGTCGTTTGTCTGCCCCCAATGTTGCCTTGCGGCTAGCCCATGCCGAGCCCTCGACGGTGAGCGCTGGGCAGACGGCTTACTATGTGTTTAATTCCGAGGGCGGTGATGCCTTTGTCATCGTGGCTGGCGATGACCGAGCCGTACAGATTCTTGCCTATGGTGACGAGGCACTAGACATGGCCAATTTGCCCTCTAATCTGCAATGGTGGCTTGGCCAGTACAAGGCTCAAATCGAGTGGCTTGTCGAGCAGCCCGAAGTCGTAGCTCCTGCACCAGTTAGAGCCCGTGCCGACGATGTGGTCATTGAGCCTCTCTTAAAGACGATATGGCATCAAAGCACACCTTTTAATGACATGTGCCCAGTAATTGATGGTGAGGCATCTGCTACGGGATGTGTTGCCACGGCGATGGCTCAGGTGATGAATTACTGGAAGTATCCAGCACAGGTTCCTCCATTGCCTGGATATGTGACTGATACAGAACATTATAATGTTCCATCGTTGCCTAGTGCCGAATTGGAATGGGATTATATTTTGGATGTGTACAATCCAGGGGATTACAATGAGGAAGAAGCAGTTGCTGTGGCCACATTACTGAGGTATTGCGGCCAGGGGTGTTTCATGGACTATAGTCCTATGGGCAGTGGCGCATGGCAAGAAGATCAACTCATGGCGCTAAAGCAATTTGGTTACAACCATGAGGCCCAGTGTCTGTACCGTGATGAATGTGAAGACGTGCAATGGCACGCGATGATCATGGAGGAGTTATCTAATGACCGTCCTGTTCTTTACACAGGAACCAGCTTTGGCGGTGCCCATGCCTTTGTCCTTGATGGTTATAAAGACGGCAAGTACCATGTCAACTGGGGATGGGGAGGCGGAAACGGATATTTTGTCTTGGATGCCTTAGGTAGAGATGATTGGGAGTTTAATTATTATCAAACGATGCAATATCATGTATATCCTGACCCTGAGGGTAATTCGGTACAATCTTACGACTTTGAGGTCTCGGGAATCTATTACAAGCGCAATGGAGATGCTGCCGAGGTGGTCAGGAGAGATATTATGCATAATTGCTACTCTGGTTCAATCGTCATCCCCGAGACGGTGACTCTCGATGGAGAGACCCTAGCTGTCACTTCCATCGCGCCCTATGCATTTATGGACTGTATGGAGGTGACCGATATCCTGCTTCCGCCTTCGGTTACAAATATTGGTGCCAATGCTTTTTACCGTTGCTCAGCAATGACGACAATACGCATCCAGGGCAAAAACAAGAGACTTGGCAAAGATGCATTTGCCGACTGTTATGGGCTTAGCGAGGTGTATACTGATGATGTCGAATCATGGGCGACTATGGAGTTTGTCTCTAGATGTTCTTGTCCGTTGGTATATGGTCCCATGCTTTTTGACAAGAAGGGTAATGCGATAACCGATGTGCTCATTCCCGCCTCGGTTGATAAAGTTGGGAATTATTTGTTTACCAATTATGACTATCTTAAGAGCGTGTTAATTGAGGAGGGGGTCACTGCGATAGGCCACGACTCTTTCTATGGATGCGATGAGATGACAAGTGTCACGTTGCCGCAATCGTTGCGATCGATAGGTGATGATGCATTTGACGGTTGTACCCAATTGAGTGATCTCATATTGCCACCGTTTCTGGAGTCTATCGGTGTGTATGCATTCTATGCCTGTGAAAGTCTGACTCATGTTGACATTCCTGGGTCGGTGAGCGTTTTGGGTGATGTCTCATTTGGCGCTTGTACAAATTTGGCTCAGGTGACTTTAAATTCTGGCCTTACCCGTGTGGGTGAATATGCTTTCTACTATTGTCTCTCGTTGAATGATGTGATACTGCCCAGCACTGTAACCTCAATAGGCTATGCTGCTTTTGATGGGTGCTCCAATTTGTCCAATGTCACATTAAACGACAATTTGCAAGAATTGGAGGATTTTGCCTTCAATGATTGTCCGAGCTTACAGAAAATCGTTATTCCTTCAAGTGTTACCCTCATTGGCATTGGTGCATTTATAGGCTGTTCATCGCTTGCTACAATTGTTTTGGATGGCTGTTCATCTCATGTGGACTCAAACGCTTTCATGTCGTGTTCCCAACTGGCTCGTGTCGAGATCAGGGATTTGCTCTCATGGTGCAATATGACCTTTGAAAATGATCAGGCCAATCCGCTATATTTTGCCCACCACCTGTTTATGAACGGTGAGGAAGTGTGCGACCTGGCTATACCCGCTGGCGTTAAACATATTAATGATTATGCGTTTATCCGTTGTGAGAGTTTGACCAGTCTCACGATGAGTAATGATGTGGAAAGCGTTGGTGAACAAGCATTTAAAGATTGCAAAAAAATGACTGTCGCAACTTTGGGTGACGGGGTGCGTACTATTGGCGAGAAAGCTTTTCATGGTTGCTCAAAATTGATGGATTTCACCTTCGGTAAGAGAATGAAAATGGCCGAGATGTATGCTTTCAGGTCCTGCAATGCGTTAGTAAAAATCACTAGTCGTGCTGTTACACCGCCTTATCTTAAGGGCAAGTCAATTTTCCCAGACAAGGTGTATAAAAACGCCATTGTCTATGCTCCTAGGCAGTCTCTTCGCGCTTATCGGGAGGCACTGGTGTGGCGATACTTCGATATTGAGGGTGTGAACTTCATGCCCGAGTGGTGTGATGTGAACGGTGACGGCGAGGTCAATATCAGTGATGTTACTGCGATTATTGACATACAACATAAAGGAGGTGTCGACATAGTGGGCGATGTGAACGGTGATGAAGAGGTTAACATTTCGGATATCAATGCCGTCATCGATTATATAATAACAGGAGAATGATTTGAAAAAGATTTTTTAGAATAAATGACTTGAAGGGGAGTTGGTTTTGCCGGTTCCTCTTCTTTTGTCAGATGAGTAGCAGCACCTGGGCAATAATCACGCGCATGAACATGCTCAAGGGGTAAACCGATGCATAAGCGACTGCGGGTCGGTCACTGCCGATGTCATCGTTGGCATAATTCATCGCCATGGGGTTGGCCATTGCTCCACTGAGCATTCCACACGTGGCGGCATAATCGATGTGGGCCACACGCAAGGCAATGACAGCGACTAGCAAAACAGGAATGATAGTGATCACGAAGCCTGTTCCTACCCACATTAGACCCTCTGGGCGCACCACCGTGGCAAAGAAATCGGGTCCTGATGCCAGTCCTAGACATGCGAGATATAGCGCCAGACCGATGGAACGCAGCATGAGGTTGGCACTGGTCGTGGTATAAGCGTTGACGTGGATGCGGGGACCAAAAGCACCCATGAGGATGCCCACGATGATAGGGCCACCAGCCAATCCCAGTTTCACGGGGGCTGATATACCCGGCAAGGCGATGGGGATGGAGCCCAGGATAAGTCCCAGCGTCATGCCGATGAAGACGGTAATCAAGTTGGGCTCGTCAAGCATCTTGACGGCATTACCCACCTCTTTCTCAACATTCTTTATGGCCTCGCGATGCCCGACGACAATGATGCGGTCGCCCAGCAGCAATCTCAGGTCGGGCGTGGCCAATAACTGCAAATCGCCGCGGTTCACACGGCTAATGTTCACGCCATAGTGACGGCGCAAGCCCAGTGAACCAAGTTTGCGGCCGTTGATTTCGGGCTTGGTCACGAGAATGGCTTGTGAGACCAGTTCGCTGTCAATGGCATTCCAATCGATGTCATCCTTATTCCAGTCGGTGGTCTCCTGTTTACCAAAGAGTACCTCCATCGCTTCGGCGGCATCGTGGTCCTGCATAGTGACCAATAGGCGGTCATCAGGCATGAGAATGGTGCCCGCCTCGGGAATCGTCACTTTGCCATCACGCCACAAGCGGGATATAACAAATTGCCTGGGACTGATACGTGCCAAGTCGCCCACGGTTTTGCCGATGATGCCCTCATTGCGCACACGATAGGCTGCAATGAAGGTGTGGTCGGCCTCTTCTTCACTATCCCCGATGATGTGGTCATTGGGACCCACAATCACCTTGCGGATGAGTGCCAGCGCCATAATCACTCCCACGACACCCAGCGGATAAGTCACGGCGCAACCCAGGGCTGCACCGCTTTCGGGCTGGTGCAGTTGGGCCAGTGTTTGTTGTGCAGCTGCCAGTGCTGGTGTGTTGGTTGTAGCGCCACACATGATACCCACGGCATCGCTCAGATTAATGCCTAATAACGGGAGCAACAAGGTGAGGATAGTGCCCACAAGCACCACCGCAAGTGCCAGCATATTGAGTGTGAGGCCTGACTTGTGAAATGAGCCAAAGAAACCTGGTCCCACCTGCAAGCCTAACGCATACACGAACAGCACGAGACCGAAGTTTTGGGCATATTGCAGCATTTGAGGGTCGATAGACAAACCCAGGTAGCCAGCTAAAATGCCTAAAAAGAACACAAAAGCCACACCAAGTGATACACCTAGCACCTTAATCTTGCCCATTGCTAACCCACAGGCACACAATATGGACAAAACGACAACGGCCTGCACAGCCGAGTGGGATAGAAATATGTCACTTAACCATTGCGGCATGTTCTCTATTTTTGGGATTGTTCAAACTCTGAGACGATTTGCTGTGCGGCGATGCTCACGCGTTTTATTGTGGACGTGGAATCCATTGCTTCCTCAAGTGGAAGACCATCGCTGACGCCAACGGCGGTCAACAAACCGGCCTCCTTGGGGTCAAAGTCTTCTTCGATTGCACCGCAGATGACAGCAACGGGAATTCCAAGCTCATGGGCCATGTTGATAACACAGCCAGGACCTTTCCCCATCATTGTCTGGCGGTCCAATCGGCCTTCACCGGTGATGATCAAATCGGCGTGCATAACCGCATCGTTCATACCGTTGTGGTCAAGAACATAGGGTGCTCCCGCCAGCAGTTCGCAATCGAGAAGATGCATCATCAGCGAGGGAATGCCGCCTGCTGCGCCACATCCTGGTGTTGTCGCAATAGTTTCACCCACGATTTCGGCCACATGGCACATTCCAAGTTCCAATTGCCTCACTTGTTCAGGATCGGCTCCCTTTTGGGGTGCGTAAACGTGTGCGGTACCACGTTCCCCGCACAAGGGGTTATCCACATCGGCCAGCAACGTGAACTTGCATGCTTTTACCTCGTGTGGAATGCCGGCGGTCTCGATATGATCGATTTCTTTGAGATTTGCCCCGCAAGGGAAAAGATGCCTTCCATTGGCATCAAAGAATTCGACTCCCAGGGCACAGAGGATACCCATAGCGGCATCACATGTAGCCGAGCCGCCCATTCCTAAGACAATATGACGGCTGCCGCGTTCCATGGCATCGCGCATCAATAAGCCTGTGCCTAGCGTGGACATGCGAAACGGATCGCGCAGTTCATTGGGAACAAGAACCAAGCCACTGGCTGCAGCCACCTCGATAACGGCTGTTCCGTCATCACCCAAGAAATAGCTGGCATTGACCGGTGGCAACGAGATGAGTGGGCCGGGTACGCTCATCGACTGCCACTCACCCTGCATGTTTGAGGCGAGGACAGCTGTTGTGCCATCTCCACCGTCGGCAAGGGGCACACTAATAACAGAAAGCCCCTCGTAATCACTTAGGGCTTGCTGCACGGCATAGTTGAGTTGTTGGGAGGTCGCCGAGCCTTTGAACTTATCAAACGCCAGGACGATTTTCATCAATCCACTTTCACTACCAGGAAATTAGATTTTCCCCAGAATCTATCTGAATTCAGGATATGCAAGGTTTTGACATTACCACGATCAATGATTTCGTAAGAATCTTTGGGATGGTTGGTCATCAGTTGAACCTTATCGCTATGCAAGGGGATTTCGCTCAAAGTGCGGCGGTCGGCTTTGGTGAAATAGGACATTTCAAAATCACCTTCCAGAATTTTGGTCTTGCGCAGGAAACCTGTTTCGATGATTTTGTGTTCTTTCAGTTCCTTTTTAGAACCGATGACATAATAGCACGAGTTCAGGTTAGTAACCTCGTTGGTGAGTTTCTTAGTTTCTTGCTCGGCAGCTTCTTTTTCCTTGGTCACGTTTTTGTTGACCGTGTTAAGCGAGTCTACGCTTTGGTTCAGGTTCTTGATCTGAATGTGTGCTGCTTCCAACTGTTCGGTAAGGTTATTGATGTTGTTCTGCTGTTCCTCAAGCTGTTGCTTCATCATGGCAATTGACTTCTCCATCTTGGAGTTGTAGTTGGTGGACTGTTTGAGACGTTTCTCCAGTTCAGCCAACCGTTGTTTGTGCTTATTGATGGATTGCTGGATGAGGACAATGTCATCACGGAGCTGTTTTTTGCGGTCAGGAGTTTCTCCATTCAGGTTGTTTACCGAGATGATGTCTTCCATCTCCTTGATTTGTGTCATACCGTCAGCAATGTCACTCATGAGTTGCATGAGGCTGTCTTTCTCAGCATTGGCGGTATTGATTGAGTCTTGCAAAACGGCATTAATAGAGTCCTGGCGCATCGCCTCGGCCTCTAGTTTGTTGCTTCGCTGGCATGCGGGCAAGACGGCAAGCCCTACCATCAACCAGACTAAATACATGATCTTTTTCATACCTATAGAATTTATGTTGTTTACTTTTTAAATGCTTAATAATCTTTATTATACTTTCGCTTTCTTCTGCTTAAATTCAGCATACTTGTCCACCTTAACCGATGTGGCGGGCGGACATCCGGCGACAACAATGACAATTTCGCCGCGAGGAGCGGTAGCAGTGAAATAGTCGACTAGTTCGCTTAGCGTGCCGTTGTGGGTTGTGTTGTGCAACTTGCTGATTTCTCGCACGACACTGGCCTCACGGTCACCGCCAAAGACGTCAGCAAACTGCTGCAAGGTCTTTAGCAGCCTAACTGGTGACTCATAAAACACCATTGTCAAGGATTGGGTCTTCAACTCCTCTAGTCGGCTGGCACGGCCTTTCTTTTGAGGCAGGAAACCCTCAAATATAAAGCGATCGCACGGCAGTCCGGAGTTGACCAATGCCGGCACAAAGGCAGTCGCACCCGGTAGGGTCTCAACCTCGATGCCCTGTCGGCGGCATTCCCTGGACAGCAGGAACCCCGGGTCACTGATGCCGGGAGTGCCCGCATCGCTGATGAGCGCCATGACTGCTCCGCCTTGCAATTGCTCCACCACCGCTGTCACGGCCTCGTGCTCGTTGAACTTGTGATGGCTGCGCATGGGGGTGGCAATACCGAAGTGCTTGAGCAATACGCCACTGGTGCGAGTGTCCTCGGCAAGCACCGTATCAACACCTTTGAGCACCTCGATGGCACGGGGTGTCATATCGTCGAGGTTCCCTACAGGTGTGGGTACTATGTAAAGTTTGCCGGCCATTTAGTGAAATTGTTAACCCTGGAAATGGTTACGCACGATGTTCATGAAGTCTTGAACGACTTCGTTCTCGCGGTCCCAATTCAACTGGCTATAGAAATATAGTTCGGCATTGCCGTAACTTCTCATGATCTCGATGTGCTCGATAGCGGTGTTCATTGCGTTGGCGCTTCCGGCAAATAATTCGCGTTGGAAACGGAAACGGTCATTGACCGAGAACGCTTTGCGGATGTCCTTAGAGAGCGTGCGTTGCAGTTTCTCATCTACGCGCAAGGGTGCTTGGGGCTCATCAACTTCGGGAAACTCGGTGGGAACGGGAGGGGTAGGCATCTCCTCCTCGGGTTCGGGAACTTCGTCATCATCGGGCATGATAAACTCGACGGTGATGTCGGCCAGTTCGCGGTCGTCCTCTGGAAGAATTTCGGGATCGGGCTCAGGAACCGGCTCCTCATTGATTTCCTCCCTGAATGGTGGTGGAGTCACAGGAACTTCAGGAATCTCAGGAGTAGCGGGAGCGGCAGGAGGAGTTACAGGTGTTTCAGCAGCAACGGTTGGTGCGGCAGGTGGTGTGATTGTCTCATGCTTTGGCTCTTCAAAGTCAAGTGCAAACACTTCCTTAAATTCCTCACCATTGTCATGCTGCCAAGTCTCGTCAGCATCATAGTCCTCCTCGGGAAGATGCTCAAGAGCCTCTGGTTTCTCTTCTTCCTTGGTAACCTCCTCGTCCTTGGCAACTACCTCGGTGTTTTGAATTTCTGTGGCCTCTGTCTCTTTGGCAGGTGTTTCGGCTTGTTCTGCTGTCAGCTTAACGCCGCACATCTCGGCCAATTCCCGCACCTTGCGCTGGATTTTATTAGTGATTACTTCGGGCGTGTTCTCGTCACCCAATCGGCGGGTAACAAGCATCAGGCCTTCTATCTCATATACATGAGAGAGCATTTTCTCTATTGACATGTTCATAATCGTTTGTTACATTGTAGCTTAGCGAACAATCGCCAAGGATTTGCTTTACATTTAACCTGCAAGTTTACGAACTTTTTTTCATTCATCAACAATTTTCCCCAAAAAAATCCAACCCTGCATTCATCGATACACGTTTTTATAAAAGCATTCCGACCTTGGAAAAAGCAAATGTAGACGTCATTTCTTAGCACTTTAGTTTGGCATAGAATTTGCTGAATTGGATAAATAAGTCTAATTTTGTAAAATGAAAATGGAGGGTAAATCTCCATTTGCCATCAATAGATATTAGATCAAATAGGATTATGCCTAACAATTCAAATAATCCCAATCAGGGTACAGGAACAGGCGCAGCGACACGTGACAAAGTTCTCATCGAGGAGCCACGGCAATACAAGGTGATCTTCCACAACGATGACTTCACGACCATGGAGTTTGTCACCGATGTGCTTCGTCGGGTATTCAACAAGCCGGCCGACGAGGCGGTGGTGCTCATGATGAAGGTGCACCGCGAGGGCCAGGCTATCGTTGGGGTATATAGCTATGACGTGGCGATGACCAAGGCGTCACAGGCCACATCCATGGCGCGCGCCGAGGGATTCCCGTTGCAGGTCACCTGTGAACCCGAATGAGAGTAATCGTTTAGTATCAACACCATTATTTCTATCAATCAGTGGAAATCTCAACAAATCTGGAAAATATAATGACCAGTGCCCATGTGCTGGCCTATACTTGTGGCACGAGACTTGTCACCCCCGAGCACTTGTTGCTGGTCACGCTCGAAGAGCAGCCAGTGTTATCGGCATTGCAGGGGCTGGCTCAGT
The DNA here is from genome assembly GCA_016290325.1 of Muribaculaceae bacterium. Lineage (GTDB taxonomy): Bacteria > Bacteroidota > Bacteroidia > Bacteroidales > Muribaculaceae > Sodaliphilus. The sequence goes on from JAEETL010000009.1 coordinate 39,227, forward strand.
TGCCCGTCGAGGATGTGAAACAACGCCTTCGGGAGTATACCGACCGCCTGGATAAATTCTCTGATGACGAAGATGACGCCGATATGATGGGCTCCCACCAGTATGGCGAACTCATCAAGGGTTTGGAACTGACCAGCCGGACGTCGTCAGCCAAGGTAGTGGATGTGCCTCATCTGTTGAACGTCATGATATGGCTCAACGACTCCTTTGCGGCCAATTGCCTCAATGCGCTTATCGGTGACCATAAAGGATACTTCCTGCAAGCGGTATCAAGGGCCTATGAAGATGGCAATGATTCAGATAATATTATGAAACAACCAGACGCGCCCAATGAGCAGACTCAACAACCCGCTGCAGCCAATGGCAGTTGGCGTGACTTTGTGCTCTGTATCAACGATCATTTGGCAGACCACAATCCGCTTATCGGGCGAGAGGCAGAACTTGACCGCACGATTCAGGTACTTTGCCGCAAGGACAAAAACAATCCCTTGCACATCGGCGAGCCTGGTGTGGGCAAGACATCAATCGTCTATGGTTTAGCACAGCGCATCGAGGACGGCAATGTGCCTGAATCATTGAGCGGTAGTCGCATCTACCAACTCGACTTGGGTTCGCTTATCGCGGGCACCCAATTTAGGGGCGATTTCGAGAAGCGCCTCAAGATGGTGATGAAGGGTATCGATGCTGAGCAAGGAGCTATCCTTTATATCGATGAAATCCATAATATCGTGGGTGCCGGACAGACAGGTGAAGGCTCGATGGACGCGAGCAACTTGTTAAAACCGTATCTCGAGGGCGGCAAGGTGCGTTTTATAGGTGCCACTACCTATGAGGAGTACAACCGTTACATTATGCGTAATAAGGGGCTGATGCGCCGTTTCCAACAGGTGGCAATTGAGGAGCCCAGCATCGAGGAGACGCTCAAGATTGTTCAGATGCTCAAGGAGGGCTATGAGACTTTCCATGGCGTGAAATATGACGATGACGCGTTAAGGTTTGCTGTTGAGGGTAGCGCCCGCCATATTACTGACCGATACTTGCCTGATAAGGCCATCGACCTGATGGATGAGGCAGGCGCATGGGTGCAGATGAACCGCAAGGAGGGTGAGGAACGACGTGTGGATAAGGCCCTCATTGCCAATGTGCTTGCACGAGTATCTAAGGTGGAGGCCTTGACGATTGATGAGGGAGATAATGACAAGTTGGAGAGCCTGGAGCCGCGCATCCTGGACAAAATCTATGGTCAGGACCAGGCTGTGAAGCAAGTAGTTGAGGCCGTGCAGATGTCTAAAGCGGGTCTCACCGACGAGAATAAACCTCTAGCCTCGTTACTCTTTGTCGGTCCCACGGGCGTGGGAAAGACCGAAGTAGCGCGTGTGTTGGCCAAGGAGTTGGGCGTTGAACTCGTTCGCTTTGATATGAGCGAGTATGTCGAGAAGCACACCGTCGCTAAACTCATCGGCTCGCCAGCTGGATATGTTGGCTACGATGACGGTGGCCTGCTGACCGATGCGGTGAGGAAACACCCTGATTGCGTATTATTGCTCGACGAGATTGAGAAAGCCCACGATGACATATTCAACTTGCTCTTGCAGGTGATGGATTATGGCACATTGAGTGACAACAAGGGCCGCAAAGCCGTCTTCCGCAATGTGGTACTGATTATGACAAGCAATGCAGGAGCCCAGTTTGCCCATCAGGCTTCGGTAGGCTTCGCTTCGACGGTCACTGCAGGTCAGGCGATGCTCAAGCAGGTGAAAAAGACATTTAAGCCCGAATTCATTAACCGCTTGTCATCAATTGTCGTGTTCAACGACATGGACCATACCATGGCAAGGATGATTCTGGATAAGAAACTGCGGGAACTCCAGGAAATGCTCACCAATAAGGGTGTTACTCTCAAGTTGGGCGACAAGGCACGTGAGCAGTTGCTCAGCGAGGGTTATAGTCAGGAATATGGTGCCCGTGAAATGGACCGTGTTATTCATAACCGACTCAAGAGTAGACTGGTGCGTGAAATCCTGTTCGGGTCACTAAAACAGGGTGGCGACTATGTGATTAACGATATAGGCGATTTGTAATAGGTGTTATGATTTTTGAGCTCAGTGACGAACTGGTATTTCCCGATCCCCGAATGGGTGAGGAAGATGGCCTGTTGGCTGTCGGTGGTGACCTGAGTGTCGACCGCCTGTTGCTGGCCTATAGCTATGGCATTTTCCCGTGGTTTTCTTTCAGAGACTGGCCATGCCCGGCGTGGTATTGCCCCCAGAAGCGCTTTGTGATATTCCCCGATGAGATTCACATCTCGCACTCAATGCACACGTTGATGAATAAGCATGAGTATCGTGTGACATTTAATCGTGACTTTGACGGCGTTATTGAAGGCTGCAGCAGCGTTGACGGCCGTTACTACGCTAACGGTGCATGGTTGGGCGAGGACATCATGAAGGCCTATCGTGAACTTAACCGTTTGGGTTATGCTACAAGCGTTGAGGTGTGGAACAAAAACAGCGAGTTGGTTGGCGGGTTGTATGGTGTAATTGTGGGCGACTGCTACATTGGTGAAAGCATGTTCTCAAGAGAGCCTAACACATCAAAACTTGCCCTCATTAATCTAGCGCAATTCATGAGCAGAATTGGTGGTAAGATGATTGATTGCCAATTAGAAACGCCTCACCTCAAGTCAATGGGTGGACGGTTCATTTCTTATACTGAATACCTTGAGATTCTCAATCCAAAAGCATTGGAAGTGTTAAACGCTCCAGCTCCCAATCCCACTGAGCAACCAGCCGAAGAAGACAATCAAGAAACCACTAGTTAAGGTCTCGTGATACGCATCTCGCAGGTGCGGCAGTCACAGGTGACGCGCAGCAAGGTTGTCCCGGTCTTGAGATAGAGGTCGCGAGGCAATTTGTCAGCGTTTTTCCCCTTGAGACATGCGCCCAGTTGACGGCGGATGCAGTAACGGGTGTGCATGAGTGGGGTAGAGGCCGTGGCGGGTGTGCCGGCTTCGAGGGCTGGCGTGATTGTTGTCACGCCGTGGTCGCGATACACCTGCTCGGCCAGATGGTTGGCGACGTTGTCGGCAACTTCTAGTGTAGTTGTCGGATAAGGGATGGTTTTGTCCTCAGACCGACGCTTGTCGATAGGACGGGTAATAGCGTGAGTGCGGTCGAGCAGGTCAATGGCCTCGCGACGTAGTCGCGCCAATAGCGATGCGGGGATAAACATGTCACCAGGCACCTGTGCCTCGCGCAACCGATAGATGGTGCCACCTAGTTTGCCGATTTCGGCGATTTGACGTTCTACTTGAGGCTTGGCGGCAGTTTGCAAGTCACAAGGCAGCGTGTGGGTGACACGGCAACCTCGCACGTCGCTGAGTGTTAGCACCAGCATATTTCCCGCATAGCGAAGCACGGCATCCACGGCGATGGAACGTGTGGCTGACGGCTTGGCCAGAACATCGTTGAACGCCTTGTCGGCAGTGCGATACACTTGGGCTCCGCGCGGGATAGTGACGTGTTCCCGCAGCAATACAGTGCCGTTTCCCAAAGCGCGATTGACACGTGCACCCGAGAACTGACCCTGCTGGTCGGTAAAACTCAAACCGTCACCATTGACAAGGATGGCACGGGTGTCGATGGTGAGTCTGTTGCCAATGCAACGCAATGCACGACCCAAGTATTCACCTTGTGACTTGGGGGTCTCGATGTTGGCCATAGCAGTGCCGTCGAGGGGGTGGCGACCATCGAGGAAGTATCTGGTAAATCCACGGTTGAAACTTTTTTCCAATGAGGGCTCAAAGGTCAGTTCGGTATGTCCTGAAGATGAACGGCGATAGCTGTCATGATGGCGGTCGGTGATCTTGTCGATGGCGCGGCGATAATATGCCACCACATTCTTTACATATGATGCGTCTTTTAAGCGGCCTTCGATCTTGAATGATGATACGCCCGCTGCCATCATCTGCTCCAAGCAGTCGTTTCGAGCCATATCTCGCAGTGACAGCAAGTGCTTTCCCTCGACCAGCGTGTGACCTTGTGCGTCAACGAGGTCGTAGGGCAGGCGGCACATTTGGGCGCACTCGCCGCGGTTGGCGCTGCGGTTCTTCAGCACCTGGCTGATGGCACAGCGTCCGCTATAGCTCACGCACAATGCGCCATGCACAAAAGCCTCAAGCGGCACTGTCGTGACCTTACGGATTGCCGCAATCTCGTCTAGCGTCAATTCACGCGCCATGACGAGCTGTGAAAACCCTAAGGCTTCGAGAAAACGGGCTTTCTCGGGCGAGCGCAGGTCGCATTGCGTGCTGGCGTGCAGGGCGATGGGCGGCAGGTCCAACCTGAGTAATCCCAAGTCCTGGACGATGAGCGCGTCCACGCCAATGCGGTAAAGGTCATGAATGAGATGTTCTACTTCAGCCAGCTCGTTGTCATAGACCAATGTGTTGACGGTGGCATAGATTTTTGCATCGAAACGGTGGGCATAGTCACAAGCGCGGCGCACGTCATCGAGGCTGTTAGTGGCGTCGGCACGTGCCCCATGATGTGAGGCACCCATATACACCGCATCGGCGCCATGGTCGACAGCGGCGATGGCGATGTCAGCGTCACGGGCGGGCGCTAGCAGTTCTATGTCAGTGATGCGGTTCAAATATCAAGGGTAAAGCTATCGGCATCACGCCATGCCGGGAATTTCTCGCGGAACTGTGCCAACTGAGCAGGCGATAAGTCGGCGGTGATGATGGGACTTGTCATGCGTTGGGCTATGACCTTGCCCTTGAAATCGATGACCATCGACGAGCCCTCGGGGTACTCCACGCCAGCGGGATCGGTACCACAACGGTTCACGCCACACACGTAGCACTCGTTCTCGATGGCGCGTGCCGCCAGCAACGTGCGCCACACCTGCTCGCGTGACTTGGGCCAGTTGGCGATGACCACCAGCAGGTCGTAGTTATTTTTCACATTGCGGCAGAACACGGGGAAACGCAGGTCATAGCACACCACAAACTTGATGTTGAAGCCACGGAAGCGCACGATGGGTGACTTGGTCAGACCCTGGTTGAATACCTTGTCTTCCCCGCCAAAGGAGAACAGGTGGCGCTTGTCATAGTAGGTTTCATCGCCATTAGGCTCAATGAAGAAGGCGCGGTTATAGAGTTGTGCAGCCGTGTTGGCCAGAAAACTGCCGATGATGCCCACATGGAACTCGTCGGCGAGTTTGCGCAGCTTGCGCAGGGTGTCGCCACTGTTCCACTCGGCCACAGCGGCCGCTTGCTCACGGTCTCCGGTCATGAAACCCGTGGTAAACAACTCGGGCAAGATGACCAGGTCGGTGTCTTCGGCCATATTGCGCATGTTGCGCTCCAGTTGCTTGAAGTTGGCGTCGCGGTCGCCCCAGACGATGTCGTCCTCAATGAGCGTGACGCGCATGTTGCGTGATATCATCTTTTTAGATAGGAGTTAAAAGATAAAAAATATAGATGGATGAAGTAAGTAGAGACAAGGCTCCATCACTCATCTCTAATCATGAAATGGCGGACTGGCCGCCATTTCATTTATTCTAGTCCCGTGACGAACTTCTCAGGGTAGCGCCCGTGGAATGGTTGGAAGTATTGCTTGATGCGTAACAGGTCGGCATCGGCATCTTCACTTAGCTCAAACTCCTTATCGATGCACACCACTTTATCTTTGTAGTCAAAGTAGGCGAGGATCAGCGGTACACCGGCGTCGCGTGCCATAAAGATGGCGCCCTTGTGCCAATTTGGGTTAGGGCTGCGGGTGCCCTCGGGTGTGACGCCGATGGCGAGTTTGGGAGTGGTGTTGAACGCGTTGACGATAGATTGTGTCAAGTTGCCGTGTTGACGGCGGTTGACAGGGATGCCGCCCAGTGCTCGCAGCAGATATCCCAGCGGGAAGAAGAACCATGTGTCCTTCATCAGGAAGCCGGCCTTCATGCCCACCGAGTGGATGCCCAGTTCACCCAGGATAAAATCCCAGTTGCTGGTGTGGGGGGCGATGACGATGATGCACTTGTCAGGCATCTTTAGGTTGACCTTAAACGTCCACCCGGCTTTCTTCAATATCCAACCAGAGAGATTCATGGGGCGCCAAGTTGGTTTTTACTTCTTTGACGGCATGAGCTCGTTCATGCGCTTGGCGATGTTGTTCACCTCGGCGCGGAAGTAATCGCTCAATTCCTTCTCACACTGCTTGAAGAACGCGCGGCGAGCCTTGTTGTATTCCTTGCGGTTGGCAAAGTCCTTGACTTTCTTGTCGAAACGGTTGTTCACGCGGTTCACAGCTTCCTGTTGGAGGAGGGCAGTATCGATGATGATGCTGTCCCACTGTTCCTGCTTGCCCTCACCGAAGGCTGATTCTGCAAAGATGCACTCGCCCGCGATATCGCCACAGGCATTCTGGATTGCTTTCTTAATCTGTCGTTTGCTTGCCATAATGTTTTTAATGTAAAAAAGAATAATGTTTGTTATGATTCCGCTAAGGTACAATTTTTATCTCATCCAATCATCCTTTTTAGTGAAAAAATACCGAAAATGGGGCATTTTGACTTTTTTTCAAAAAAAACAGTTTAAAAATTTTGCCAGTTCAAAAATTGGCAGTAATTTTGCATCGCTTTTCTACGGAGATATCGTCTAGTGGTCTAGGACGCCGCCCTCTCACGGCGGAAACCAGGGTTCGAGTCCCTGTTTCTCTACCAGCAAAGCCTTCACCCGACAGAGCGAGGGCTTTATTTATCGACGGAGATATCGTCTAGCGGTCTAGGACGCCGCCCTCTCACGGCGGAAACCAGGGTTCGAGTCCCTGTTTCTCTACTAAAAACAAAGCCTTCAGCATTCGTGCTGGAGGCTTGTTTTATTTGTGGATGAAAAGGTTCCTTAGATTTTGTATCGTTTTTTTATTTCGTGTATGAAGTCGATGAAGTCAGCAGGACAATTGGTCTTTTGGATGATAGTACCTACTGTTGGGGCATGCATGATATAGATGTTAGTGGGTGTCTCGATGATCATGTGAAGGGTGGAGTAGGGAACATTGGACGGCGTTGTGCCATCGTCGGCGGTGCTTTCGTACTGATCATCATAGAAATGGAAGACAAACTCTTGGTCATGAATCTGTTTGTTCTTGTGATAGGCTCTTGCCGCCTTCAGGTCCACACCCCAAAAGAAATACCAGTTGAATACCACCAGGGCAAACAAGAGGCTGATGGCAAACAAATAGTTGTGAGCGATGAGAGAAGTCACTAACATGACCAGCAGAGCAATGTTCGAGACGATAATCGTCTTCTTAAGGTGCCACACGTTGAATAATAAAGCGCGGTTGAAGCGAATCGCCTCCTTCTCATTATATTGGCTATGAATAGTAAATCTCGGTTCCATAATTCTCTTTTTTATTTTTCCGGATCAAAACAATGTCTTTATTGTTTACATCAGATTACATTTCTAGAGTTTGTTGCAAATATAGAGGCGATGTTCACCAGTGGCATTGGTAGTGCCGAAGATATAGCAGTCTCCGCCGTCCTTTAATCCCAGGCGTTGCCGCAACTGCTGGGCGGTCATCGGGAAGTTGCGCACGGCCACGTTGGCCCTCGTGATGCCGCTGATGGCTCGTCCCAGTTCCTTTTTATTCATGGTGGTGACTGCATTGATAGCAAAGCGGCGGCCGGGGAAATCCTCAAGCTGTTCATTGGACACAAATAGGTGGCTGTCGGTCGCCAGGGCCTCGATGGGATAGCGTTTCGTTAGGAGCCCATAGCATCCCGCCTTCATCACCGAAGCATTAGGCTCATAGAGGTAACGGGTATCGTCGCTGGTCGCGATGGCTGGAGCCATGCTGTCTTGGGAAGGCAGGTAGATGAGTGACTGATCATCGTTCACACAGTGGACTGATGGCTCTCCCTCATGAGAAACATCCATGAAAACCAGTAACTCCTTGCACTCATTACCCACACTCACGATGTGAACCTCAGCGACACGATTGCCCAGATCGGCAACCGCCTTGTGCCAGTCGAGCATGGGCGATAGCTTGAGCAGCACACGGTCACCACACTCGAACAGGCGCGGTAGCAGTTCCAACACGTTGGGCGTGCAGTCGGTGATGGCATAGGTGCGGGCTTTGTTGTCATCGCGCCGCGCGGGATCCAGATAGAGCAGGGTGGAAGCGGGTTCAGTCTTTATGTCATCGAGAACTCGCTCGGCATCGGCATTGATAACCCTCGCGTGTGAGAGTCCCAGCAACCCGAAGTTCAGCTGTGCAGCCTCGCACAGGTGGGCTTGCCGCTCAACATAGCAAGCATGGTCAAAACACCTTGCCATGAAAGCGAAATCCACACCGAAGCCGCCAGTAAGGTCAATCAAGGTCTCTCGATAGCCTTTGGGTAGTCGCTCGACGATGCCGCATTTATATCTTGCCGTTATCTCGCTCGAGCACTGCTCCATCGACAGATGGGGCGGATAGACGATACCGTTAATGGTTGCCCAAGAAGGCAGTTTGCGGCGCGCCGCCTGCCAGCCCTGGATTTGATCCAGTGCCCATGGCAGGTCCACATCCTTGTCACGGCTACCCCGCAACGCCAACGCCCTCACGTCCTCTTCGCGATGGTCAAGCACAAACCGTATCGTCGCCTCGTTTCTCATCTCGTAAAATCCGTTCAATCAGTCGCTTCTGTCTTTCTTTTTAAGAAAGGCTGCAAGAACTCGTCGAGCGTATTGACATTCAGTTTGTGGGCGATTTGGATTTTCTTGTTAGAGACGGTCCTCATGTTCCTGTATCGCATGCAAATCATGATGACTGTTCTCGAGAAACCATGACACTGCAGGGCAATCAAGTTGATCTCGTCGTCGCGCAGGGTACCGCCAGCAGCCTCTTGGGCTTTAACCAACACGTTGTCATACAATTCGTTGGCCAATGATTGCAGGTTGTCCCAGTAAGATGCTCCCACCTCGTCGGGGCCGTGCATGGTCATCAGTGAGTTGAAACGCTTGGCAAATGTCGTCTCGTTGCACTCATAGGACCATTGCAGCAATTGGTGGACGACTTGTATCTGGCTATCGACGATGGCTTTCAGTTCCTGGGACTGGTTTTTGGTCGATTGTCTCTCGTTGAGCAAAGTTTGCATCTGGTTAAGGCTCTGCAATGATTGGTCAAGGTCAGCCTTTTGCAGTTCGTACTCAGTCTGCTGAATTTTCAGGCGGTTACGATAGCGCCACAGCAGGAAAGCTAGGGCGCCTGCCGCTAGGATTAACAATGCCAGTGCTAATAACGTCCCCTTTAGGCGTGAATTCAACAGGGCGTTTTCGAGATCAGCCTTTTGGGTATCATATTTCTTCTCCACCTCCATCAGCCGGTCGTTCATACTGCTCATTGTTACCGAATCGGCAAGATTGTGGGTTAAGGTCAGGTAGTTGAAGGCTTCTTCCAGTTTGTGGTCGCGACGAGCCATGTCGGCCAGCAACTGGTAATGCATGATGCTATCGGCTGCGGAACTCATCGCAGGGGCTTGATTCAGGTAGTAACGGGCCGAGTCGGTTTGTCCCAGGTGCAGGAATGCCGATGCGGCGGTGTAATGGATTCTTGGGTGGATTTTTTGACTTCCACTCCAAGAGATGGCCTCAACGGCATCATCCTTAGCGCCCTGGTAATCACCGCGGGCAGCTCGGTACTCGGCGCGGGAGAAAAGATTGGCCACTACATATTGCGGCTCGATTTCCTGTTTTGCCAGGTCGATTGCAGCATTGATGTAGTTCATGGCGCTATCCTGTTTCTCCTTGTTGATGCGGTACAGGCCACCCAACTCGCTCAGGCAGATGATTTGGTGATGTTTGTCGTTGATTTGGCGGAAAAGCTCCAGCGCCTCTCGATATTTCTCGGCACCCACGGTCTTGGCGCCCACGACCTGGCTTTGGTACAGTTCGCCCATCATCATCTTGGCCATCGCGCGATTCTTCAAGTCATCGCTGGCCGCGACGTCCTCGGCTTGGCGCAGGGTGGCAATCGCTTTGTCAAGGTGTCCCAGTTGCTTGTTGACGCATCCCTGGCAGAGCAAGGCTCGGGCATATTTCTCCTTGTCGCCGTGGGCCTGGAAGTAGCGCGCAGTTTCGTTGATGTCGCTATCGCTGCTCACGGTGACATTGCACTCAAGATTGGCTTGGGTGGTCAGCAATGCCTGATAGGCTTTGTTGTGATGATCAAAAGACGAGGTGTTGAGCATCTGGAGCATTTGCATTGCTTCCTCGCCTCGATTCTGGGCCAGTAACGAGTCCACAGCGACGAGCTGCTCGTTATCGGCAGGATGGCTGCATCCACCCATTATAATCAGTAGCACCACAGTTGCCACCATGGATATAATTTGATGTTTATTTCTCATCTCAGTGCGATTATAAAATTAGCGCTTTAGCGTCTTTACGTGAGGCCTTTTCTGGTTTCTCACTGCAAAAATACTTCTTTTTTTGCAGGTAATTTGCACCCCAATTCAACAAATTACCATCAAATGACCTTTTTGTTTTGTAAACCATTGGAAATCAGTTGTAAATGTTTCTTGAAATGACCGTCGAATGCTAGCCATTTTTGCCGTTTTTTCAAATGATCGGTTATAACTTTGCAACCGAGAGTTAACCCGTTTTTATCAACTTGAAAAATTTGACTGATATGAAACGTTATTGGATATTTAGCACATTGTGCATCGTGGTATTGATGACCGGCCTCCTGGCTTTTGCCAGCAATGGCAACCATTTGAATAATAGTGAGCAGAGCGAGAAACAGGATATCGCATCTACCGAATCTCAAGTCGAGATGCCTAATGACAACCCGATGACCGCATCCCCAGTAGGGATGCTAGATAACAACAATGATTTTGCCTGTAACCTGTTCCGCACTATCAACGAGCAGAAAGGTGGAGGAAAAAGCACCATCGTGTCGCCCATCAGCGTGAGCTATGTGCTGGGCATGCTTAACGAGGGAGCCGACGGCGAGACGCGCCGGCAGATAACCGATGTACTTGGGCTAGGAGGCACGGTGCAGGAGATCAACGAATATTTCAAAAAGATGATGCATAAAGCCCAATCTGTTGACCCAAGTGTGACATTAAAAACTGCTAACAGCATCTTCGTCGTTTCGGGTAAAAGGCTCATCCCACAGTACAAAGCTGACATGCAAAACTATTATGACGCCCAAGTTGAAGCGATTAACTTCAACTCAGGCAACATTGTAAATAAAATCAACAATTGGTGCAAGGTCCACACCGACGGCATGATACCAGAAATCCTGGAAAAGGGCGAACTCAACCCCAATCGCTTGATGTATCTGTTGAACGCCGTCTATTTCAAGGCTTCGTGGACCGATCAATTTGACCCCAGGAGCACTCGAGGCTTGGACTTTATTACGCATGACGGCAAAACCGTCAAGCGGCCGATGATGCACCGCGAAGGTATGGCCGCCTACGGCAAGAACGACTTGTGCAAAATGCTATGCCTGCCCTACGGTAACAAAGCCTACAGCATGGTTGTGTTGCTCCCCAACGAGGGCAAGACGACCGACGATATCATCTGGAATCTCTCGGCACAGAAACTGAAAGAGTGGCAGTCACAAATGAGGACTCAAGACGTCGATATCCTGATGCCTCGCTTCACTACCGAAAGCGAGACACGTCTTGAGGATATACTTTCGTCGATGGGCATGCAACGAGCATTCAATAATGCAGCTGAATTTCCCAATATGCTCAAGGGTTATCATGACGAATTGTATGTGTCGATGATGAAGCAGAAGGCCAAAATCGAGGTCAACGAAGAGGGAACAAAAGCCGCTGCCACAACGGTAGCTGAAATGGCAGAAATAGGAGTGGTCTTTTATAAGTACTTCTACGCTACGCGGCCATTTGTATATTACATCGTGGAAAAAAGCACTGGCTCCATCTACTTTATGGGCACCTATTGTTTCGACGAAAATGGTGAACCGGTGACCATAAAAGAACCACTTGAGGAGCGTGAAATAGAATTGAATAGGCCTATTGGAAATGGCGTGAAGCAAAATGACGTGAAGCGAAAAGAAAATGAAATCTTCAAGTCAGTAGAGCAGATGCCTCAATTTCCCGGTGGTGAGGCAGCTCTGATGGAATACATTGAAAGTCACATCCAGTGGCCGCCCAGGGCTGCCTGCGCCCAGGGTCGCGTCATTGTGCAATTTGTTGTTGACAAGACTGGTGAAATTGGTGAAGTGAAGGTTGTCCGCTCGGTGGACAAGGACCTAGACGAGGAGGCTGTTCGCATTGTTAAGACGCTACCCAAGTTCATTCCAGGCCGCCAAAATGGTCGGGCCGTGAGTGTATGGTACACCTTGCCCGTGACATTCAAGTTGTCGTCAGTTCGACAAAAATAAAGTGCTGTCTATCAACTCCTCCCCTAAGATTGGGGAGGTGGTGCGAAGCGCCGGAGGAGTATGATTTGTCGTCGAATTATATCTTATGGTATCAACGCCCCCGCCGCTCCCGCGGCACCCCCTATTATCCAAGAGGGGGAGTCGCTAACCCTTGATTGACAAACGACAAATTCATCGAGCTCACGTAAAGCTACGGGAAAAAGGGAAAATAATTATCGTTGATGAATAAAAAGCACTAAATTTGTATCTCAAAAAATAATGTGATGATGAAACACGGTAAATATATCTGTAACGCGCTCAAGGCAATCCGTCTTGACATCGCGCGCGCCAATGGCATCGAGTACACACCCCGCGAGTGTCACCACGAGGGTGATTGTTCAGGCACCTGTCCCGCCTGTGAGAGTGAAATGCGCTACCTGGAGCGGGAAATCGCCCGCAAGCGTCCTCATAACAAGGCGGCCCTGATGACGGGTGTGAGCCTGGCGTTGTCTGGCCTGTCGGCTATGGCAACCAGTGCCCCGTCTAGCGAGGCCCTGATGTCCAGTTATAGCTGTCAGAGCCAAGTGTGCGACACGACACAGCGAGCGGAAATCTTCGGGGAAATCCATGAAACGATGCCCTATTTCCGTGGAGGAAACAGTGCCTTGATGAAGTACCTCAGCGATAACGTTGTCTATCCACCTGAAGCCATCAAGGACAGCATACAGGGAACGGTAATCGTGCAGTTGCTCATTGAAAGGAATGGCGAGGTCAACGAGGTGAAGGTTGTCCGTTCAGTTCATGAATTGCTCGACAACGAAGCCGTCCGCGTCTGCAAGTCATTGCCCAAATTCTTCCCCGGTAGCCATGGTGGTCGTGCGGTTGCGATGTGGTTAACACTGCCTATCACCTTCAAAATGGAGGACAAGAGCCAATTGGAATCAACTGAAGACTAACTAAAGAAAACGGCTATGAAGCACGGTAAACATCTCTGCAACACGCTCAAGGCGATTCGTCTTGACATTGCGCGTGCCAACGGTATCAAATACGAGCCACGCGAGTGTCACCATGAGGGTGATTGCTCGGGTACTTGCCCGGCATGTGAGAGCGAGATGCGCTACTTGGAACGTGAAATCGCCCGACGCCGCTCAAACGGCAAGGCCGCCCTCATTGCTGGCGTTAGCCTTGGCCTGATGTGTTTTACCGCCACGTCATGCAATCAACTGAATAAAGGTGGCAATGGTGGACTCCAGGGCGAGGTCGTACTCGTGGAGGATTCATGTGCTATGGATGACTCTATTGGCGACGAGAGGATTGAATCTGGAAGAATAGTTGATACAACAGACAGCCATTTTGATTCACGTACATCTTGCCCCTAAACGTAATTTTCACTACTGATATACAATGATTTATGGATGAAGAACGGAATATGGTGCCGATTATCGGGGTGGCTCGTCATCGGCTGGCGGTGGACGGGCAGGGGGTGACCACACTGGTCGCCTTTCACGGCTGCACGTTGCGGTGCCAATACTGCCTGAATGCCCAGTGCTTGAAGCCCGATGGTTTCTCAAGGACGGCCACTCCTGCCGAGCTGCTCGACGAGGTGATGATTGACAACCTCTATTTCCTCGCCACGGGCGGGGGTATTACCTTCGGCGGCGGGGAACCTGCTATCCGCAGCGAGTTCATTGACGCCTTCTGCCGCATGGCGCCGCCCGAGTGGCACTTCACCATCGAGACCGCCCTCAATGTCGAGTGTCATCACCTTGAGCGCCTGCTGCCCCACATCCATGAATACTACATCGATATCAAGGACCTGAACCCCGACATCTACCGTCGCTACACGGGGCAGGACAACCAGCGTACGCTCGACAACCTGCAATGGCTCCTGGGCCACGACGGCATGGCCGACCGCATCGTCGTGCGCGTCCCCCACATCCCAGATTTCAACACCGACGAGGATGTGCAACGCAGCCGCCAGTACCTTGAGTCGATCGGCATCACCCGAATCGACGAATTCGCCTACCTGCGCCGTGCCGATAAATGACACAGCGGCATTTTTTTAAACTTTTTTTGTTATATCAGGTCAAAGTACTATCTTTGCCACATTAAAGAAGCATAGTTTAATTAAAAACACTACGATTATGAAGAAATTATTGTTGATGGCAGCGTTGTTCTGCTTTGCAGCAGCACCCGCCGCAATGGCTCAGAATTATGAAACCCCTCAGCAGGTTGAACAGCAGCAGGCACAGTATGCCAAGGATGCCGAGCTAGCTAAAAAGCAGGCCGAGGCCGCCAAGAAGCAGAAAGACGCTTTCAAGGAGCAAGAGAAGAAGGCCAAGGAGGCTAAGAAGGCTGCCGAGAAGAAGGAAAAGGAAGCCAAGAAGGCCGAGAAAGAGGCTAAGAAGCAGCAAAAGCTGATCGAGAAACGCCAAAAGGCCACTGAGAAGTATAACAAGGCCCAGGATAAGCTGAAAGAGGCTGAGAAGAAGAAAGCCGAGGCTCAGGAGAAATACAGCAGCCTGCCTGAGAATCAGATGCGTGAGAAAACCAAACTCGAGGAAAAGCATGATAAGGCCGAGGCTAAGGGTCTCACCGACGAGAAGCGCATGAAACAGGATGGCGAGAAACTGAAACTCGACGAGAAGCATGCCAAGCAAAATGTGAAGGCTCAGAAGGATCTCGAGAAAGCCATCAAGAATTATGACAAGGCTGTTCAGAACCTTGAGAAGGCTCGTAAAGAGTATCAGAAATACAATTGATTCTCCTTCTTGACAACTTTAACACGAATTTCGCTAATTGCGATGAATGACACGAAGCATGCTTTGTGAATTTCGTTAAAATTAGCGAAATTCGCTTTTTTTATCGTGTATCATGATGGTTTAGTAGAAAAACTATTAACTATTTTAGTACCTTTGCACCGCTTTTCAAGAATGACGACTGAATGGATTATCAACTCATAGCCACTCCCAGCGGCACAAATGCTCGTGCGGGGCTTATTACTACCGACCACGGCCAGATCGAGACACCGATTTTCATGCCTGTGGGAACAGTGGGTGCCGTTAAGGCTGTCCACATGACCGAACTGCGCGAGGACATCAAGGCGCAAATCATTTTGGGCAATACCTATCACCTGTACTTGCGTCCTGGCATGGACATCATTGAACGTGCCGGTGGCCTTCACAAGTTCAACGGCTGGGACCGTCCCATCTTGACCGACAGCGGCGGTTTCCAAGTCTTTTCTCTGGCCGAGAACCGTAAGTTGACCGACGAGGGAGTGACCTTCCGCAGCCACATCGACGGCAGCAAGCACCTGTTCACACCCGAGAAGGTGGTGGACATCGAGCGCACCATCGGCAGCGACATCATGATGGCGCTAGACGAGTGCCCGCCGGGTACCAGCGACTACAACTATGCCCGCAAGTCATTGACACTGACCCACAACTGGCTTGCCCGTGGCTGGAAACATTACAAGAACACTCAGCCGCGTTATGGCCACAGTCAGGCCTATTTCCCCATTGTGCAGGGTTGTGTGTATAAGGACCTGCGTCAGGAATCGTCCAAGTTTGTCGCCGACCTGGGGGCTGATGGTAACGCTATCGGCGGTCTTGCCGTGGGTGAGCCCACCGAGGTCATGTATGAGATGATAGAGATTGTCAATGACATCCTGCCACAGGACCGTCCCCGCTACCTGATGGGTGTGGGTACGCCTGCCAACATCCTTGAGGCTATTGACCGTGGTGTGGACATGATGGACTGTGTGATGCCCACGCGCAACGGCCGCAACGGCATGCTGTTCACCCGCCACGGCATCATGAACATGCGCAACAAGAAGTGGGCCGATGATTTCAGCCCCTTGCAGGAAGACGGCCCCTCAATAGTGGATCATATTTACAGCAAAGCCTATGTGCGCCACCTGTTCATTGCCCAGGAAATCCTGGCCATGCAGATTGCCAGTATCCACAATCTGGCCTTCTACTTGTGGCTCGTGGGCGAGGCACGCAAGCACATCATCGATGGCGACTTCCCTGAATGGAAGCGCCAGATGCTCCATGATGTTCAGGTGAGGCTTTAGTTAGGTTTTAGGCTTTAGGTATTTGGTGATGGAAGAAGAACTCAAGAATATGGAACAGCCCGTAGAGACACAAAATGATGTGTCTCCCGCCGAGTCTGCCCAATCAGTGGATTCAGCTCCATCCACGCCCCTCAAGCGCTACCCGTGGTACTACGTCAAGCGCTTTGACCGCTACATCATCAAGCATTTCCTAGGCACATTCTTCTTCGCCATCTTGCTGTTGTTTGCCATTGTGGTGATGTTTGACATCAACGAGAAACTTGATGCCGTGCTCACCGCGCCATGGAAGGCGACGGTCTTTCAGTACTTCATGAACTTCCTGCCGTTTGTACTCAGCCAGTTCAGCCCGCTGTTCACGTTTATCGCGGTGATTTTCTTCACTTCCCGCTTAGCTGACCGCAGTGAGATTATCGCCATGCTCTCCAACGGCATCAGTTTCTACCGCTTGACCGTGCCATACCTGTTCTCGGCAGCTGTTATCGCCTTGGGCAGTTATCTGCTCGCCGCCTATATCATCCCGCCAGCCAACATCGAACGCATTGCCTACACTAACAAATGGGTGAAAAACAAGGAGGTAATTTATGGCGATAACATCCAGTTGCAGGTCAAGCCGGGCGTGATGGCTTACATGTCCCGTTATGATAACACCACCCGAAGCGGCTTCAGGTTCTCGCTCGAGGAGTTTGACGGCACGACTCTCAAGTCCAGGCTTACGGCCGAGACCATCAAGTATGATTCCGTCGGATTGTGGACGGTGCGCCAGTACACCATCCGAAACTTTAACGGTTTGAAGGAAACTATGCGCTCGGGCGCTGTGATGGATACCTTGCTTAACATTGACCCTCGCGACTTCCTTATTTCCAAAAACGACGAGCAGACGATGACCTCACCTGAGCTTAAGGAATACATCAATAAACAGAAAGCCCGAGGTGTCGCCAACATCAAGAACTTTGAGATCGAGTATGAGCGGCGCATCGCCATGACGGCAGCCGCATTCATCCTCACCATCATTGGCCTGTCACTCTCGTCGCGCAAGGTCAGGGGTGGTATCGGTCTGAACATCGGCCTTGGACTGTTGCTCAGTTTCTCCTATATTCTGTTCATGACAGTTACCTCCACATTTGCCGTCTCGGGTTATACCAGTCCGCGCGTCGCCATGTGGATTCCAAACTTTGTTTATATCATTATCGCGGCAGTCTTGTACTATCGCGCCTCCCGTTGATTTTCTTTTTTCAAGTGTTTTTTTGCCACACCTTTTTTTGTGGCAAGAAATCTCATTGTGTTAAAATTTTGATTATCTTTGCGCAAAAATAGTTTGATTAATTCATTTTTTAACCCATTTTACTTATGAAAAGAATCATTACGTTTTCAATGTTGTTAATGTTGGGTATCGGATCGATGCTGGCATGGCACACGAGTGACACCGAGGCTACACGCCTTGACGGTGAAGGTACAAATGGACAAGTCCAGATGAAGACTATAACCACTCCCGAGGGTAAAATCATCTTGAGCTGGCTGCGTGGCGAGCGTGTTGACGGGGTGTTTGGCTATCAATTACATTTGCAGGTATTTGATGCCGATGGCAATGCCCAGTTTGGCGATGAGGGTATCATTGTGTGTGATAAACCCACTTGGACTTACACGACTGACTACGCTCTGGCACTGGCTGCCAACGGTGACATCCTGCTTGGCTATCACGACATCCGCAACGATGTGGAGAACCAGGAGAACAGCGAGGTGTATGTTTATCGCTACACCCAGCAGGGTGTGCCTGTTTGGGATGCTGACGGTGTACTGTTCCCCGCCGGCAGAGTACATGAAAATGCCTTGCTTGCCGAGAACATCAATCCTGTGATTTGTGTAAGTGGTGACAATGTATATGTAGCTGCTGTTCACAACGAGTATTACAACGAGAAGGCCACTGAGGACAACTGGTCACCCTCGCCCTGGTTCCCCAACCAGGAAATGCCCGACTCGGTCTTGGTAACCGATTCCAAGTGGCTGATTATGCATGCTGATGCCAATGGCGTACTGAATGCAGTTGACCCCCTGGCCATGTCGTCAAGAATCATGTTGATGCTCCCGGCCCCCGAGGGAAGTGTGTTTGCCATCTATGACAACGAGAATACGGGCCTTGACGCTCAGCGTCTAGACAACACGCTGACCAACGTCTGGGAGAATCCCGTTATGGTGGATGAAGGTCCCCTGGCAAGTGGCATGTATATGCCTAGCCCTCTGGTAGAACTTGATGCCGATGGTGGCGTGGTACTGTCATACCGTAAGCTGCTCAACTGGTCAGGTTATCAGGTTGTGAACTACCTCACGCCTGATGGTGAGGTGCTTCCCGAACCCACCATTTGCAACAACACGACTGATGGCGATGCCGGTAGTGCAATTATGGCTGTTAAGGACTATCAGACTTTTGTAGCATGGGAATACACCGATGTGGAGGGAGCAATGAACATGTATGTAAACTCGCTCGATTCCTATGGCGGTTACCTGTGGATGGATCAAGATATCTATGGCAAGAGTCTGGATCAGAACGACATGTGGGGTTTCACGCCTGTCAAGGTCATTCCTCAGAGCGACGGTTGGGTACTGCTCTATGGCAATCTGCAGAGCTGGAACGGTGCTAACTTCATGGTTGTGAAACTGGACGATATGGGCAACGTGATGTGGACCAGGCAGATCTGTGAAGATAATTTCAAGTCCAGCGGTTTTGCTGTGGCCTACGATGAGGGTCATGCTTACATTTTCTATACCCAGGACGAGGAGTATGATGACAACTGGGAGGTGATCCCGGGCAGTGGCGGTATGTATGTGATGTGTATCGATATTAGGGGTCAGCAGACCGCAATCAACGAGATTGATACCGCTCATGCCAACACTACCGAAATCTACACGATTGACGGAAGGCGTGTTAACAAGATGGAGAGCGGTGTCATTTACATCGTTCGCACGACCGATGATAAGGGCAATGTAACCACCACCAAGATCATGAGGTGATAGTTTCCGTCATAACTTAGTGATGTTATGATATCAAGCCTTGCACATGTTTGTCGTGTGCAAGGCTTGTTCTTTTTATAAGCTTAAAGACGAGTTTTTGAGAAATAATTAAGGTTTATTGTCTTATTTTCTATATAATTCTTTTGGTGAAAACAAAAAATATTTACCTTTGCGTCTTGAATCTAAATAATAAAATTATAAGTATATGAAAAAGTGTATTGTATCATTCTGTGTTTGCTTAGTAGCTGCTTTTGGAGTGGCTCAGGCTCAACTTCCTGCAGTAACGCTCAAGACCATTGATGGAGCAACAGTGCAGACCGATTCGTTGAACAATGAAGGCAAGCCCTTTATCATTGACTTTTTTGCAACATGGTGCAAACCGTGCAACCGAGAGTTGTCGGCCATTGCCGAGGTCTATGACGAGTGGCAGGAAGAAACTGGAGTGAAAATCTATGCCGTGAGCATTGATCAGGCTCAGAACATTAACAAAGTTAAACCGCTGGTTGACGAGAACGAATGGGAATATGAGGTCTTGCTTGATCCCAATAGCGACTTCCTCAAGTCTTTGGGTGGGCAAATGATCCCCTTTGTTGTGGTTGTTGATGGCAAAGGAAATGTAGTGTCGAAGCACAGTGGATATACCGATGGCGCTGAGAATGAGCTCATCGACGAAGTCCGCAATCTCCTGGCCCAATAAGCGAGACCAGGCATGAGTAGAATTAATGGTTTTTTCCTGTTGCTGATGGCGACATTGCTGCTTGCGGCATCGTCGGCACAGGCACAGGTAACCCTCAGCGGTAGCATCCAAAGCGATGTTCTCATCCCTCAGGATGATGAGAAGATTGGCACCGAGCATTATAGCGATTGGGCATTGACCAATACCTATGTTGACTTGAAACTCGGTAGCAAGTATGTGGATGCGGGAACTCGGTTTGAGTTCCTTGAGCACCCGTTGCCTGGTTATGAGAAGGATTTTAAGGGGTGGGGATTTCCTCACTTCTATGTGAAAGGTCATGTCAAGAATGTGGAACTCACGCTGGGTGACTATTATGAGCAGTTTGGCTCGGGCTTCGTTCTCAGGACCTACGAAGAGCGCTCGTTGGGCATTGACAATGCTCTGCGCGGCGCTCGCCTCGTCTATAATCCCGTTAACGGCACGAGCATCAAGGCCCTCACGGGCAAGCAGCGTCGCTACTGGCATCATAACGATGCGCTGGTTAGTGGTGTGGATGTTGAGGTGGGCTTGGAGCAGTTCATCAAGCCGCTGGAGACCGCTGGCACCCACATCAGCATTGGCGGCTCGTGGGTCATCAAGCATGAGAATGCCGAGGATGATGACATCTTTGTCGATGCGACCCATAAGTTGAAGTTGCCCGAAAACGTGAATGCATGGGATGCCCGTTTTAATCTGAATCACAAGGGGTTTAACGTGCTTGCAGAGTATGCCCAGAAAACCCAAGACCCGTCATTTGATAATGGTTATCACTACGGACGTGGCAACGTGGCGATGCTGAGTACTTCTTACTCTAAAAAAGGTATGAGTTTGCTCTTGCAGGCTAAGCGCAGTGAGGGAATGTCGTTCCGTAGTCGCCGCAGCATGAACGGCACGTCGAGTTTCATTAATCACATGCCCGCGTTCACCCATGACCACACCTATGCGCTTGCCGCTACTTATCCCTATGCCACTCAACTTAATGGTGAGTGGGCCTTCCAGGCCGAGCTGGGTTATTCATTTAAGAAAAATACTGCCCTGGGTGGCAAGTATGGCACTAAGGTGAAGTTGAACGTCTCTCATGTGCGTGGCCTTGACAATGGTGATATCAAGAATCCGGTTGCCGAGGGACGTATCATAGGCAGCGATGGTTACAAGAGCGCCTTCTTTAAGATGGGTGATACCTTCTATCAGGATATCAATGTGATTGTGGACAAGCGGTTCACACGCGATTTCTCGCTTATCTTCATGTACATGAACCAGCGTTACAACATGACCGTTGTGGAGGGACATGGAGGAATGATTAATTCTAACATCCTTGTTGCTGATGGTAAATATAAGTTCTCGCCCAAGATGACCCTGCGTTGCGAGTTGCAGTACCAGTTCTGTGATGGCGATGAGGGCGATTGGGCTTTTGGCCTCGCTGAGCTGTCGTTTGCTCCCCACTGGATGTTCACCGTGAGCGACCAGTGGAATTGTGGCGAGACCGACCTGCATTACTATCAGGCATTAGTGACTTATAACCTTAAGGCTCATCGCTTCCAGTTGGGATATGGCCGCACCGACGACGGTTTCAACTGCTCGGGTGGTGTATGCCGTTGGGTACCTGCCAGCAAGGGCTTCACGTTCTCCTATAATTACACATTCTAACCCAAGATGAAAAGATTTTTTTATACCATATTGACGCTTACCGCGGTGTTGATGACGTCGTGTGACGAGATGGATCCTCAGGATCGCCTCATCTATGTGGAGCCGCCTCAAGTGAGCCGTGCTGTGCTCATCGAGGACTTCACGGGGCAATACTGTGTGAACTGCCCCCGCGCGACCGAGGAAATAGAGCGCCTGGTCGAGGAGTATGGCGACACCACCGTGATCGCTGTTGCTATCCACTCGGGACCATTCAGCAAGAACCAGGGAGCCTACACGCCGTTATATACGGCTCAAGGCGATGAGTATTTTTCCCATTGGGGACTCTCGGCCCAGCCCGTGGGTCTGGTAGACCGCTTGTTCTCTTCAACGCCATTTGATTATACCGATTGGGCTGGCGCTGTAAATTATGAGTTGGAGAAGAAAGCTCCTGTTTCTATCATGGTGGAAGCCGAAATGGATGGAGGGGATAATCTCTGTCATGCCAATGTGGAGGTGATTGGCCTCGATTCAGTCCTTGTCAAGGGTAAATTGCAGGTGTGGCTTGTTGAGGATAGTATCGACAGTTTCCAGTTGATGCCCAACGGCAGCCGCGAGGAGCATTATAACCACATGCATGTCTTCCGCGCAACGCTCAACGGGGCTTGGGGCGATGACATCAGCGTGAATCACGGCCAAGTAGTGCAAAAGAGTTACACCTTGCCGATGGATGCCGCTTGGAAGCCCCAGCATTGTTCCATTGTCGCCTTTGTATATGACGAGGAAATGGTGAAGCAGGTGGTCAAGTGTAAATTGATATACTAACAACAAATTAAAATAGATTTATGAAAAAATTATTTACTTTATTGAGTGTGCTTGCATTGGCGACGTGTTCGTTGGTGGCTCAAGACATTGACCAAAACTTTGTGTTTGTCGATGAGAATGAGGAAATTGTTGAAAATGGTGCAACTGTTGTCCGCAACTTGATTGAGACCAATGAGGATGGCCTTGAGGTCATCTATTCTGGATTGTCGGTCGCTGACATGGGTGCTGCGCCCAATGTCTATCTCAAGATGAAATACAACATCACGCAGATTGACAATGGTTCTTATCAGATTTGTTTCCCAATGACCTGTAACATGCAAACTACCGTTGGCATGTATGAGACGAGCCCGGGACAAGTTAATATGGGTTTACAGGATATCCAAAGCGAGTGGTTCCCCACAGCCGATGGCATGTGTGTAGTTACTCTGTCTATCGAGACCTTTACCAAGAGTCCCGGTTTCCCTCCGCGATATGAGCATCTGGGTTATGGTCCCTCGGTTACTTTGAAATTTGTCAAGGGTGGTGCTCCCGAACCCCTTAAGGGTGACGTGAACGGTGATGGCGAGGTCAACATCAGCGATGTGAACGCCATGATTGATTTCATCCTTTTATCATCTAATGATCCCATTGCTGACGTGAACGGTGATGGCGAGGTCAATATCAGTGATGTGAATGAGGTTATCTCAATCATCCTGAGTAGTATTTGAAAAACAGACAATTAACCTTATAAATAAACAATTAAACACATGAAAAAATCATTACTTTTTTTGATGTTGGCAGCTCTGTTGCTCCCTGGAGCAATGAAGGCTCAACTGCCCGCAATGGTTGATTTGCCCGATAATCAGAGGATTATGGGCCATTTTGACACTGATGCTATTTCAACCGAGGGCATGCGTGTTTCTACTCCGTCATCCGGATTGGTCACCATGGGTGTTATTCTTGACACCGAGGAAGTCGAGATGTTCACTGGCAGTAAGATTGTCGCTTTTCGTGTAGGTCTCGCTGAGGCAGCCACCATTAGCCGAGTGTTTGTGATTCCTGTTACTCCTGGTGGCGCTTATGGCACTGTGGTACCCTGGACTTGCAATGCCAGTTCAGCCGGATGGAACACGATAGAACTCGCGACCCCTTATACAATCAATATTCAGGAAGGCGAGAAACTGCTCATTGGCTTTGACTATCAGCAAACCGAGAGTAATGCTCCGCTATCACTGGTTCAAGAGGGAGATGTCATATATGACACTTACCAGTATAAGAGAGTTGGCCGCATTCCCATGTGGGCAACCGCTGGATTATCTCCTTATGGCAACCTGTGTCTGCAGTGCATCGTTGAGAACGACAATTTCCCTGAAGTCCTAATCAGGACCAGTGACTTGGTAAGTGAGAAATATATTAAGAAGGGCAATGACCTCCCATTCTCGTTTGTGACTAAGAATAAAGGCCCCAGGCCCGTCGAAACTGGTGATGTGACATTTGACATCAAGATTGATGGCGAGACTATGCTCACGGTTACAAATCCAGAACCGCTGACAGGTGATCCAATCACCATCCAGGGAGCAATTCCCACTGATGGCTTCGAGTCGGGCGAGCATGTCATGACTGTCGTAGCAACGACTCTTGAAGGTGAGGCTATTGATTATGTGAAACCGCTGACCCACAATTTTGTTGTTTTCAATCAGATATTCCCCCGCCAGAAACACATAATTGAGCAGTTCACTTCGACCTATTGCACTTACTGTCCGCTGGGTAACTCCATGCTTAGTCTTGTCAAGGCTCAGCGTGATGACGTGATCTGGGTCGGTGTGCATGGCAACTTGGGCAGTGGCGTTGATCCTTACACCACAAACCAAGGCGACAGTATTATGGCTTTCATGGGATCGGACAGTTATCCCTCGGCAGCCTTTGACCGTGCTCCAGGTTGGGAAGATGCTAATGTAGTCAATTCTATCGGTTACTATGAGCAATACCACCAGCAAATCGCTGATGAATTGTGTGATTTCTTTGATGCCCTCGCTGATGAGTCGCCTAATTTCATTTCGATCAAGATTGACCCCAAGGTAAATCTTAATACCCGTGAGGCTGTTATCAAGGTATCGGGTGAAATGAGTGACGATTTTGATGCGATCTTGGGAACGGGCAACAAGCTGACGGTTTATTTAACCGAGGATAGCCTTATCGCTCGACAGCTGAATAATGGCACTTGGGTTAACCAGTATATGCATAATGGTGTGTTCCGTTGCGCTTTAGGCTCAATCAAGGGCGTGGACTTCAACAAAGTTGGAAATAGCTATGAGAATGAGTTCACCTTGACCATTCCCAGTGATTGGAATCTCATGAACATGAATGTTGTCGCCTTAGTCAGCCGTCCGTTGGAGAATCGGGTAATCTCCGATATGCGCGTCTTTAATGCCGAGACAGTAAGACTTGTCAATGAGAACGTTGGCATTGAGGAACTGACGAATAACCAGGACATCGTTCCTGTAGAGTACTATGATATTATGGGCCGTCAGCATGACAGCTTGCAACAAGGCATCAACATCGTTAAGATGAGTGATGGCACGGCTAGAAAAGTGCTCGTGAAATAATCAGAACTGAATAGTTGCTGTTAATCCATAGGCCCGGTCACCAAAGGTGGTCGGGCTTATATTTACCTCTACATCCTGGGCAAACGGGCGTGAAAAAATCCATGCACTACCGGCACCGATAGCTGCGCCGCCCAGCACGTCCCACCAGTCATGGCGGTCGGTGTGTACACGCCCCCAAGCGACGTAACTCGACACAACAGCGGCAGGCACTCCCCATTTCCAGCCGTAGCGTTTCATCAGGAAAGTTGTTCCATTGAAAGCGACTGCCGAGTGGGTGCTGGGAAAGGCATGATGGCCAGTACCGTCGGGGCGTTCCTTGCGGATACATAGTTCCAGCCCATAGTTCACGGCGAGGCATGTGGCGGTGCTTAAGCCCAACTGCTTGATGCCCTCCTTGTCATGCTTGGCGATAGCGATGCATAGACCAGTGGCACTGGGTGCTATGCAGAGGGCATCGGTACTCCTCTTGACAAATTTGTCCCCTGCCATGACATTGAATAGGGTCATGGCGAGCAACAGTGCTATAAATAGTCGTTTTGTCATCGCTGTGGATAGAGTTTGCGCAACAGGTCGCTGCGGTGGATGCGTTTCAGCGCAGCGGTAATTGCGGCGCGGTTCTTGCGGTCATACCAGAAGAAAAACAATCGTTGGGCCTGTTTGTCCTGTGGCGTGTGGGCGCAATAAACGGGCTTGAGTGTATATGGGTGAAACCCTGTATAATAAGTTTCGGTTGATACGGTCATGGGTGTGGGGGTGAAGTCCTGTACCTGCTCTAGACGGAAGTCCAATTCCTTGGTGATAGCGGCGAGCTCAGCCATATCAGCCTCATGGCAACCCGGGTGAGATGAGATGAAGTAGGGGATGAGCTGTTGCCGCAGGTTGTATTTCATGTTCACTCGGTCAAAAAGCGACTTGAAGCGTCGGAACAGTTCAAATGACGGTTTGCGCATCAGCATCAAAACGTCGTCACTCGTGTGCTCGGGGGCGACTTTTAAACGGCCCGAGACGTGGTAACGGATTAGCTCCTCGTTATATTGGGCATTGACTTTGTCCACACGAGGATCGCCAGTGCGGTGCATCGACAGGTCATAGCGAACGCCGCTGCCGATAAATGATTTTTTGACTCCTGGCAGGGCATCCACGGCATGGTATATGTCGAGTAGGGCGCTGTGGTCAGTGTTGAGGTTACTGCATGGTTGGGGATGCAAGCATGATGGGCGTTGGCAACGTTGGCATCGCTCCAGGTCCTTGCCATGCATGGCATACATGTTAGCGCTGGGACCCCCCAAGTCGCTGATGTAACCTTTGAAATCCTCCATCTGTATTACCTGCTTGACCTCGCGAAGGATAGATTCTTTGCTGCGTGAGGCAATGAATTTCCCCTGATGGGCGCTGATGGTGCAGAAGGCGCAACCGCCAAAGCATCCTCGATGCATGCACACCGAGTGGCGTATCATCTCATAGGCCGGTATGCGCTTGCCCTGATAGCGAGGGTGGGGCAGACGCGTATAGGGCAGGTCAAAGGATGCGTCAATCTGCTCGGTGGTCATCGGCGGATTGGTGCGGTTGACTTTCACCGCAATGTCACCTGTTGCCTGCCACACGTTATGGCCGTTCCACAGGTTGCTTTCCACCTCGATGACTTTAAAATTCTCAGCCTGTGCTTTTTTATCTTTTTGACATACCTCAAACGGGTGCAGTACAACGTCAGTGTTGCTACTTGAGTCAGGTAGTTCGCTCAATGGGCGGCGAACCACAGTTTGGGGAATGTCGGTCAGTTCTTCAATGCTCTTGCCCTCATTCAAGGCGTTAGCAATAGCAAGATTGGGAATTTCTCCCATGCCATATACCAGCAGGTCGGCTCGGCAGTCTATCAGAATGGATGGCCTTAGTCGGTCCTGCCAATAATCATAATGGGCCAATCGGCGCAGTGACACCTCGATGCCGCCAGCTATTACTGGCACATCGGGGAACAAACGTTTAAGAATATCACTATAGACTATGGTGGGGTAGTCGGGGCGTGCACCAGCACGTCCATCGGGTGTGTAAGCGTCATCGCTGCGCTTACGGCGTGCGGCGGTGTAATGATTTACCATCGAATCCATCGCTCCGGCCGAAACACCGAAAAACAGCCTTGGCTTACCCAGTTTCTTGAAATCGCGCAAGTCGTCACGCCAGTTGGGCTGGGGCACGATGGCCACCTTGTAGCCATGGGCCTCCAGCACACGCCCGATGACAGCCGTGCCCATCGACGGATGGTCGATATAGGCATCGCCTGTAAAGAGGATCACATCGGCCTGTTCCCAGCCTAGGTGCTCCATCTCCTTGCGGGTTGTGGGCAGCCATTGCCCCTTGATGCGATGGTCGGTATGTTGCTTCTCGCGGTTCACGATTCTTTGGTTTTGAGCATTTCTTCGAGTTTGAGTATCTCGTCGCGGTATTGGGCGGCTTCAAGGAAGTCCATACGCTTTGCCGCAGCTATCATTTGGGTCTTGAGACGATCAATGGCGGCATTCAGGTCCTTGCCTGACATATAGGCGACAACGGGGTCGGCGGCGACACCTGCACTGGCATCAAATTCCTCGGTATAGCGTAAATTGGGCGATGGTGCAGCGGGCATTGGCGTCTGGTTGTGACGACTGGGTGTGGTGGGATGCCTCATGTCGGTATCCTGGCCAATGATGGCCGTGCGCGCCTTGATGATTGCGGTTGGCGTGATGCCGTTCTCCTCGTTATACTTGAGTTGCAGGGTGCGGCGTCGCTCAGTTTCGTCAATAGTCTGCCTCATCGAGTCGGTGATGTTGTCGGCATACATGATAACCGTTCCATTCAGGTTACGTGCCGCACGACCGGCCGTTTGGGTCAGCGAACGGCGGCTGCGCAGGAAGCCTTCTTTGTCGGCATCCAGGATGGCGACAAGCGACACTTCGGGCAGGTCAAGACCCTCGCGCAGCAGGTTCACGCCCACGAGCACGTCGATGGCACCAGCGCGCAGGTTATCAATGATTTCGATGCGCTCCATCGTCTCGACATCGCTGTGCATATAGGCGGTGCGGATGTCCAGCCGCTTGAGGTAATCGCTCAATTCTTCGGCCATGCGTTTGGTGAGGGTTGTCACAAGGGTACGCTCGCCGCGCTCGATGCGCAACTGGATTTCCTCGACAAGGTCATCGACCTGACCCTGTGACGGGCGGACGATAATTTGGGGGTCCAGCAAACCTGTTGGACGAATGAGCTGCTCGGTGATGATGCCCTCGCTCTTGTTGAGCTCATAATCGGCAGGCGTAGCACTCACATAGATGGTTTGATGGGTCAGGTCTTCAAATTCCTCGAATCGTAGCGGGCGGTTGTCTAATGCTGCCTCTAAGCGGAAACCATAATGCACGAGGTTGGTTTTGCGGGACTGGTCACCGCCATACATGGCACGGATTTGAGGTACAGTAACGTGGCTCTCGTCGATGATGGTTAAGAAGTCATCGGGGAAATAGTCAAGCAGGCAGAACGGCCTCATGCCTGGCCTTCGTCCGTCAAAATAGCGGGAATAGTTCTCAATTCCAGAGCAATAACCCACCTCGCGCATCATCTCCATGTCATAGGTCACGCGCTCATTCAGTCGTTTGGCCTCGGCGAAGCGGTTTTCGCGAGCGAACGCGGCCACCTGGTTCTCGCGGTCAAGATCAATTTGCCCCATGGCGGCCTGCATGCGCTCTTTGGTGGTCACAAAGATATTGGCGGGGAAGATTTTGAATCCCTCCACGTCCTCGGTGGGCATTTGCGTTTCGCTGTCGAGCACTTGGATGCGCTCGATTTCATTTCCCCAAAAAATGATGCGCAACATGATGTCCTCATCGCTCAGGAACACGTCAACCGTGTCGCCCTTGACGCGGAAAGAACCCATCTTCAATTCTGTTTCGCTGCGGGAGTACAGGGCGTCCACTAGGCGGTGCAACAGCTCGTCGCGCCCGATTTGGTCACCCACCTTGAGCTCGATGGCGTTGGCTGTGATGTCCTCAGGGTTACCCATACCATAAAGGCATGACACACTCGACACTACCACAATATCGCGGCGCCCCGATAGCAATGCCGTTACCGTAGCAAGACGCAACCGCTCGATCTCATCATTGATAGCCAGGTCTTTCTCGATGTATTTGTCGGTAGATGGAATATAGGCCTCGGGCTGGTAGTAGTCATAGTAGGAGACAAAGTAATGAACCGCATTCTCAGGGAAAAAACTCTTGAACTCAGCATAGAGCTGGGCGGCAAGGGTCTTATTGTGTGACAAGACCAACGTGGGGCGTCCAGTGCGCGCAATGACGTTGGCCATGGTGAACGTTTTGCCCGATCCTGTCACGCCAAGCAACGTCTGGTAGGGCACACCGCTATTCACGCCATCGGCCAACTCGGCGATTGCCTGAGGCTGGTCACCAGTCGGCTCATACTCGCTATGCAGTCTATACTCCATTCCCAAGATTATTGTTTATGGTGCAAAGATAATGCTTTTTCTGTTTAGCTCAGTCTCTTTAGAAGCTTGTTATGCAAGTATGCCAGGATGATTGTGATGATTAGGTAGGCAATTGTCAATACAAGTACTTTTCCCTCAGCGTCAAAACTGTTGTAAAAGATCATCCTGACAAAAGGATGGATGACAAACACGCTTGCTGAAATAATACCGAGGAAAGAGATGGCTCTCAATGTGAAAAGATGAACCAAACTGATAAAAGAGACGATAGCCCATACTTCGGTGAATGGTGCTAATGTCTTGTGGGTTAAGCACAAGAATAATACTAATAGAGATATGGGGAATAGAATGAGACATTGACCCTTTGTCAATGAGATTCTTGTCCTTGCAGCGATCATACCTAGAACGAAAGGAACAGTCCAACCGATGAAATTATGCCTTGTCCATTCTGAGAAGTCATCGTTTGAGATGACAAACAGGTTGAAATAGTAAATCAGTATAAATGCAACCAGTATGGCCCAAAGCCAACGGGTCCTTAGGTTCTTGATGATTGGGAATATCAGGTAGAATTGGAGAATGGCTCCAAAAAACCAGTAAACGCCAGGGTCGATGATAAAGCCGCTGTTATCAAACTTAAATAAATTGATAGTGAATGTGATATGTGCGATAGACGATTGTGGGGAAAAATCTGTATGAAAGATCAGGCATGACACCAGCATATACAATAAGTAGATGGGTACCAGCAGTTTCCATAGCTTTATGACATGCTGTTTAGCAAATGTGGCATATCCTATTTTCTGATCACCGTATTTCTTGCTCAAACCATAACCGCTCAAGAAAAAGAAAGTAGCCACCACAGTCCATCCTGCAAATGAAAAGATGTACCAGAGTGAAGATTTGGTAAATAGATTAGCCAAAAAAGCATCAGTGACATATTGGGTGTAATACATCTCATTGCAGTTGATGCCAAGCAGATGATCCACAAAATTATGGACCATGATGATAAAGATGGCTAATCCTTTAATATTAAGGCATTGCTCTTTTGTCAGGTTCATAACTCAATTAGGCTCTATATCTGATGAAAATAAAGAGTATGGTTTGATGGCTTCCCCATCTATACCTGATACCCCGATCAGGTCCATAATCATATAGGGCAGATAGTCACTGTTCCATTTCTTGGGATTGTTTTGACAGCTGCGCAGTAGTTCAACAATTTGAGGGTGGCGTGCCTGGTAGGCCGGCGATAAGTAAACCATGAAAGGTATCTCAATGCCATACTGATAACTTGCCGGGTCATTCTCCTTCCCATGCATGAAATAGTCTGGAGCGCTCCTGAACATGTCTTGCCCATGATCTGACAAATAGATGACAACAGTTTCCTTGTCATCATATAATTCAATCAGTTTCTCCACAACGTAATCGTTGTACAGGATGGAATTATCAAAGCTGGCTAGTATCTCTTGCTGCTCTGTCGGGCAGTCGCTGTAGTCCTTTGGCTTGAAGTGGTCAAATTCCTTCGGGTAACGCATTTTGTAGTCAAAATGTGAACCCATCATATGGTAAATGACAAAGTGGCGCTTCGACTGGTTGATGGTATCACTGAATACGCGTGATGAATCAGCGAGAACGATATCCAGTGTCTCGTTGTTGTTCAAGACGGCGCCAGGTTTCTGCAAAAACCAGGATTTCTCACAGGCTCGCGCGTAGACTCTTGCTGAGCCGTTGATGTAGCCTCCACGAGCTTGGGTGCTGAACCAATAACAGTCATATCCACAGTCCTGCATCAATTCAATTAGCGTAGTGTATTCATACCAATGCTTATCCTGCCTCGTGTCATCGGTTTTGTCAAAGGTGCTCAACATGTATCTAAAAGACAGTGAAGTTGTTGCCGCGGGAGACTCAATGCTGTCAAATGTGAATAGCAGCGAGCTGTCTCTGAGGGCGTTCAAGTGTGGATTAGTGTTTTTCTCATATCCATACAATGAACTGTGAAATCTTGCAAACGATTCTCCAATAATCAGCACCACATTGGAGGGCATGAGTTCAGTGTCGGCATAATCAATTGTGGGATGGGTATAGTATGATTTCAAATCATAGGGAACGTCATACACCTTAGCAAACTCCGTGATGCGATGAATGGGGCCATAACGGCAGACGTGCCACTGGCTGATGGTGAGAGGTATAAACACCAGTGCGGCTATCAGAGCAATGATAGACCCCTTTCTCCCGAGGTTTAAATTGTGACGACGTGACAAGCGCCAGAGAACAAGGAAGATAGAGTAGATGGCTCCCAATATCAGAACGATTTTCAGCGGCAGCATTGATGTAATAAATTCATGGGCTTCGTTCCAGTTGGTCTCCATCAATAATAGAGCGAAGTCTTTGTCAAACGTGTCGTCAAGCTCGAGTATGCAGTAGAAATTGAGAGCAAATGAAATTGAGGCGGCAATAATCAGAATCGCTTGGATAATAGTCCTCAGCTTGCTATTCTTTATCAGGCTGATTAACAGGGTAACACCATAAGCGAGGCAAAATCCATAGGCGGCCATATAAAATGCATTAGGATACAGTTGCAGGGAGCATTGCCTGATGACATCGGTTCCAGCCGTGAAAACAAGGAAAGCAATCAGAAACAAAAAATGCTTTCTAAAAGGAGCTGTCAGGACTCTTTCAATGACGTGTATGAGATTTGTCTGCCTTAGTTCCATACTGCAAAAATACAATTTTCTCACTAGAGTGGCGATGTTTTAGTTGAAAAACTTTTTTCAGGGGTATTCGTTCTGTTTTGGGTGATTGATTTAGTATGAATAGAGATGTTGTTTATAAATTGTTGACGAAAAATTACTTTTCAATTTGCCATAAAAATAAAAAATGACTAATTTTGCAGGTCATTTCTAGAAACAAAAGAGAAAAAGTATGTTTGGCAAACTCTTCAAGAGTAAAAAAGAGCAAGTTAAACTCTTCTATAATACCGATGTCCATAGCCACATCCTGCCGGGTGTGGACCATGGGTCGCAGTCTATTGAGCAGTCGTTGGAAATGCTCAAGACGGAGATTGATATGGGTATTAACCGTGTCATCCTCACGTCGCATGTAACAGCTATGACCTTTGAGAATACCCGTGAGAGCTTGATGGATGCTTTCTTAAAGCTAAAGGATGCGGTAACCGATGCTGGCTTGGATATAGACTTGTATCTGAGTGCCGAGTATCGTATGGACGAGTATTTCGATAAAGAATATGTTGCAGATCATCTTCTTCCCATGCCAGGTAACTACATCCTGCTTGAGAACTCTTTCCAGCAGGAATTGTTGAATCTGGATGAGTTGCTGTTTGACATGCAGGTAAAAGGCTACAAGACGATTCTGGCACATCCCGAGCGCTACACTTATTATTCGCGCCGTCGTAAACGTTATGAGCAGCTGCACAATGCGGGCGCGAGGTTCCAGATCAATATCTTGTCATTCACCGGATACTTTGGTGAAGAGGCAAGGGATAGCGCTTTGTGGTTTGCCAAAAATGGTATGATTGACTTCCTGGGCAGTGACATGCATAACGTTAAGCATGCCCACATCATCATGGATTACATTAATTCCAAGGAATGGAAGCGTCTTGCTCCCGAACTCGAGGAAACGGTCAAGAACGATATGATCATCATGTAGTAGCAACAAAATAGAAGTGAGTCCCAGAAGTAAGATTAAATACTTTTGGGACTCACTTTATTTATGACCTCCATGTTGCGGTTGACATTTTCAAGGAATCAGTCGCGCATGTCTTCAGGCAAATCCTGTTGGATGATAGAACGGCATTCATGACTCACTTGGGCAATGTCATTGCCGCCAGTGTGCTCGATGGGAGCATGAAAGGTGAGGGTAATGGTGCCGGGTGTCACATTAAACGTACTGCGTGGCATGACCTTGTAGCTACCGTCGATAGTAATTGGGACAACAGGCAGGCCGAATTCTAGCGCAAGTTTGAATGCGCCGTTCTTGAAGGGGCCCATCTTGCCGGTGTCGGTGCGCCGTCCCTCAGGGAACACGACAATCGACATGCCGCCATGCAGTTTCTTTTTGGCTGCCGCCATCGTGTCGCGCAGTCCCTGGGTAGAGTGGGTATCGACCATGATGTGGCCCGCCATGCGGCATGCAGTGCCGATAATGGGGATATTAGTGATGCCTTTACGCATCATCCACTTGAAGTTGTGCCCCAAAAAGCCGTAGATGGAGAATATGTCATAGGCTCCCTGGTGGTTAGCGACAAACACATAACTGGTCTCGTGATCAATGAGTTCCCTCCCCACGAACTTAACCCGCACAAGATGCAACCAGCACCAAACGCGTGCCCACCATTTGGCGGGGAAGTAACCCCAATAGTCCTGATTAAAGAGGCATCCAATGATGGTAATTAGTGCAGTGATGATGCTGTAAACCAGCATGATAGGTGAGACTATGCACCACTGGTATATACGATAAAGGTATATCATTTTCTATCAGTCACATTTCTAGTTTGGTGGCAAAGTTACTGACAAACCGCCAATGGTGCAAGTAATGAAGGCCCATACGGGGAGAATTAACGCAGATTTAACGCGAAAAACAGTAGCCAAGACAATATACTTAGCCCCGCATGACGGCAATGGATACCGATGCGGGGCTGAGTGTGGTTAATGTCTCTAGGCAGCGTTACTTCGCTTCCATCTCGGGGGCAATGAGCTTGTAGCCCTTACCGTGGATGTTGATGATCTCGATGTTGGGATCCTCTTTGAGTTTCTTGCGCAGCTTGGTGATGTAAACGTCCATCGAGCGTGCGTTGAAGTAGTTGTCATCAATCCAGATGGTCTTCAAGGCGAAGTTGCGCTCCAGAATCTCGTTCATGTGGGCACACAGCAGGCTCAGCAACTCGCTCTCCTTGGTGGTAAGGTTGTCGCTCTTGTCATCGGTGAAAAGTACTTGGCGCTGTGTGTCAAAGGTGAACTTACCGATTTTGTAAACGGTCACTTCTTTGCCTTTCTTGCCCTTAACGCGGCGCAGGATGGCCTCGATGCGCAGCACCAGTTCCTCCATCGAGAAGGGCTTGGTAATGTAGTCGTCGGCACCAATCTTGAAGCCCTCGAGCACATCCTCTTTAAGAGCCTTGGCGGTCAAGAAAATGATGGGCACGTCGCTGTTGACGGCGCGGATTTCCTGGGCGAGCTGGTAGCCGTCCTTCTTGGGCATCATCACGTCAAGCAGGCAGATGTCATACTTGCCCTTGAGGAACGCCTTGTAACCGGCTTCACCATCGGCAAAGAGTTCGGCCTTATAGCCCTTGTCCTCCAGGTACTCACGGGTGAGGGTGCCCAGATTCTCGTCATCTTCGCATAACAGAATTCTCAGTTTTTCTTCCATAATGTTGTCGTTTTTTATTTGTATAGTGGTAATGTGATAATAAATTTCGATCCTTTGTTGACCTCGCTCTCGGCACGAATTGAGCCGCCGAAAAGGTCTATCATCTTATTGACGTAGGCCAGGCCTAGGCCGAAGCCTTTCACGTCGTGGAGATTACCGGTTGACACACGATAAAATTTCTCAAAGATTTTCTTCAAATCTTCACGTTTCATGCCAATTCCGTTATCGGCCACGGTAATCTGGATGTGGTCCTCATCGGGATTGACAGTAGTGACAGTTAGCTCAGGTGGCACATCCTCGCGGCGGTACTTGACGGCATTGTCGAGCAGGTTGAAGATCACGTTAGTGAAGTGCATTTTATCCACTTTGATGATGGGGTCCTCGGCATCGAGGTTGGCATTGATGTGCCCACCATATTTCTCAACCTTCAGTTTGAAGGTGTTGATGATGCTGTAGATATTGGCGTTGGCGTCCTCTTCCTCGAGGCGCATGGTCGCGTTCTTGCGGTCAAAGAGCGACAGCTGCAACACCTTCTCGACCTGGAAGCGCAGGCGCTTGGTCTCATCGTTGATGACTCCAGAGACGTGCTTTAGCATTTCAGGGCTCTTGCGCACACTGTCGTCATTGAGCATCTGGGCTGCAATCGAGATTGACGAGATGGGCGTCTTGAACTCATGGGTCATGTTGTTGATGAAGTCGTTCTTGATTTCGCTCAGTTTCTTCTGCTTGAATGCCAGCGAGATGGTGTAAAGGAATACACCCAGCAGCAGGAAAGTGAACGCCAGCGAGGGCACCAAGAATTTCACCGACGAGAAGATGTAGTCACTCTTGTTGGGGAAAGTGACGTTGAGGGTGTTTTGCTTGCTCTTGGGATCGTTGGGGAACAGCACTTGGGTGTACACGTCCTGTTGGGACATGGGCGAGTAGCCGTCAGTCTTATAGACCACACCGTTGGCACGGTTCACGATGGCGAACTCAAAGGGCAGTGTCAAGCCGTTGAACTCAAGTTCTGATCTCAGGTAACTGGCCACCGTGGCGCTGTCGGCGCGCTCCTGGATGGGACGGTCGCTGGAATGATTCAGGATAGTGAGAATCACCTCATTGAGCAGGCTTTTCTGATAGAGATACTGGCCCTTGAGGATTTCCTGCTTGCGCTGATAAGTGTCGTTCAGATTCTTGAGCCTGTTAAGGTTAGCAGGGCGCAGGGTCGACGGGTCCTCGGTGTTGATCGTGGTATCGATCGCCGCCTCGTGGGGGTCATTAAATGTGAAACTTTTCTGCTGAGTGCCCGAATAAGTCTGCTCGGCCTCAGCAAGATCCTGATCAAGGAAGTATTGCGTCTCGTTCTGCTCGAGCATTGTGGATACACTGTAGAGGCTGCGCATCACAATCTCGCTGAACTGGCTGTTGCGCATCGCAACCATCTTTTCAAGATACACAATCTGCATGGCGAGCAGTCCAAGTAGGGCTATCGCCATAACAACGGTCAATATCCATATCGTTGATCTCTTCATGAGAAGTGTTCTCTTTTATAAGTACTTGTTTTTAACAATCAACGGCAAAATTAACACTTTATTGTGAAAAAACAAAATTGTCTTTCACTTTTCGCTGAAAAAATTAACGCCAAATGTTAAATTTGCCACTTTCTATGCCAAATGGGACATTCTTGATTTACAAGGGATTTCAAGAAAAGTGCAATAATTTCTTGTTGAGATGTAGTTTTTGGGCTTATTTTTGCGTCTAAAGAGCAAAACGAACAAATAATAGGCATAAGATATGGAAAAGGCATTGAAATACTTTGGAGTATGGCTTCTTATCCAGATTGTGGTAGCTTTAGTTTTGATTATTCCCGCAGCGATTATCATGTTAGCTCTAGGATCGGCTTTGGATTTTGGATATGATGTCGGTTTAACCTGGTTTATAGCCATCTGCTTGTTTATAATTGATTTGGTGGTCTTTTATGTGTTTTGGAAACGCAGGTACACCAATCTGAGTTTCTTATGGAATGAGAAGGCCAAGCGGCTCTATTTCTGGGTTGTAATTGCGAGTATAGGTTATATCATGGCCGATTGGCATTTGTCGGAATTGCTGCCTTTTGCCGATTGGGAAAGTGAAGATCTGGAGACCTTGAGTCGGCTGGCAACCAATCCGATTGGATTAATCACGGCGTCTTTTGTAGCTCCTGTAGTGGAAGAAATGGTTTTTCGTGGTGCTATTTTGCGCGCGTTGCTGCAGAAAAAATGGAATCCATGGATTGCCATCTTCATTTCGGCGGCAATCTTCGGCATCATTCACATGAATCTCACCCAGGGCGTATCGGCATTTGTCGTGGGCATCTTCATGGGTTGGCTCTTTTACCGCACACGAAGCATTTGGCCTGGAGTCATCCTTCACATGATGAATAACACCATATCATGTGTGTGGAACTCTTTTCCAGAAAACACCTTCTCATCAATCCCGTTATCACCCACGGGATATCTCCTTCTGTTCGTCCCTGTAGGACTCTTCTTGCTGGTGATTGGAATTCAGAAGATTAACCTTATGGCCGATAGCGTCGATTTGTCGATACCTTTCCTGGACCGTGATGACATAAAAGCCTTGCAGTATGCTCAAGCCACCCAGAGTTATTATATGCCGCCCGCAGATGCTCCTGTTGTTGTGGGAACTCCTATTGAACCAATTGATCCAATAGAGGATGCAATGACTGACGACACGCCGACCGAGCAAAACTTTCAATAAACGTGGATTGAAAAATGAATAATGGGCGCCCCGCAAGGGGTGCCCATTATTATATAATGTGGAAGACAGTCGGGGATTAATCCTCGTCCTGCTTGCTCTCCTCGTACTCCTTGAGCAGCTGAGCCTGCACGTCGGCGGGCACGAGCTCATAGCTCGAGAACTTCATGTTGAACGAAGCACGGCCACCCGAGATAGAGCTCAGGGCGGTGCTGTAGTTCGACATCTCCTTCAAGGGGATTCGAGCCTTAACGCGCTCCATGCCATTGGCGCTCGACATGTCCATCATGATGCCGCGGCGGCCCTGCAGGTCGCTCTGAACACCACCCATGCAGTCGCCGGGCAACAAGATCTCGACGTCATAGACGGGCTCGAGAACCTTGGGGTTAGCATCGCGGAAGGCGGTAGAGAAAGCGTTACGTGCAGCGAGACGGAACGAGATTTCGTTACTGTCAACCGGGTGCATCTTACCATCGTAGATGCAGACGCGAACGTCACGAGCATAGCTACCGGTCAAGGGACCCTGCTCCATGCGGTCCATGATACCCTTGACGATGGCGGGGATGAAGCGTGCATCGATGGCACCACCAACGATACAGTTATAGACAACCAGCATACCGCCCCATTCCATGGGGATTTCCTGCTTGTCCTTGATGTTCATCTTGTACTCCTGGTTGCCGAACTTGTAGGTGTCGGGTTCGGGCATGCCCTCGCGGTAGGGCTCCACAATCAGGTGAACCTCACCGAACTGGCCGCTACCACCAGACTGCTTCTTGTGACGATAGTCGGCACGGGCAGCCTTGGTAATGGTCTCGCGGTAGGGGATGCGGGGCTCCTGATACTCGATCTGGATCTTGTCGTTGTTCTCGATGTTCCACTTGAGGGTGCGCAGGTGGAATTCGCCCTGACCTGAAACGATGGTCTGGCGCAACTCCTTGCTCTGCTCGATCAACAGCGTGGGATCCTCCTCGTGCATGCGGTTGAGGACGGCACCCAGCTTCTCGGTCTCGCTCTCGTTCAGGGCGCGGATGGCACGCTGATACTTGGGAGCGGGATAGGGGATGAAGTCAAAGATGTGCTCGCAGCCCTTCTCGTTGAGGGTGTTGCCGCAGCGCACGTCTTTCAGCTTCACAGCAGCACCGATGTCACCGGCGTGGATCTCGTCGATAGCGGTCTTGTTCTGTCCGCAAACGACGTTGATCTGAGCCAGACGCTCCTTGCTGCCACGGTTCATGTTGGTCAGGTCAGCACCAGCCTTGAGGGTGCCGCTCATTACCTTGAAGTAGGAAACCTCACCGATGTGGCTCTCTACCGAAGTCTTGAAGAAGAAGACGCTCACGGGGCCGTTCTCGTCAGCGGGAACCTCGTCGCCGTTGGTGTTCTTGGGAGCGGGCATCTCGGTCACGTCGGGAACGATGATGCTCATGATCTCGAGCATGCGGTCGGTGCCGATGTTCTTCTCAGCGCTCACGAGCACGATGGGGAAGATGCTGCGGTCCACCATACCCAGGCGGATACCCTTGATGGTCTCTTCCTCGGTCAGGTTCATCTCGTCGAGGAACTTCATCATCAGCTCCTCGTCGTTCTCGGCAGCGAGCTCGAGCAGTGCCATGCGGTACTCCTCGGCCTTGTCGGCGTGTGCGCCGTCGATGTCGCTGACGGTAGCCTTGCCGCCGTCCTTGGGCCAGGTGTACTGCTTCATGGCCAGCACGTCCACCACGCTGTTGAAGCCGGGGCCTGCATTCACGGGGAACTGGAGGGCAACAACCTTGTTGCCGTAGGTCTCACGCAGCTGGTTATATACGTTGTCAAAGTCGCACTTCTCGTCCTCGAGGCGGTTGATGACAAACATCAGGGGCTTGCCAATGCGCTCAACGGTGCGGAAGTTGTTCTGGGTACCTACCTCGACACCATTGCGGCCGTCAACGACCAGAGCAGCAGTGTCGGTCACGCTCAGTGCGGTCACGGCATTGCCCACGAAGTCGTCACTACCCGGGCAGTCAAAGAAGTTGAGCTTCTTGCCGTTCTTCTCGGCGAAGAAAACGGTAGAGGAAACAGAGTAACCATACTCTTTCTCAACGGGGGTGTTGTCGCTCACGGTGTTGCCGCCATCGACGGTGCCCCTGCGGCTGATTGCGCCGCCCTCAAGGAGGATAGACTCGGTGAGAGTGGTCTTACCAGCGCCCTTGCCACCGACGAGAGAGATGTTCTTGATCTCGTTTGTTTTGTAAACCTTCATTAGTGTTGTTGTTAAATGGTTGTTATATAGTGAATTGATATTTTGTTTGCTAAACGGCCTGCAAAATTAGTCATTTTTGCGCTGAATCACAACATTATTAAAAAGAAAATTTTCAACA
Organism: Muribaculaceae bacterium; assembly: GCA_016290325.1. Taxonomy (GTDB): domain Bacteria; phylum Bacteroidota; class Bacteroidia; order Bacteroidales; family Muribaculaceae; genus Sodaliphilus. Next base: position 79,358 of record JAEETL010000009.1, read on the forward strand.
AGGCCAAAAATGACTAATTTTGCACCATGAATAACGTGACTTGAGATGGCAGGAGTGTATGTCCATATCCCCTTTTGCGCAAGCCGCTGCAGCTACTGCGACTTTTTTTCCACGCTGGAATTGAAGGACGCGGGCGCGCCTTATGTCGAGGCGGTTGTGGCCGAGGCCGCGCTGCGCAACCCGGAATTGCGCGGCGAGCAGTTACGCACCCTGTATCTGGGTGGCGGCACGCCGTCGCAGCTGCCGTTGCCGCTGCTGGAACGGCTGGTTAAGGGACTGAACGAATCATTAAACCTGTCTGACGTCGAGGAGTTCACCATCGAGGCCAACCCCGACGATGTGACGGCCGAATGGTGTGCGGCGTTGCGTCCGCTAGGCGTGAACCGCGTGAGCATGGGCGTGCAGTCGTTCGAGGACCCCATCCTGCGGGCCATCGGGCGCCGTCACAATGCTCGTCAGGTCACCCAGGCGATGGAGAACCTGCATGCGGCAGGCATCACCAACGTCAGCATCGATCTCATCTACGGCTTGCCGGGGCAGACGCTCGACTCGTGGATCCGCACCGTCGAGCAGGCCATCGCTTTAAGCCCTCAACACGTCTCGGCCTATGGGCTGACCTATGAGGAGGGCACGCGATTGTGGCGGCAGCGCGAGCGGGGCGAGGTGAGCGAGGTGCCCGAGGAGGATTGCATCGAAATGTATAAAGTGCTCGTAAAGATGCTGCAAAATGCTGGTTTTGAGCACTATGAAATTTCTAATTTTGCCCTTCCAGGCTACCATTCCCGCCACAATTCCTCGTATTGGGACGAGACGCCCTATCTGGGCCTGGGGGCCGCCGCGCACAGCTACGATGGCAACGCCCGTCGCAGCAATCCCTGTGACCTGCATCAGTATGTTGCCAGTATCAATGCCGGTTGTCCAGCCTATGAAGAAGAAGAGATGACGCGCTGGGAACGCTACGACGAGCGGGTGATGCTCGGCCTGAGGACGGCGCGCGGTGTCGATGCAGGGCGCTTGCGTGAGGACTTCGGCGACGAGGCGTGGAATCATTTCTCTCGCGAGGTGCAGCGCCATCTTGAGGCCGGCAACGTCAGGCAGGACGACGGGTCGCGCTATGTGCTCACTGCCGACGGCATCTTGCTGAGTGACAGCGTGATTCGTGACCTGATGTGGGACGGATGACCGAAAAAGGCCGCTGTGGTCTTGCCCACAAGGAATATTTGTACTATTTTTGCGCATCGGGGTCAATTCCCGTGTCATGCAATCGATTATCGCAATGAAAACGACATCACTGGAGAATAAATGCATCGACGCCATCGACAGGCACCGCCACGTGCTGCTGCTGGCGCTGCTGTTTGTTGTTGGCGTGGCCATCAGGTGGGCGGGACGCTACTTCGTGTCCGAGGACATGACCTATTGCCTGATACCGTGGTTCGAAAAGATCCAGGCGGCCGGCGGACTGCCGGCACTTGCCGGTCAGGTGGGCGATTATGGCCTGCTTTACCAGAGCCTGATTTCGCTGATGACTTATCTGCCCCTGCCGGCTGTGGTGCAGTACAAACTGCTCTCGTCGCTGTTCGATATCCCGCTGGCGCTCGTGGCTGCCGCTATCTATCGTGACGTGCGCATGGAGAGTTTGTCGGGTGCTCCTGCTGCCGACGTTGTGCGCCGTGTGCGCCTCCAGTCGTGGCTGGTGGCCGCCGCGGTGTGGCTCTTGCCCACAGTGATGCTCAATTCTTCCTATTGGGGCCAATGCGACTCGCTGTATGCCACTTGCTGCCTGGCTACGCTCTACCTGTTGCGCCGCAACACCTTCGTCGGGGCTTTCGTGATGCTGGGCCTGGCGTTTGCCTGCAAGCTGCAGACCGTGTTTATCCTGCCGATTATCGGTGTATATTACCTGTTGAGCAAGCGTTTCAGCCTGTTGTGGATACTGCTGTCCGTGGCGGTGATGTGGCTCTCGGGTATCGTGGCGTTTGCCTATGGACGCAGCCTGTTGGCACCCATCCTTATCTATACGGGACAGGTGGGCCATTATCAGGAAATGTACATGAGTTTCCCCAGCCTGTGGATGCTCGTGGGCAATGACTACTGGTCGATGCGCTGGTTCGCCATCATGCTCACGGTGGCAGCGCTGGCTGTGGGCCTGTGGTACTGCCTGAACCACAAAACCGACCTGTTGGCGCGTGAGCGCTTCTATGCCGTGGCGGCATGGTTCATGTGGACGATGCTGCTGTTCCTGCCCAGCATGCACGACCGCTACGCTTATCTGCTGGACATCACGCTGCTGCTGGTGGGCTTCATGAACAGGCGTTTCCTCAAGTATGCCGTCATCACGGCGCTCGTCAGCCTGTATTACTACGGCATTTACCTCTTTGGCGACAAGGGCAACGGCCACGTTATGGCAGCCATCATCTATCTGGTGACCTATCTGCACTACACGTGGACGCTCGTCAGCAACATCAAGCGTGAAGAAACGTTGAGCTAATGTGTGTCCAATGAAATCTGCCTGAAGACGCAAGATTTTGCGTCTCTACTCATTCAGTTGTTTTCTTGGAATTCTTCCAGCACATCGCGCAGGAGTGCGGTGAGCGGGGGGTGTGCCTGTGCGGCTTCGGCCTCGACGATGGCTTTCAGTGCGGGTGTGGCTTGCGTTTTGCCCGTCAGCAACAGGTTGAGCAACAGGCGGTAGCCGGTGTATTTAAGCATGGTCTGGTCTTGGGCGATGAGTTGGCGGAACAGGGTATCGGCCTCTGGCAGGTTGCGCAGCAGTTTGTGGCACAGGTTGTCGGCAATTTCGACGGTCTCAACGCTCTGGCACCACTGCATGGCGGTCTCGAGTGACATCAGCGTGGCAGGGTAGAGCATGGGCGCTGCCAGGCGGCACTCGCGCGAGTTGGTGTCGGCCCACAGCTCCTGGGCCAGGGCCTGCAGTTGTGCCTCGTCCCCGAGGGCCTCGCGGGTGCGTTGGGCAATGGCCGTCACGTCAACCAGCAGGCAGCCCATGATTATGGAGTGCGGGTCGCCCGCGCGGCGCAGTTTGTCGGCGATGATGCCGTTGCGGTAAGCAAAAAACTCTTTCCTGATTTCCCTTGCTGTGTTATTGTCCATTATTGTATTCAAAATTTGGTGTCTTGGCGTGAGACGAGGTCGTTATTTCAGTTTTTCGGCCAGGAACTGTGCCGTGTAGCTCTCTTTGCACTTGGCGACCTCCTCGGGAGTGCCGGCCACGATGATGTTGCCGCCCAGGTCGCCGCCCTCGGGCCCCAGGTCGATGATGTGGTCAGCGCGCTTGATGACTTCCAGGTTGTGCTCGATGATGACCACCGTGTGGCCGTTGCCGATGAGCTGGTCAAAGGATTTCATCAGCGTGTTGATGTCGTGCAGGTGCAGGCCGGTGGTGGGTTCGTCAAAGATGAACAGCGTGTTGCCCTGTCGCTCACCGCTCAGGTAATAGGCCAGTTTCACGCGCTGGTTTTCGCCGCCCGACAGTGTGGATGACGACTGTCCCAGCTTGATGTAACCCAGTCCCACGTCCTGCAGCGGCTTCAGGCGCCGCACGATCTTGTGCTCGTTGTAGGTGCTCGACTCGTTGAAGAACTCGATGGCCTGGTTCACCGTCATGTCGAGGATGTCGCTGATGGTCTTGTCCCTGAAGGTCACGTCCAGCGCGTTGCGGGAGAAGCGTTTGCCGTGGCAGGCCTCACACGTGAGGGTGATGTCGGCCATGAACTGCATCTCGATGGTGATGGTGCCCTCGCCCTTGCACTCCTCGCAACGGCCGCCCGGCGAGTTGAACGAGAAGAAGCTGCCGTTGTAGCCCATCTGCTTGGACAGCTGCTGCTGGGCGAAAAGTTGGCGTATCTCGTCAAAGGCCTTGAGGTAGGTGGCCGGATTGCTGCGCGAACTCTTGCCGATGGGACCCTGGTCGATGAATTCCACCGCCGACAGCCGGTTCAGGTCGCCGCCGATGCTCTTGTGGCTGCCGGGCACCTCGGCCGTCTGGTCGTAGTTGCGCGCCAGGGCAGGGTAGAGGATTTTGCCCACGAGGGTCGATTTTCCCGAGCCGCTCACGCCGGTGACCACCGTCATCACGCCCAGCGGGAACTTCACGTCGATGTTCTTGAGGTTGTTGTGGGTTGCCCCCTTGACCTCGATATACTGGCTCCACTTGCGGCGATGTTTGGGCAGCGGGATGGCCAGTTCGCCCGTGAGGTACTTGGCAGTGTAGCTCTCTTGTGCACCCTCGAGCTGGCTGACGGGGCCCTGATAGGTGATGCGGCCGCCGTTGCGTCCGGCCTCGGGGCCGACGTCGATCAGGTAGTCGGCACTGCGGATGATGTCCTCGTCATGCTCGACCACGACCACCGTGTTGCCCAGCTGCTGCAGCATGCGCAGCACGTGTATCAGCCGATGGGTGTCGCGCGGGTGCAGGCCGATGGAGGGCTCGTCCAGGATATAGACCGAGCCGACCAGCGAGCTGCCCAGGGCCGTGGCCAGGTTGATGCGCTGGCTCTCGCCGCCCGACAGGGTTGCCGATAGGCGGTCGAGCGTCAGGTAGCCCACGCCTACGTTGCACAGGTACTCCAGGCGGGTATTGATCTCGGTCAACAGCCGCTTGGCAATCGTCGCGTCGGTCTCGTCGAGGCTCAGTTCCCCGAACCACTGCTTCAGCTCTTTGACGGGCATGCGCACGAGCTCGCTGATGGTCTTGCCGCCCACCTTGACGTAGCCTGCTTGGGGCTTCAGGCGGGTGCCGTGGCAGTCGGGGCACACCGTCTTGCCGCGGTAGCGTGCCAGCAGCACGCGGAACTGGATGGCATAGGACTTGCTCTTGACCCACTCAAAGAAGCCGTCGATGCCCGGCCAACGGCCGTCATCGGAGCCGTGCCACAGCAGGTCGAGCTGCTCCTGGTTGAGCTCGTGATAGGGCTTGTGGATGGGAAAATCGTGACTCGAGGCGATGTGGATAAACTCTTTTTTCCACTCTCCCATGACCTGTCCGCGCCAGCACATCACTGCGTCGTCATAGACCGAGCGGCTGCGGTCGGGCACCACCAGGCTCTCGTCGATGCCGATGACGCTGCCAAAGCCCTCGCACGTGGGGCATGCCCCCAGCGGGTTGTTGAAGTTGAACATCAGGTCGCTGGGTTCCTCAAACGTCATCCCGTCCAGTTCAAAGCGTTTGGAGAAGCGGTGCTCCACCGTCGAGCCGTCCTGTTGCCACACCACGACGATGCACTCGTCCTTGCCCTCGTAGAAAGCCGTCTGCAGCGAGTCCAGCAGGCGCATTTCGTCGTCGCGGCTGTGTGTTACCGCCAGGCGGTCGATGAGCAGGCGGTAGTCGGCGGCATCGAGTTCGCCGTCGGTCGCCATGACCTGGGCAATGTCCACAAAGCGGCCGTCGCGGGTCATCAGCCTGGAGTAGCCGCCCTTGGTCAGGATGTCGAGTTGGGTGCGCAGGTCGCGCCCCTCGGGCACGATGACCTCGGTCAACAGCGCCAGGCGGGTGCCGTCGGGGTAGGTGTTGATGGTGTCGATGACGTCGTTGGCGGTGTGCTTTTTCACCAAGTTTCCCGACACGGGCGAGAACGTCTTGCCCACGCGGGCGAACAGCAGGCGCAGGTAGTCATAGATCTCGGTGCTCGTGCCCACGGTGCTGCGCGAGTTGCGCGTCACGGTGCGCTGCTCCACGGCAATGGCAGGCGGCAGGCCGTAGATGAAGTCGCAGTCGGGTTTGCTCAGGCGCCCCATGAACTGGCGTGCATAGGACGACAGACTCTCGACATAGCGGCGCTGCCCCTCGGCATACAGCGTATCGAAGGCCAGCGACGACTTGCCGCTGCCCGACAGGCCCGTCACCACGACGAACTTGCCGCGCGGTATCGTCACGTCAACGTTCTTCAGGTTGTTGACGCGGGCCCCCTTGATGATGATGTCGCCTCCAGTAGCCATTCTAGAAAATTCGAGCCCGCAAAGGTACGACTTTTTCATGAGAAAACCAAATGCCTCAATCTTTGGTTTATAGTCATTAGTTGGCATCCGCGCTCTGTTGCCTCACGCTAAGGCGCGAAGCCGCGAAGCTTTTCAAACAACTTAAACAAATTACGGGTTAAACAACAAATACAACTTTTTTTTGGCTTCCGCACTGTTGGGCCTCACGCTAAGTCGCTAAGCCGCTAAGCTTTGATGTTATTGCTCGCAAAAAATTGAACAAAATGATTATTTGCCACGCAGTGGATATCGCCACACACACGTGTGCGTAGAAAAAAAAGAAAAAACGGAAAAATGAAAAGAACTATTTTTTCTACCGTCGTTGTCGGTAGAATAGTATAAAGAAATAATCATCATGTTAAAACTTGCGATAACATGCTGTTTTTCGTTTTTTCATTTTTTCGTTTTATATATAATAGCGAAAAAACGAAAAATCGGAAAACACAGGAATCAAGTGCGTAGAAAAAAAAGAAAAAAAAGAATTTTAGAATTTTCTATCTGTCTTAGTTGAGTATTCTATATAGAAAATATTGGTCAAAACTATTGGGATGACCAAATTTCTATTTTTTCTATAATATATATATAAGTAGAAAAAAAAGAAAATTAGAAAAATCCAAATTCATCTGATATCCATTGTTTTACTATCTGCGAATGTTTAAAAACTTCGCGGCTTAGCGTGAGGTAAAGGACGCGGATGCCCCCTAAAGCCTAACACCTAAAACCTAAAGCCTAAAGCCTAACGCCTAAAACCTAACGCCTAATAAAAAAGAGTTTTTTATTAGGCTTTTTATTGAAAAATGACTATATTTGCGGCAGATATTAACTTTTAATACGATATTGCTATGAAAAAGAAAAATTTACTTCTCCGTTTTGCCGTCCTGGTGGCGGCGATGATGTGCGCCCTGGGCATCCAGGCTGCCGAGGCCTATGCCTGCTACACGTCGTCGAACACGACGCTGACGTTCTACTACGACAGCCAGCGCAGCAGCCGCACAGGCACGACCTACGACATGAACACGGGCACCAACAATCCTGGTTGGAGAGCTGACGGCTCCTATTACAATGTGACCAAAGTGGTCTTTGCCACCTCGTTCGCTGGTGCCCGCCCGACGACCACCCACAAATGGTTCTTTAACATGCAGAACCTTCAATCCATCACGGGCATGGAGTACCTGAACACCAGCGAGGTGACCAATATGGTTTTTATGTTCGATGCCTGTATTAAATTATCGAGTCTTGATTTGAGCCACTTCAACACGTCCAAGGTGACCAATATGGCTAGCATGTTCAACTTTTGCACAGGCTTGACGAGCCTAGATGTAAGCCACTTCAACACGTCCAAGGTGACTAGTATGTATAGCATGTTCAACTTTTGCACAGGCTTGACGAGCCTTGACTTGAGTGGTTTTAACACGTCCAAGGTGACTAATATGGAATATATGTTCTATGGTTGCCGCAACCTGACAACCATCTATGCCGGAAGTGGTTGGAGTACGAATGCCGTTACCAGTTCCACAGATATGTTCAAGAACTGTACCAACCTGGTGGGCGGTAAGGGCACGACCTATGATGCCAACCATGTGGACAAGACCTACGCCCACATCGACGGCGGCACGAGCAACCCGGGCTACTTCACCGCGAAGAACGCTGGCCTGCGTGGTGACGTGAACGGCGACAACAACGTGAACATCAGCGACGTGACAACCCTGATCGACTATCTGCTCTCCGGCAATGCTTCGGGTATCAGCCTGAGCGGTGCCGACTGCAACCAGGACAACAGCGTGAACATCAGCGACGTCACCGCCCTGATCGACTACCTGCTCTCCGGCCATTGGTGATAAACTACGAATTTCGCTAATTAAACTAATTAGGCATCCGCGTTCAATTATAACGAATTTGACTAATAATTCAACTACGAATTTCGCTAATTAAACTAATTAGGCATCCGCATTCAAATAAACTACGAATTTCGCGAACCTTTAGCTTCAAACTGATATGAAAAAGATTCTTTTTACTTTCTTGACGGTGCTGCTGGCATCGCTGGCGGCGCAGGCAGCCACCGACTATGGCTTCGAGGTGGCAGGAGTCACGGTGACCAGTGCCAACTGCAACAACATCGTGAGCAACTACCTCACGAGCGGAATGGTGTATTACGTACCAAGTAGCAACACCCTGTACATGGACAATGTCACCATCTTCATGACGGGCGACTACAATCGTGTCATCAACAACCTTGAGAACGAGGGTCTGAAAGTCCAATTCAGTGGCACCTGCAACCTGTATGCTCGGGAC
>JAEETL010000034.1 GCA_016290325.1 Muribaculaceae bacterium
ATGGCATTGCCATTCGGCCCGGTTACCACCTGACCGAACACGCCGTTACGGGTTGTCCATTTCCAGGTGCACTGTTCAACCAACTCCCGCTGCTGCTCACTGGTCGGCATGCGCCAAAACAGGCTCCAATTGACGTAGGCCGCATCGTCCTCAGGATCCAACACAGTATTGCCATCTGCTGGTACTGAATGGTAATTGCCCAAGTCATCGTAATACGCGTAATCCTTATGGTATTTCGTATAATGACGGTGGTCGTAGTTATACCACTTGTAAGTGTTATAGTCGTAGTTGTCTTTGGGTTCGGTCTCGCCCCAGGCGAAGTAGTCGCCGTACTCTTCTGGGGCGCTGGCGCCGATGTTGCATGTCGCCCACAGCGTGCCACTTGGCAACCCTAAGTCAACATATTCATGATTATCTTCTAAGGCAGGTACTACGAAGGTCTGCTCAACCGTATCACTATTCTGTAAATTGATGCCATAGCCGTAACCCGACACCACAATGGTCTGTTGCTTGTAGGTTTGAGTAATCGTGTAAGGTAGAATTGTTTCAATACCATTAATGTATGCTTTATAGGCATTGGCGCATTTTGCTGTGATTTCAAAGTTCTCGTCCATTGCAAAAACGGGAGCCTCAGCTATGGGCGTTGGCTTAGGCTCATCATCACTACATGATGTAAGAGATGCCAGCCCTGCAGCAAAAGACAGTAATAAAAAAAATAGCTTAATAGTTTTCATTGTGTGAATCAATAAATATTAAATTGTGAATTCTAATTAAGTGATGTCTTGTTTATATATCATTGAGCGTTGCAAAGGTAGAAAAAATTATTGCTAAACATTTTATTTTCTCCACTTTTTCGGTGGTTTGGATAAATCGTTCTCGCTTGACAATGCTCATGCAAGCATGGCATTGCACTCATTTAATCACGATTTTATTGTTTAGGAGGCGCTGGTACTCGTGCTGAGCCTGTTTGGATATCGCTTGCTGAGTCGGGCGATGATTTCTTTTAGTGCGCATATCAACAACCGAAAAAGAAGGCGAGACCGACACCGAAGAGGTGTCGATCTCGTTAGCTTCTTTCCTTGCCTCGCTGTCGGTTATGAGGGCTTGGTCTCCCCGACAGATCGATGGAGGATTAGTCGTCGTCTTGCCCGGCGGCCTTGGCGAGGCGCTTGCGTTCGAGTTCGTCGAGGACAATTTTGCGCATGCGGATGTGGTTGGGCGTGATCTCGACATATTCGTCGGCCTTGATGTACTCCAGAGCCTCCTCGAGGCTAAAGACGATGGGAGGCACGATCTTCACCTTGTCATCGGCACCGCTGGCGCGCATGTTGGTGAGTTTCTTGGACTTGGTCACGTTGATGACGAGGTCTTTCTCCTTGGTGTGCTCGCCGACGACCTGTCCGCCATACACTTCCTCTTGCGGGAAAATGAAGAAGCGTCCGCGGTCTTGCAGCTTGTCGATGGCGTAGGCATAAGCCGTACCGCCTTCCATGGCGACGAGCGAGCCGTTGGTGCGGCGCGCGATTTCACCCTTCCAAGGCTCATAGTCGAGGAAGCGGTGTGACATGATGGCCTCGCCGGCGCTGGCGGTGAGCACGTTGGTGCGCAGGCCGATGATGCCGCGTGACGGAATCTTGAATTCAAGGTGGATGCGGTCGTTCTGAGTATCCATCATGGTCATCTCGCCCTTGCGACGGGTAACCATGTCGATCATCTTGCTGGAGTATTCCTCGGGAACGTTGATGCTCAGTTCCTCGATGGGTTCGCACTTCACGCCATCAATCTCCTTGATGATGACCTGGGGCTGTCCCACTTGAAGCTCGTAACCCTCGCGGCGCATCTCCTCGATGAGCACCGACAGGTGCAGCACACCACGGCCAAAGACGTTCCAGGCATCCTCGCCCTCGGTGCGCTCGACGCGCAGGGCCAGGTTCTTATCCAACTCGCGCTGGAGTCGTTCCCAGATGTGGCGTGAGGTGACGAACTTGCCGTCCTTGCCGAAAAAAGGCGAGTCGTTGATGCAGAAACGCATTGACATGGTGGGCTCGTCGATGGCGATGCGGGGCAGGGGCTCGGGGTTGGCGGGCAGGGTGACGGTGTCGCCGATCTCAAAGCCTTCGAGGCCGATGATGGCGCAGATGTCGCCGCTGCTCACGCTCTGGGCGTGTTGCTGTCCCATGCCCTCAAATGTGCGCAACTCCTTGATTTTTTGCTTCACCACGCTGCCGTTGCGCTTGCACAGGGCGACCTCCATGCCGTCGGTGAGTGTGCCGCGATGCACGCGTCCCACGGCGATACGTCCCACATAGCTGCTATAGTCCAGCGACGTGATGAGCATCTGCGGGTCACCCTCGATCATCTCGGGGGCGGGGATATGCTCGATAATAGCGTCGAGCACTGCGGTGATGTTGTCGGTGGGCTGGGTCCAGTCCTCGCTCATCCATCCCTCCTTGGCCGAGCCGAAGATGGTGGGGAAGTCGAGCTGGTCCTCGCTGGCGTCGAGGTTGCACATCAAGTCAAAGACCATCTCCTGCACCTCGTCGGGGCGGCAGTTGGGCTTGTCCACCTTGTTGATGACCACGATGGGCTTGAGGCCGAGCTGCAGGGCCTTTTGCAGCACAAAACGGGTCTGTGGCATGGGACCCTCAAAGGCGTCCACCAGCAACAGGCAGCCGTCCGCCATGTTGAGCACGCGCTCCACCTCTCCACCGAAGTCGCTGTGCCCCGGGGTGTCGATGATGTTGATTTTGTGCTCTTTATAGGAGATAGACACGTTCTTGGACAGGATGGTGATGCCGCGCTCGCGTTCCAGGTCATTGCTGTCCAGGATTTGTGAGCCCATGTTTTGGTTGTCGCGGAACAGGTTTCCTGCCGCTAACATCTTGTCTACCAGAGTTGTTTTGCCATGATCGACATGCGCGATGATGGCTACATTGCGGATGTTCTGCATAATGCCTTCTTTAATTTTGGCTGCAAAGTTACTACTTTTTCATTAATCTATGGTAGCTTTCTCCAAAGTTTAACCTTAATTGTGGTGAGAGTGGCAGCTTTAATGGCTTTATGGCCAATAATTCCATTAGTGATTAGGTGACTTTCTGGCATGTGAAAAATATTGGCAATTTTTTTGTTTTTATTCTAAATTATGGTTATATTTGCGGCGGATAATGTTCAAAAACTAATTATTATGAAATCTATACAGTCTTATCGGCTATTGCTGCCGATGATATTAATCTGGGTGATGTGGATGCCCGTCATGGCGACGGAGCCAGATTTGCCGCGAGAGCAGGGGGATACTTTCGAGTTCTCCTTCTATGGCGAAACGCTCAATGCAGCCAGCATCAAAACGGTGCGGGTAAAATCGGTGCGTGACGATGACGTAAAAGAGGCATGGCACAAGTACAGGAAACGTGACACCGCCCCCGTGCTGTCATCGCTGCGTGGATTGTCTGACGAGTTGGGATTGAACGATTGGTTTGTGTTTGAACTGGTCAGGAGCTATGCTGACGAATTGTTGGGCAACTCCAGCCCGTTGGACAGGGTGCTGCTGGAACATTACCTGCTCGTGAACATGGGCTATGACGTGCGTTTAGCCCGCACCGAACGCCAGCTGGTGTTGCTGTTGCCTATCGAGCAGGAAGTGTATGAGCGTTGCTTTGTCAAGGTAGATAACAAGGACTATTATCTTTTCTTTGATGATTTGGAATCAAACGAGGACGAGGTATCGGTCCTTTATCCCTGTGACCCGTCAAAGAACGATGTTGGTAAGGGTCAGACAATCAGCTTGTTGTTTGACGGTTCCCCTTTGAAAATCCGTTCAGGCGAGGATAAGGCATGTGAACTGGATGATGGCAGGATACGCGTTTCATGCACCGTCAATGAGGGTGTCATGAAGATGTTGAAAAACTATCCGCTCATGGATCTCCAGAGCTATGTCACATCGGTGGTCCTGCCCCAGTTCCAGGACTCTATACTAGGGCAGATGAAGCCGCAGATCGAGGACATGTCGCAATGTGAAGCGGCCAATGCCTTGTTGCATTTTGTTCAAAATGTGTTCGCTTATGAGAACGATCAGGAATACCATGGGCATGAAAAGATTTACTTTATCGAGGAAAACTTCTATTATGACTATAACGATTGTGAGGACCGCTCTATCCTGTATGCTTTTCTGGTGCGCTCGTTGTTGGGTCTAGATGTTCAAATCGTCGTATATCCTGACCATGAATGCACGGCGGTTCGATTTACTGATTGCCTCACTTATGGTAACGGTTACTACTTTGGTGGCGAGTTTTATCTCATCTGTGATCCATCCTACGTGGGGGCGAGAATCGGCAAATGCATGCCTAAGTATCGCTCGCTCGAACCCAAGATATATGTTGTGAAGAAATCGACATTAAGTGATGGTTATCAATCTCCTTTTGAGCCCAAGCTGGACAAAATGGTGACTGTTCCCAACAATCTGGCTGACCACCTCATCGCGTTGTGACGTTTATCGGTTGCATCTTGCTGGAATGGGGAGAATGTTGTAACTTTGCTGGCAAGATAATAATCAAACCAAAACTGAAAAAATGAAGAAAATTGCTTTAGTGACGGGTGCGACAAGCGGCATTGGAGAGGCTTGTGCGCGCAAATTTGCCGAGAATGGATACAATGTGATTATAACTGGCCGCAGGGTCGAAGTGCTGGATAAGCTTGCTGTTGAGTTGCGTGGAGCGGGCACCGAGGTGCTGACGTTGGCGTTTGACGTGCGTGACCGTGAGGCTGCTGCGGCAGCCATCAAGGGCTTGCCCGCCGAGTGGCAGGAGATTGACGTGTTGGTCAACAATGCCGGAGGTGCATGGGGCCTGGAACCCGAATACACCGGCAGCTATGATGACTGGGACACGATGATTGACACCAACATCAAGGGTCTGCTGACGATGACACGTCTTATCGTGCCTGGCATGGTGGAACGTGACCGCGGTCATGTGGTGAATATCGGTAGCGTGGCAGGCGATGCCGCCTATGCTGGCGGTAACGTGTATTGCGCCACTAAGTCGGCTGTGAAGGCTTTGAGTGACGGGTTGCGCATCGACGTGGCCCACACGAGTGTGCGCGTGACCAACATCAAACCCGGTCTGGTCGAGACCAACTTCTCAGTCACCCGTTTCCATGGCGACAAGGAGCGTGCCGATAATGTTTATAAGGGCATCAAGCCGCTGACGGGTAAGGACATCGCCGAGAGCGTGTATTATGCCGTGAGCGCTCCCGCCCACGTGCAGGTAGCCGAAATCCTCATCCTGGCCACCCATCAAGCCAGCGGCAGCGTCATCCATAGGGAATAGTGAACAGATATCAGAGTATATTAAAATAGTTGTCGAGGATGTGCCCCGGCAACTATTCTTTATTATCTAGTATATCAACTATTAACTATTAACTTTAATCTGTTAGCTAGTCCTTCTTAAAGGCTTTGACGACCTTGCCGATGTAGAAGGAGTGGTAGCCGGCAGTGAAGCCGTCGTAAAACTCGCTGGGCACTTCGTCCTTGAAGTTGGCGGGATCAAAGGTGCCCGAGTACATCTTTTTGCACTCGATAACGCACTCAGCCTCCTCGTAGTAAGGGGTACCGTTTTCAGTGTAGGCCACATGCAGCCCCAGGGCGGCGGCTTTGTCGCCGTCACGTCCGCTCTTGGTGCCCATGTAACGCAGCACATTCATGTCCTTGAAGGTCATGATGGTGAAATAGTCACAACGCTCCATGAACTCGTGGGTGTAGCGGGCCTGGGCGACATATACCGTCACCGTGTTGGTCTTGTGGCCCCACAACGTGCCCAGTGCGCCCCAACCGATGGTCATCGCGTTGCTGCTAGTGCGGTCACCGGCACATACAAGCAGTCCGCCGGGTTGGGTGAAGTAGTTGAATGGGTTGAGCAGGAAGTCCTCGTTGACGTTAAACTCGCGGAATTGAGGCTCGAGGTCAACCGTTGCGGGCTTGGCGCCGCCAAAGGTGTTGTAACTGATGTTGCCCTCGTCCCACTTGTCCTTGGGCGCCTGAGGCTTCTCAGGATAGCCGATGACGATGGTGCAGAAGGGGATGATGTGGTCGGGCAGGTTGAGCACGGCCGCAACTTTCTCGACGCGCTCGGCCACGGGATAGGTACCCGTCCAGACGGCTCCCAGACCCATGCCCTGGGCGGCAATGAGGATGTTCTCGGTGGCTGCGGACGCATCTTGTACCCAATAGTCGGGGACTCGCGTCAGCGCCTTGTTCTTGTCACCGCAAACGACGATGGCCAACGGAGCACGCGCTGCCATCCCAGCGTTGGGGTTGGCTTCGGCCAGGCCCTGAAGCACTTGCTTGTCGGTAACGACGATAAAATGCCACGGTCGCTTATCGACAGCCGATGGTGCCGCCATGCCTGCGCGAAGCAATTTCTCGATTTTGTCTTGTTCCACAGGGCGGTCCTGATAGGAGCGGATGCTGGTGCGAGCGAGGATGTTGTCAAGAACGATTTCTTCCATACCGATTGCGTTTTGTCTTTGGTTTTGAGCGAGAGCAGGGTGGACACTTGTGAAAAAGAGCAAGATCAGGAGTGCACCTGCGAGCAACTGTTGGATTTTCATATTTGAATGATGATTATGATTTGATTAAGCTCAGGAGTTGATGTTCGGGTCCTCCAGGCCGTAGTGGCGACGTCGGTCAAGCCAGAGCAGCAGGGCTGCCGTGATGATGGCACCAAGGCCGATGATGGCGAAGATGATGAGCGAGTGGGTGTAGTCAACCTGCTCGCCCACGGTGTCGCGCTCGAGTACCTTGCCGATGAGCACGGGGATGAGCATCAGGCCGATGTTCTGGATGTAATAGATAATGGAGTAGGAGGTTCCAAGTTGCTTCATGGGCACAATTTTGGGCACGGCAGGCCATAGGGCGGCAGGCAGCAGCGAGAAGGCGATACCCAGCACGCACATGAGGGTCACAGCAAGTCCGCTGGAGTTGCCGGGCATGGCAAAGACGATGAGGACGATGGTCAGCATGACGCTACCGATGACCATCATCGTCGCACTGCGTCCGCGCTTGTCGCACCATGCACCAAAGAGGGGAGTAAGCACGATTGACGTGAACGGGAGGATGGCAGGAATGAGTCCGGCAAGCTCGGCATTGACGCCATACTTGGAGATCATCAACTTGGTGGCGAAGTCCAGGAAGGGGTAGAGTGCCGAATAGTAGAACAGGCATAGCAGGGTGATGAGCCAAAAACCCGGATTTTTGATGGTGAGGAGCATGTCGGTGAAATGGAACTGCTCGTCGTTGGTTTGATCAGAAATCTGTTTGCCCTGTTCCTTGTCAAGGCGACGGTCCATCGTGCAGTAGTAGAGATAAGCGATGAGGCCCACACCCACGCAGAAGACGCCGATGAGGATGGGACGGGGTAAGCCCCACTTCAAGGCGATGATGGGGCTGAATCCCAATGCCAATGCGGTGCCTAATCGTGCCATGGCTACTTGCAGGCCCATGGCCAACGCCATCTCCTTGCCCGAGAACCAACGCACGACGACCTTGGAAACGGTGATGCCGCACATCTCATATCCGATGCCAAAGAAGGCGAATCCCAGTGCGGCAAGCGCGACTTGGCGCTTGATGGTGCCTAGCCCGATGACGGTCATGACCGGGTCGGGCGAGGTGAACGTGATGGCGCCATATACAGCCGCCGAACCGGCTAGCATGAGTACACACGAGAGAATGCCCGTGAAGCGCACTCCCATCTTGTCAAGGATGACGCCGCCCACAAAGAGCATCAGCAGGAACACGTTGAAGAAGCCTCGGGAGCCGGCAAAGATGCCAAACTCGCCACTGGTCCACCCCATGCCGCCGTCGCCGACGGCTTTCTCAAGCATGAACTGCAACGGGGACATCTCCTTGGCGACGATATAGCCTGCCATCATGGTGAAGGATACAATGGCGAGCACGGTCCATCGTGCCCAGTCTTTAGTAGCAATCGCTTCTCGCACTTTCTCTCTCATGTGAATTGTATTGAATCTGTAGAGGGTGTGTCGTAATTCATCGTCGCAATGTTTAACCGTGCTACGCACGGGAAATTAATACAAAATTTGTTTTAATTTCCCGCTCGTAAGAGCGGTTCGTTTTTCGGTCGAACAATTATGACACAGTCTCAAGTTTTCTCTGAATTGTAAGATTTAGGGACCTTAAAGTCTTTAATGTCCTTAAGGTCCCTAAAGTCCTTATTAATCTCTAACAGCTGATTAAGCCTCAGGCTTGATGTTGGGCTCCTCGAGGCCGAGGTGCTTCTGGCGGTCAACCACCTTGAGGTAGAGACCGAAGAGCAGAGCGGCAATACCCAAGCAAGCCAGCATCACGAGCGGCCAGGTGTAGTTGTACTGGGTCGGGTCGGTGATTCCAGGATTGGTTCTGTCAAGCACCTTGCCAATGGCCATCGGGAAGAGCCACAGACCGATGTTCTGAATCCAGAAGATCAGAGCGTAAGCGCTACCGATAATCTTGGCATCCACCAGTTTGGGAACACTGGGCCACAGGGCGGCGGGAACGAGTGAGAACGACGCTCCCAGCACCAGGATGGTCAGATAAGCCACGATGAAACCGGCTGCCGTGCTACCCTTGAACATGGGCAGGATGAAGGCAAAGGTCAAGTGGCAAGCGATGAGCAGCAACGAACCCAGCACGAGCATCGAAGCAGCTTTACCCTTGTGGTCCACATAGTTGCCCAGGATGGGAGTGATGCCTACAGCCAGCAGGGGGAATACGGCGAAGACGCTCTCGGCGCTCTGGCGCATGTAACCCATGTAGCAGTAGCAGATGAGGGCGGCTATAGAAACGATAAGCAAGCCGTACTTGGCACCCTTGTTCTTCATGAAGTTGCTCATGAAGGCGGTGGCGGCTACAACGAGCATAATGATGTACTGATAGATGGTCAGACTCTCGCTGGCCCAGAACGAATTGGGGTCAACCTCGGTGAACGTGAGGTTACACTGCAGCATGTTAACGGCATACTTCTGGAAGGGGAAGATGGCGCTGTAGTAAAGTACGCACAGCAACGATACAATCCAGAAACCCTTGTTGGTGAGAATCTTGCCGATGTCGCTTACCTTGAACGGGTCGTCCTTCTCCTCGGCCTCGCCAGTCTGCTTGTCAAGCTTGCTGTCCATGAAGAAGTAAACAATGAACATGATAAGGGCGATGCACATGAGCACAACACCGAAGGCAACGGCGCGGCTAACGCTGATGTTGCCGCCCAACTTGGCAAAGTAGGGCGAGAAGATCATACAGGTGGCTACACCCAGGCGGGCAAGAGCCATCTCGCTACCCATAGCCAAAGCCATCTCACGACCCTTGAACCACTTAACGATACCACGGCTCACGGTAATACCGGCCATCTCGACACCACAACCAAAGATCATGAAACCGAGTGCGGCTACCTTGGCGCTAGCAGGCATACTGGCGGTAAAGGGAGCGATATCCAGTTCCTCAAAACCAGGGATGTAGTTCAAGTTATTGGTGAACCACTGCTCCAGTCCGGTACCGATAAAGGCATCGGACACGGCATACCACTTGATGCAGGCACCGATGAGCATAACGACACCCGACAGGACAGCCGTGAAGCGCACGCCCATCTTGTCGAGGATGATACCGGCAAAAATGAGGAAGAACACAAACACGTTGAGGAATACCTCAGCGCCTTCCTCGGTACCGAAAGCTGATGAACTCCAGCCGCGGGTTGATTCCATCAAGTCCTTGATGGGCGACAGGATGTCCATGAAAATGTAGCTGCAGAACATACCCAAAGCGAGTAACAGTAGCGCCGTCCAGCGCATTCCTGCAGAATCTCTTAAAGTTTGAATCTTTTCAGACATAAATTGTTGTTTTTAAAATTGTTTGTTATTTGGTTTTTATTTAATGGTTTTTTTTTTGATTAGGCTTTAGCACCTAACACCTAACGCCTAATTACGCGATTCCCAGCGACTGGCAGATGCGGTCGATCTTCTGGTCGGCCCACTCGTTCTTGGCGTCGTAGTTCTCCTTCTTGTCGAGGGTGTCATGTACCTCGATGTAGAATTTGATCTTGGGCTCGGTGCCCGAGGGACGGATAGATACCTTGGTGCCGTCCTCGGTGAAGTATTGCAGCACGTTGCTGGTCACGGGCATGTCGAGCTTGGTGACCTCGCCGGTGCGCATGTCGCGCTGCTCGAGTTTCTGGAAGTCCTTGATGATCACTACAGGCGAGCCGTCGATTTCCTTCTGCGGGTTCTCGCGGAAGTTAACCATCATTTGGGCAATCTCGTCGGCACCGCTCTTGCCGGGACGCACGACACTGATGCCGCGTTCCTTGCTGTAGCCGTAGTTGATGTAAAGGTCGATGAACAGGTCGTTCAGGGTCATGCCCTTATCCTTAGCCCATGCGGCGATCTCACACATCAAGGGGATAGACGAAACAGAGTCCTTATCGCGGGCGAAGGTCTCGGGCAGGAAGCCGTAGCTCTCCTCGCCACCGCCCAGGTAGCGTCCCTTGCCTTCCATCTCGCGCATCACGGTAGCGATCCACTTGAAGCCGGTAAAGCAGTCAAACATCTTGATACCTTCTTTGCGGGCAATCTTGGCGATGGTCTCGCTGGTCACGATGGTCTTAACGATGTACTCGTTGCCAGTCAAGCGGCCCAACTCGCGGTTGCGCACCATGAGGTAGTAAAGGAAGATGATCTGGATCTGGTTTCCGTTCACGAGCTCATATTTGCCCTTGGTGTTCTTGATGACCAGGCCGATGCGGTCAGCGTCGGGGTCACTGGCGAGCACGACGTCGGCATCCACTTCCTCAGCCTTCTTGATAGCCAGGGCCATGGCGCTGGGCGTCTCGGGATTGGGTGACTCGACGGTGGGGAAGTCGCCGCTCATCACATCCTGCTCGGGCACGTGGATGATGTTGTCAAATCCCCAGCGCTCGATGGAGCGGGGCACCATGTAACGGCCCACGCCGTGGATGGGGGTATAGACAATCTTCATGTCGTGGTATTTCTTGTTAACCTCGGGGCTGAGCGACAAGGTATAGATGTCCTCGATGTAGGGGGCATCAACGTCCTCGCCGATGATCTGGATCAGGTCGGGATTGCCGTTGAACTTGATGTCGCGCACGTCCTCGATGGCATTCACGTGGTTGATGATGTTCACGTCGTGAGGAGCAACAACCTGGGCACCGTCATCCCAATAGGCCTTGTAGCCGTTATAGATCTTGGGGTTGTGGGAAGCCGTGATGTTCACACCGCTCTGGCAACCCAGGCGACGGATGGCGTAGCTAACCTCGGGAGTGGGGCGGGGACCCTCAAACAAGTACACCTTGATGCCGTTGGCACTGAAGATGTTGGCGACAGTCTCGGCAAACAAGCGGCTGTTGTTGCGCACGTCGTGGCCCACGACAACCGAAATCTGAGGCAGGTCCTTGAACGCCTCTTTCAAGTAGTTGGCAAGACCCTGAGTGGCGCTGCCCACGGTGTAGATATTCATGCGGTTGCAGCCTGCACCCATGATGCCGCGCAAACCACCAGTACCAAACTCAAGAATCTTGTAGAATGATTCCACAAGTTCGGTTTTGTCCTCATTGTCAAGCATGGCCTGCACCTCGGCGCGCGTTTTCTCATCATAACTCTCGCTGAGCCACGTCTTGGCCTTAGCGGTCACTTCCTGTAATAGTTTCTCGTCAAACATAACTTGATCTGGTTTTATAGGTTATTATTTTTTGGTTTTTTCTCTTCAAACTGCCAAAGTTACAGCAAAATCCCCAATCACCCAAATTTATTTTGACTTTTAGTCAAAGATAACCATGAACATGATTGCAGACATGATAAAATGATGTTTTTCGGCAGTTCCATTGTCAGGCTTAGTACGTTGATACGTTATATCCAGCGGATATGAGTTCCTGCCTGCTGCGTTCCTTGCAATAGAGACCGACGGGTTCAACCTTGGGTTCGCGGTTATCCTTGTAAACGGTAACCCTCACGATCAGGTCATCACCGCCGTTAGGATGATCGACAAAGTTCATCGACGGCATGGTGATGTGGCGTACGTCACCAAAGTTGCGGTCGTCCCATGCATGGACATGTCCCCAGAATGCGATGGTCGTCTTCCAGTCGGCCAGTTTGTCAAGGATGTAATACAGTTCCTCGCGGCAATAGGTCGACGCAAACTCGTTAAGCGACGGGCGGAAGATGTTGGTGTGGGTGAAAGTGAAGGTGTGACGTATTTTTTTGTTGTCATGTTGTAACGCATTCTCCTCGATTTTCTCTATCTGGTATTTGCCCAAAGTGCCGTTGGCAGAGTCCAAGAAGATGAAACGATCATATTCATCGCCCATCTTGACAGTGAACTCATAGAATGATGTCTTGAATTGGTCGCAGAACAAGGACCATCCGTTGTGGGTGATATCATGGTTGCCCACGACAGGGTAAAATGGCAAATTCCAGTCATCCCAGGGTTTAAGGTAATTCTTAGTTGAAGGAGTTATCCTTTTATCGAAATACATTCCATCGTCAGCCGTGTGGTATTCATCAATGAGAGGTTTAATGTATTTGGCTTTCCATGTCCTGGTCGCATCATATAATGCAAATTGGGTGTTGGAATAGTATTCAGGCTTGGTGTCTACAATGTCGCCCAGGTGGCAATAGAACAGGTCATCGTTTTCGATGCCGATTTCTATCATCTCATACAGTCGGCCTGGATCGAAGGTGACGTGGCTGTCGCTGCCGACAAGGAATGAATACTCCTCAATGCTGTCAGTAAGATCCCAGTCCAAATCTGCGCCATGGTAGGAGTAATAAATCAGTGACTGCCTCACGCGGTCGTCAACACTGGTGTTGCCCAGAAGTACGCCCTGGGGACTCACTTTCTCACAAGAACTGAATAATCCACTTGCTGCCAGCAGAGCGGTTGCCATAAGGATATATGATATTGACTTTTTCATGATGATTTCGTTGTTTTTTCGGTTTTTAGTTTGCGGCTGCCCAACTAGAAACTAGGGACAGGAAACTATAAACTCAGTTATTTCCATCGATAAATTAAACCAATTTTGCCTGTTGTCTCATATTTGCTTGCCAACTGGCTCATCGAGCCGGCAGGGCGGATGTTGAACTCGCCGAACATCTTCCATCTGGGATTGAACTTGTAATAGAAGTCCAGTCCCCAGTTGATGTTCCAGTTCTCGTAATAAAAGTCGTCATAGTTGCGGAACAGCAGACCCACGTTCCATTCGTGGGTGCGAGGGCGCAGCGTGGCGTGGGCACCGAAGGTGAGCGTCAGCGGCTCGGTGTAGTGGTCGCCCATCATGCTGTAATTGATGAGTGAGCCGCCCAGGGTGATGTCCCAGTAGCCGCGCTCAAACCTCACCGACATGTTGCCGATGTTCTCGTTGGTGTTGTACTCGTGGTAATGGTTGAACATGTACTCACCCGAGGCAAACATGTGGAATGACCTGATCTTCAGGTGGTATTCACCCTTGGCCTTAAAACCATACAAACCCTTGGTGTACTGCAGGTTGGCACCGCCGTCCACGCTCCAGTGGTCGTTGAAGTAGTGCTTGTAGTGAACGGTGTTGCCGATGCAGGGTCCCGTGATGATGTTCTTGCCAGTGGTCAGCGACACCGAGGCCTCGTGCTTGTTCTCGCCGTCAAAGGTGTGCTCGCCGCTGTAGTACTGCGCCAAGGCGGTGCCAGTGGTCACGGCAAGCATTAAGGTCACGGTCAATCTTTTAAGTGTTTTTATCATATCAATCGAGATTAATGTTTTTTTTTAAAACATCGTTTTTAGAATGAGATACACAAAGAGCCGCCCAAGACCCACTGGTGCAGGTGTTTCTTGACGCTGGAGGTCAACGGCTCTGTAATGTTCCATCCAGCAAAGATCATCCCGATAGCGAATTCCGGGGACATTGCGCCTAAGAATTCAAACGGGCTGTAGGAGGCGGTATAGGTCTTCTGGGCATAATCGTAATCACAGAACAGGCGCCAGGAGAATGAGTTCTTGTAAGCGTAGGTGAAAGACAGGCCTGTGCCAAATTTCAGGGAGTTGGAGGCATGAACGTTGATCAGGTCCCAGTCATAGGACACGTCCTCATCGGTCTTGAAGAAGAGTGGATCGTCCTCGCCTTCATATTCATAGTTGACGTCCAGATGTTTACCTGCCATCTTGGCCGTCACGTCGAGGTCATCCATCACGCTGCGACCCAACAGCAGCTTTGACCCGATGGCAAATCGGGAGGACAACGGCAGGCTGAAGTATAACCCGGCGTCACCGGCAAACTCGGTGATGTGGTCGCTCTCAATGGTGAGGTCCATATATTCAATTGAGTTCAGCAGGTCGGGATTCGTCATGAGTTCTTTCAGTGATTTGTGCTCGTTCTCGGCAAACAGGTTCCACCCCTTGATGGGGGTACTCTTGACGCGCAAGCGGCCTCCGACACCCACATAGGGGCAGAAGAACCAGGCACCCTCGGCACCCACAGCCGTCGCACTGCGGAATTGCAGCCTCAAGGGGCCATCGGTGACGTGTACCACGGGATCCTCGCCCTCGTCAAGCAGTTCCTGGGGCAGTTCAAAGTTGATTTCGGGCAATACCAGGTTCTTGTTGCCCAGGCCGATACCCATCGAGATGGAAAAGAATGTGGGATTCTCTCTCAGGTCGGGGTAGTAGGCGAGGTCATTCATCAGCAGGCCTTTCTCCTTGAACAACAGGTCGCAGATGCCATAAGCGAGCTCGGTGGAAAGAATACCGATGCCTGCACCCGAGAGCACGTCGCTGATCCAGTGCCTGTTGTTAAGCACGCGCATCACGCCAGTACCAGTGGCTAACGTATAGCCGGCGACGGAGTACCACGGCGAGCGCGTCAGACCATATTCCTTGTGCAGGATAGTTGCACCGACAAAGGCCGTGGCCGTGTGCCCTGAGGGCCATGAGTTGCGGGTCGAGCCATCGGGACGCATTTCGCTGGCGGTGTATTTGATGCCGTTGACAAAAGCAGCCATCACAGCATAGGAAGCGAGTGACGAGGCAAACAGTCGTGGCCAGGATGAGCGGCCCTCGACACCCGCCATTTTCAGGCCAGCGGTCAGGACGATGCCTGAGAACTGGGTGTAGTTGTCGATTTCACTATGGAAATTGTACTTGATGAGGCGAATCTTGGTGTTCGGATTATTGTAATTCTGGCGGAAAGCCTCTTTCTCGCCCTTAGCGATCATGCCGGCCACGAACAGCGGGATGCCCACCCACGTCTGGTCGTCCATGAACTTGTAGGGCTTGACAGCTGGGTTGGTTGTGTTCTTCAGGAAATGGAAATCAGGGCCCAGATATCTTCTGTAAGAATCAGGACCTATAGAGACACATTGTAGGCGCCCCTCGAGTGCTGATGCTGGTACGGTGTGTACGGTGTCGTTGGCATAAACGGTCACCGTGTCGGCAATGTTGATAGCCTGTTCGGTTTCCTCGCCAATTGTTGCGAGCGAGTCAACGAGAATCGGGTCGCTGTTATCAGTCTGTTCAGAGGCCCAGGTGGTGAATGGCAGTAATGAGACTGCAAGCAAGAAAAAAATATGTACTTTCTTCATTATGAATAATAGATTGTTAATCATATGTGTAGTGTTTCAATACTTGGCGGTAGCTGTTGAAGATTTTACTCTTGGAAACGAAGCCCACATACCGGCCATCCTCGTCGACAACGGGCAGGTTCCAGGCTCCGGTGTCGTCAAAGGTCCTCATGACTTGCTCCATGGGTGTGCCGACAGTGATTTTAGCCGGTGGTTTAGACATGAAGCGCTCGACATTGATGCGCCGATACAAATCGGGGCGGAACATGATGTTGCGGATGTCGTCGAGCAGCACAACGCCAATGAGTGTGCCATCGTCAGAGGTGACAGGGAAGAGGTTGCGGTGGCTTTGAGCAATGATATCAACCATGTCCTTAAGGCTCATGTCGGGGTGGACAACGGCAAAGTCCTTTTCGATGACACTGTCCATCTTGAGCAGCGTGAGCACTGAGCGGTCCTTTTGGTGGGTGAGCAACTCACCGCGCTTAGCAAGGCGTCGTGAATAGATGCCATAGGGCGTGAAGATGCGGCAAATGCCGTAACTGCTAGCCGACACAATGAGCAGAGGCAGGAACAGGTCATAGCCGCCCGTCATCTCGGCCGTTAAGAAGATGGCCATCAGTGGGGCGTGCATGACGCCAGCCATGACGCCCGCCATGCCCATCAGGGCAAAGTTCTTGATGCTGAGAGGCGTCTCGGTATCGATGATGCCCAGATGGTTGAACAGATAGGCGAAAAACACGCCGGCCATGCAACCTACAAACAGCGATGGCGCGAAAGTTCCTCCCACACCGCCGCCGCCATTGGTGGCCGCCGTGGCAAACACCTTGAAGGCACCAAGAGCAAACAGGAATAGCAGTACCGCTAGCGTGTTATCGCGATAGCCATAGAACAAGCTGTTATTGAAAATGCCGGTCACATCGCCGTTGATGAGTCGAGTGATGCCTTCAAAACCTTCACCGTAGAGCGGAGGCATCAGGAAGATGAGAACGCTCAAAGTGAGACCTCCCACAGCAAATCGCACCCAGCGGTTCCTAAGGCGCTTGAAACGCCCCTCGATGCGGTCAATGAGGTTGATGAAATAGAGCGAGACAAAGCCGCAGAAGACACCGAGCAACAGCACGAACGGGATGCGCGAAGCGAAAAACGGCTCGCTTTGGGAGAAGAAAAACTCGACGTTATAGCCCGTGAAGACATAGGACACCGTCGCTCCAGCCACCGAGGCGACAATCAACGGGATGGCTGCACCGGCAGTGAGGTCAATCATCAGCACCTCGATGGTGAACAGCAGGCCTGCAATGGGGGCCTTGAAGATGCCTGCGATACCTGCCGCGGCACCACAGGCCACGAGCATGGCGAGCGTTTGGGGCGATAGCCTGAAGGCTTGGCCCAGATTGCTGCCGATGGCCGCGCCGGTGAACACGATAGGACCCTCGGCACCGACCGATCCACCAAAGCCGATGGTCACCGACGACGCGATGAGTGACGAATACATGTTATGGATCTTTAGCCGGCTCTTTTTCAACGCCAGGGCATAAAGCACGCGGGTCACACCATGGGAGATAGGCTCACGGGCGATATAATAGACATACAGGCTCGCCAGCAGGATACCGATAGCAGGGAAAACGAGGTAGAGCAAGTTGCCCTGCTCGATGTTGAAGCGGCTCGTGAGAAAGCCCGCAATCAGGGCGATGAGCGTCTTGAGCAGCACGGCTGCCAATCCTGCCGCGATGCCCACGATAAGGGCCAGCAACACGACGAAAGTCTTGTCGGGAATGTGTTTCTCACGCCATAAAATCAGGCGTTTCCACCATCCGTCCCTCTCGTTGGCCGCCATTTTGGCTGAGTCCTGTGTCGCGGTTTGTCGTGCCATTACATTCCGCGCCCGGTAAAGACGATTTTAATTGTATAAATAAGGATCTTCAGGTCGTTGAGCAACGACATGTTGTCAAGGTACATCAAGTCATACTTGACACGCTCTACCATCTCATCGACATTCTTGGCATAACCAAACTTGACCATTCCCATCGAGGTGATGCCGGGACGCACCTGGTGGAGCAGGGCATAGGCAGGCACACGCTCGGTGATGAGGTCGATGTAGTGCTTGCGTTCGGGGCGTGGGCCCACAATTGACATGTCTCCTTTAAGCACGTTCCAGAACTGGGGCAACTCGTCGATGCGGTACTTGCGCATGAAACGGCCAAAAGGCGTGATGCGCGGGTCGTTGTCCGAGGAGAGTTGCGGTTTGCCGGCAGCCTCAGCGTCTTGTACCATCGAGCGGAACTTGATGATATTGAAAGGCTTGTTGTGGAAGCCGATGCGACGTTGCAGGTAGAATATGGGCCCTGGGCTCGTGAGCTTAATGGTGATGCCCACCGCCGCATAGACGGGGATGAGCGCAACCAGGGCGATGGCTGATACGACGATGTCGAGGGCGCGCTTGATGTTCTTGCCGCTGTCGCTCATGCTGCTGCGAGAGATGTTGACCAGCGGCTCTCCGTAGATGTCGGAGATACGCACCTGGGACTGCATCATGTTGAAGCGCTCGGGCGAGATCTTAATGGGCAAGCCCAAGGCGAACAGGCGGTTGATGGCACCCATGGTCTGGTGAAAGTCATCCCGCGTGGGAACAACGATAAGCTCCCAAATGCCTTCCTCTTCACACACCTCCTTGATGTCATCCAGTTCATAGCATGGTAGCGGATTGCCCTTGACGGGGTTTTCACCGGGTATGTTGACAAATCCCTTGATGTCATAACCAGTCGAGTAGCGCATCTTGTTCAGCTTTTCAGCAAAGGCGAGAGCTGCTGACCCGTTGCCGATGATGAGCGTGGGGAATGTCCAGCGGTGAGACTTGATGCGCTTAATCGCGTTGTTGGTGATGATAAAGCGCATGAGATAGACAAAGCCAAACAACAGAGCCCACAGGATGAAGATCATCTCATAGTCACTGCCCCTGACGCCAATCACATCATTGATGAGCGCCACGAAGAAAATCAACAGCGTGTTGATTCCTGCACTGGCGGCTGTCGTAAGCAACTCCTGGATGCGCGATTTGCGGCACACCTCATTATAATAGCCGCTGAAGGCATAGGTCACCATCATCATTAGCGGGAAGGCGATTTGGCCCAGGACCACAATTTTGCTCGTCAGGTAACTCGTCAGGTGGTCATATCCCACGACATTGCCCATCTGGTAGCGCACAATGTTATAGGTGAACCATGCGAGACAAGACATCACAAAGTCGCTCACCACATACTTGATGCGCTGCCGGTGAGCCTTGTTGTTGATGTCAAGCCTTATTCTCATAATTTACTTATTAATGTTATCTGATGATTTTAAACGTGCCGTCGCGACTCAACAGGATGATGTTTGACGGGTGGTGGGGCGTGGTGTCATCACGGCGGTAATGGACCGCATAGTCCACTCCGTTGACGATGGCGGGAACGATGTCGGCAAAGGTTTTAGCCGTGGGCTCGCCGCTCACGTTGGCCGATGTCGATACGATAGGCTTGCCAAAACGCTCGCACAGCTGGTGGCAAAACTCGTCGTTAGGGATGCGTATGCCCACACTGTCCTCGTCTCCCAGCAGGTTGGGGGCGAGATTATAGGCTCCCTCATAGATGATGGTGAGGGGTTTGACGGCGACGTCGATAAGTTCGCGGGCGATGGCGGGTACATCCACCACATAGTGGTCCAGGTGGTCGGCGTTGTCGATGAGTACGATGAGCGCCTTGCTGTCGTCGCGCTGCTTGAGCTGATAAACGCGCTTGACGGCCTCGGCATTGGTCGCATCACAGCCGATGCCCCACACCGTGTCGGTGGGATATAGTATCAGCCCACCATTATTCAATGTATTGACGCATTGGGTGATATCGTTTTCCTGTAACGCCCTAGCTTGCTGTATTTGTCCTTTTTTTAAACTCATTTTGGATGGTTTGCAACATGCAAAGATAATTGAAATTAATTATATCAGCAATATTGCAGCCCATTTTTCGTGAATTATCGTGAATTGGCCATGAATAGAACCGGGTGATGACGCATACGATTATTAAATGCTGATGAAATGGATTTGCACTGTTTTTTATAGATTATTTGGTGTAATAAGTAGGGTCGAAATGAGACATGGTTGGAGAAAAATACTTAACTTTGCAAATTGTAATCAAGCAGGAGATGGCATTAAACGCTGGTTTATACCTGATTCCCTCCCAGTTAAGCGATGGCCCGCTGGATAGGGTGTTGCCGGCTTACAACCTCGAGGTTGTGGGTCAGATCAGTTATTTTGTGGTCGAAAGCCTGCGCTCAGCACGCCGTTTTCTCAAGAAATGTGACCGTAATATTGACATTGACAGCCTAACGTTCAGTGAACTTAACGAACACACTGACCTCAAGGACACTGCCGCTCTAGAGGCAATGCTTGAACCCATCGGGCGCGGCGAGGCCGTAGGCCTGATCAGCGACGCGGGTTGTCCCGCTGTCGCCGACCCGGGTGCCGACCTCGTGGGCATCGCTCAGCGCAAGGGTTACATGGTATTCCCGCTGGTGGGCCCGTCGAGCATCCTGATGAGCTTGATGGCGTCGGGCTTCAACGGCCAGAGTTTCTCTTTTGTTGGCTACCTGCCAGTGGAAGCCCAGGCACGTCAAGCGCGCCTCAAGGAAATGACCCGTCGCATCGAGCGAGAGCGACAAACGCAGATCTTTATTGAGGCGCCCTACCGCAACAACCAGCTCATCGCCGAGTTGGCCAAGTTGTTGCCAGCAGGGATGCGGTTGTGTGTGGCGAGCGACATTACGGGCGAGAACCAGCGCATCATTACGCGCACGATAGGGGAGTGGCGGCAAAGCCACTATGACTATCACAAGATACCCACCATTTTCCTGCTATACCATTGAAATCTACCCACTCATGGCTGGACACAAATATAAAGGATACACCAACGACGGCCGCCCGTTGAAGATCGCGTTTGACGTGGATGGCGACGATACGCCACATGTAGAGCCGTCGACTACTGAAAAGGAAGAAAAACCGCGTTATGCTGGCGTTGGCAAGGGACTGTGTTTTATCAGTTTTGGCAGCGGTAGCAGCGGCAACTGCGCCTACCTGGGCACTCCCCGCGGCGGAGTCCTCATTGATGCTGGCATCAGGGAGCCGGTGAAGTATCACCGCAAGAAAAAGAACCCCGAGAAACAGTCGGCCCTCACGCTTGACGAGGCGTTTGCCGAGCTGGAGCGTAATGGCGTGAGCCCCGACATGGTCAAGGGTGTGCTGCTTACACATGCCCACCACGACCACATGTGCTGCCTGTATCCTGCTATTAACCGATGCCATTGCAGCGTTTACTGCACGATGGGCGTGATGGCTCAGATGCTGCAGCGTTGCCGCATCTCAAGCCGCATCCGCGACCACCATGTGCCCATCTTCAAGGAAATCCCGTTCAGGATCTTGGATATGGAGATTACGGCCTTTGAGACTAAGCACGACGTCAAGAGCGTGGGGTTTAGCATCGAGTATGAGGGCGAGCGCTTTGTCGTGGGGTCGGACATGGGTTCGATCACCGAGCGCGCCGCCTACTACATGAGTCGCGCCAACTACCTGATGATTGAGTGTGACTATGACTTGAAGAAACTTGAGGAAGGCGGGTATGCCGAGTTCCTCAAGGACCGCGTGAAAAAAGACGACGGTCATCTGGAAAACACTGTGGCGGCGCAATTTGTTGCCGATCATTACCACGAGGGCTTGCGCAACGTGTTCCTATGCCACCTGAGCGAGAAAAACAACGATCCTGAGTTGGCCTTATCCACCATGCGCAATGCGCTGGAAGCCAAAGGGCTTACCGTCGGCGATGGCTCGAACGCCGCTGACCAGCGTAACCGTAACGTCCAGATCTACGCTTTGCCCCGCTATATCTCCTCTTCGTGGTTTGTGTTGGCTTGACGGTACTGTCACCCTGTTGATTATAATAGCCTTTTTTCCTGTAACCCCTCTTGTAACCATGCTTGTAGGAGTTTCTGTAGCCATTATTGTACTTGTTGTAGTATGATCTTTTCTTCTTTTTGACTACTGGCTCTTGTTTGACTGGTGCAGGAGTAGCCTTTTTTACTTCATAGCTGCGGCTATTGATGGGCTCGGGTTTGATGTCGTCATCAAAGATTTTGAATCCCTCGTTGTTGGCTTGCAACTTCTTGAACTCCTGGGTGAGGAAGGGCTCCAGTTTGTCGTAATCGACCTGTATCTCGATGTTGCTGTCAGAGATTGATCCATGCTTGAAGAGGAACGTGATTCCCTTCTTGCCGCAGCAGATTTCGGCAGGCACGTTCAATGCGTGTTGCAGCCTGCGCTCCTCGCTCCGACCCCTGTTCAAGTCATCGATTTTCTTGTTGATGATTTTAAGCAACTTGTTTTCCAGCGTGGCGTCGGCCTGCAGGATATTCATGCGCGAGAGAACTCGTCCATTCTGGCGGTCATAGTGGACAAAGATGCTGGATTTGTCGGTTGAAGTGCCGTCATACTCGACCTTGTCGACCTCCATAACGAGCAGCCGCTGTGAGGTCATGTAAGGATAAACCAGGACCTGGTTGACGTTTCCATAAGTCGGATAGATGGTGGGCGCCTTGACGAGCGTGCGGTAATCGTCACCGACCGACTTGTTGAACACGGGAGTATTCAGATAGGTGTAACGCGCATCCTTGAGCTGTGACTGGCTATTGTTGAAGGCTGTCTTGATGAGTTCCTTGTTGAGTTCGGTTAACTCTTCGTCACCATTCACTTTCTTGGGCCATTTCACCTTCACGTGCTTGATGCTGGTGTAACAGGAGTTGTTATTGCCGGCCACAGCGGGTGTGTTGGAGATGAAATAATAGGTATTGTGCTGCAGTTTATCAAATTCATCGGCTTGTGAAGCGCTGGTCACGGTATCGGCCATGGCAATGGCCTCGGTGGAGTCACGTTGGTCAAAGAAGTTTTGGCTCCCGTTGCCAGCCTCGATGCTTCGGGATGTATACCATCCTGCCGCGACGAGGTCGATGAGCGCAAGCAACACGATGACTATGATAAGGTTCTTTTTGGTCATATGCTATTATTCGTTTTTGTGCTGTGGTTGGTGTCGATGAGTTGTTGAACGGTGTCGCTCACGCGCTGCATGAGCCAGCGGGGGGTTGACGTGGCGCCGCAGATGCCGATGCGTTCCTTTCCCACAAGCCAGGCGGGGTCGATATCTTCCTCGCTGCTTACTAGGTGGGAGTCAGGGTTAGCGTCCAAGCACTCGGCGAAAAGGATGCGCCCGTTGCTGCTCTTGGCCCCGCTAACAAACAGGATGAGCTCGTGTTGACGGGCAAACTCGCGGATTTGCGGGATGCGGTTGGCCACCGAGCGGCAGATGGTGTCAAAACTGCGGAAAACCACTCCTGGTTGCACGCGCTGCTTGATTTCCTCGACGATGTGCTGGAATTCCTGCACACTCTTGGTGGTTTGGGAGTAGAGGTGGATGTCGCGAGAGTAGTCTATTTTGTCAATCTCGTCAATATTCTCGATGACGGTCGCGCGACCTTGGGTCTGTCCCACGAGTCCCAGCACCTCGGCGTGCCCTCGCTTGCCGTAGATGACGATTTGTGGCGCGTTGGCGGGGTCGGGGGTGTTATAGGCAGTGTTGATGCGCTGTTGCAGTTTGAGGACCACAGGGCAGGTGGCATCGATGATCTCGATGCGGTTGCGGCGAGCGGTCTCGTAAGTCTCAGGTGGCTCTCCATGGGCCCGCAGCAGCACTTTCACGTCGTGCAGCTGCTCTAATTGCTCATGTGTGATGGTCTCGAGGCCTCGACTGGCGAGACGGTCTACCTCGGCAGTGTTGTGCACGATGTCACCCAGGCAGTAGAGGTGCCCGCTCTTGTTGAGCTCCTCCTCGGCCTTGCTGATGGCAGTGGTCACTCCGAAACAGAATCCCGAACCTTTATCGATCTCGATGATAGCCATATCAACACCCTGATTGACAGATAAACGCCTTATAGTCCTTTAGCGGTCAAATGGTGGCTCTACTCAGGTAAAGCTGGTACAGCCACTCGTCCTGTTCGGCGAAGGTCATGTGGGAGTTGTCGAGCACCACGGCATCCTCGGCCTGTCTTAATGGGCTTTCCTCACGGGTGCTATCGATGCGGTCGCGTTCATTTACATTGGCCAGCACCTCCTCAAACGTGGTGGTCGTGTCTCCCTTGGCACGCAGCTCGTCAAAGCGTCGCTGGGCTCTCACCTCGGGGCTTGCGGTGGCAAAGACCTTCATCTCGGCATCGGGGAACACTACTGTGCCGATGTCGCGGCCATCCATGACCAGGCCCTTGTCCTTGCCCATGGCTTGCTGCTGCTTGACCATCTCCTTGCGCACGAAGCCAATGGCGGCGATGATGCTCACCACGTTGCTCACGCGCATCGAGCGGATGTATCGCTCCACGTTGCGGCCGTTGAGGACAGTCACGCTCTTACCGTCCTTGGTGGGGCGGAAGGTGATGGCGATGTCGCCGCGCTTGAGGTGCTCCTTAAGCGCTTTCTCATCGACCTTATTGCCCTTGATGAGCTTGTTGCGAAGGGCGAACAGCGTCACAGCCCTGTACATCGCACCCGTATCAACGTATGCGTAGCCAATGCGCTTTGCTAGCGTCTTAGCCATTGTGCTTTTACCCGTTGACGAATGTCCGTCAATGGCAATCGTAATCTTTTTGCAAGTCATTATTTTTGTTTAATGTTGATTATTTGCCCACAAAAGTAGTCAAAAATAATGAGAAACAAAAAAAACATACTTGCTATGACTCATTTTTATCACAACAGATAACGGCGACATGGGTTTAGCGCTCTATCTGGGCTAGTGCCTGTGGGCACAATAAGTGTCAGTTGGAGCTGTTACTGAAGTGAGTTTCCAGAATGTGCAGGAAGGCATTCATGCCGTGGGTGGTGTCAATGTTGACGGGCATATCTTCGGTGGGCTTGACGTAGTGTACCGAGCCGTCGGCCGTGATATCGATGGCGATGAGTTGGGCCGCCAGTTGGAAGATGTTAAGCGGGTCGGTGGTCATGACAAAAGAGTCGATACGCGGTGAAATCCAGTCCTTCAGGTTAAAACGGTAGAGCCCCAGGCCAGCGGGATTGAATGTGATGGCATCGCAACCGGTGCGCAATGAGCAATAGGCCGCTTGGCCACCACCCTTGGAATGTCCTACCATTTTCAGGTTCTCTTGGCCGAGTTCTTTAACCAGCTGCTCGGCAGCCTCGGCAGCGCGATCATGCTGGTCGCTGAAGCCTACAACCTGCCCCAAATTGGTGAGCCAGTCCTTGGCATTTCGTGTTCCGGCGATGGCATACACATACCGTGACACTTTTTCATCATCTCGCTTGTACAGCATCGCCTGCAGTCCCGACTTGTCATCGTCAAGTTTGATGCCGTTGAATTCATTTCCCAAGCATTGCCATTGCTCAGGGAGAATCGAGTCATCACGATTACCGTAAACGTGAGCTGCGATTTTCACGAATTCACTCACGGGCTCGATATCAGATATAGAGTTAGAGATCATCCTTGAGATGCGTTTGGCAAGAGGCAACTCTTCTTCTCTGAACCATTTCGTGACAAGGTTTTTAAACGATTGCAAGAAATTGATAGAATATGGGGTTTTCACAGGGTCCTCATCATTGATTACGGGCTCCTCAAGGTCTTCGGGCAGACTCAAGGCGCTCAACACTTCATCTTCTGGGGTACCTGTAATCGCACTATATTCTTGGCAGAACACTTCCATGGCCATGTTGGCATCCTGCTCCTCAAGTCCGATTAACTTAAATAATTCAAGATTGTCCATAACTGAAAGAATTGAGTAAATGAATAACAGGCCAAATATACTGAAAAATGCTAAAAAAGTGGCTATATACGTTAGAATTATTTCAAATATTTGTAATTTTGTGCCATAACATGATGAATGACATGAAACACTTGGTGCAATTATTGGTTGTCGCGATATTGCTGCTGACGGGTTGTGGCGAAAAGAAATCGCCACTTGATGCCGAGGCGCGTGACAGCGGCATGAGGTCGGCGGCAGCGTTGGTTGCGGTTGACCACACCGACACCCTGGCGATGGAGCGCGCTGTGATGGATGCCAAGGCTAAGCAGAGCGCGTATGCCCTAAAACGTGACTCGGCTGCGGTGCGAGCCTTTGACGAGGCTTTCCGCGCTTATTTGAAAGAAAAAGACAAGATGCTGTATCTATCCATATTTCCCGAAGAAAAGAAATGAGAAAACTACCGATATTGATGCTTGCCATGATGCTGTTGCTCACCGCATGCAGCGAGGCGACAAAGCGGGGCGACGCACTGGGCCGCGAGTTTATGAAGGCCTGGGGCGACACGGTGGCGATGCGTCAAGTGGTGCAGCGGTTTAACGCCTTGCGCGACGATAGCCTGACGTGGCCATGGGAGATCAAGGCGGCCAACCGGGCTTTTACCGAGCCGTTGCTGGCCGATGGCCGTGACTCGCTGTTCCAGGCTGCTAATGTCATTGTGCTGTCACCCACCGAATTGGCTCAGCGTAAGTGCCAAACGATGATTGAGGTACTCATGCGTCAAGAGGATGAGCCGGACTCGGCCGCCGACCACTTGTCGCTGATTCACTGGCTGTGCTACACATTTGGCTATGACCGCCACGTGGAGGTCTTTGACAGCACGTTGCAGGCCACGGTTGATAAATTGTCGCTACATGAGCAGATGCGGGTTTATGCCCAGGCCTCGCGCCCAGCCGCACTGGGGGTGGCCCTCGCCGATGACGCGAATAAGCCCGATGCTGACATGGCCGACATCAATGCCCGTATCGCAGAATTGCGCGGCATCTATTCTCCAGAGGATTTTACCACCTTTGAAAAAGCTTATCAGGCGGCTCTGAAAAAGGAGTGAAGTGATTGTGAAATATAAAAATGACTATAAAAAATGAAGACGTTCCAAACCTATCTCGATACCGTTAATCAGGCGATTGCCGCTATCCCTTATCCCGAACAGCCTAGCCAGTTGTATGAACCCATCGCCTATCACATGGCACTGGGCGGCAAGCGAGTGCGCCCCGTCCTTGTCCTTATGGCGTGTGATGCGCTTGGTGGTGAGGAAGATATCGCTCTAGATGCAGCGTTGGGCGTTGAGATGTTTCACAATTTCACGCTCTTACACGACGACGTGATGGATAACGCCGATGTGCGTCGAGGCAAACCAACCGTACATCGTCGCTGGAACAGCAACACAGCTATCCTGAGCGGCGACACAATGCTTACCTTGGCCACCCAGTTCATTGCCCGTACCGGGAACAAGGCTGTGATGGATTTGTTCAACAAGACCGCCATCGAGATCTATGAGGGTCAGCAATGGGATATGGATTTTGAGGATCGCAATGACGTAACTGTCGATGAATACATCAACATGATACGCTTGAAAACATCGGTGCTGCTCGGCTGTGCCCTCAAGACTGGAGCTTTGTTGGCCGATGGGACCGAAGAGGACTGCGACACCCTGTATGAAGCTGGTGTGAATATGGGACTGGCTTTCCAACTGCAAGACGACCTGCTTGACGTGTGGGGTGACCCCAAGACCTTTGGCAAGGAGATTGGCGGTGATATCATGAACAACAAGAAGACATTCCTGCTCATCAACGCCATGCGGCTCGCCACAGGTGATGATGCCGACGAGTTGCGTCACTGGCTTAACGACCCCTACACTACGCGCGACGATAAGGTGCCCGCCGTTACGGCCCTGTATGAGCGGCTAGGTGTTCGCCAACTGGCTCAAGATGTCATTGCCGAATATAATGCTCGGGCTGTTGAATCGTTCAACCGCGTGAAAATAAGCGATGAGGACAAGCAGGCTTTCATTGATCTGGCCAACCGCTTGGCAGGTCGCAGCAAGTAAACCTTTAAATCGTGATCAAAATTGATTGACAGCCATAGCCATATCTATTGCGACGCCTTTGATGAGGACCGCGATGCCGTTGTTCAGCGTGCCCGCGAAGCGGGTGTGAGCCACATCGTATTGCCTGGTGAGAATCTGGCGAGTGTGCCATTGCAGGTGGCCCTGCATGAGCGTTATCCCGATTATATCTCACTGGCATTAGGGCTGCACCCCGAGGAGGTGAACGGCGATTATATGTCAGAACTTGAGCAGTTGAGACCGCTGCTAGACCAGCATCATGTTGTTGCGGTGGGCGAAATTGGCATTGACATGTACTGGGACAAGACATGGCGCGAGCAACAGCATCATGCGCTAGACATCCAGCTTCACTGGTGCAATGAATTAGGTGTACCGTTCATTATCCATTGCCGCGATGGCCTTGATGACATCCTCGACATCATGGACAACTTGGACTGCCCCGTTCCACAGGGCGTGTTCCATTGTTTTGCCGGCACTGAGGCCGATGTGGAGCGCATACGCAAGCGTGGTGACTTCTATTTTGGCGTTAATGGGGTCGTCACCTTCAAGAAAAGCACCGTGTCACAAGTATTGCCAGCTATCGGCCTGGACCGCCTGTTGCTCGAGACCGATGCCCCTTATCTGGCACCTGTTCCTTATCGTGGCAAGCGCAACGAGAGTGCCTATATCCCTCTGGTTAACGACTTTGTTGCTGCCTCCATGGGCGTGAGCCCTGAGATCGTCAGCGCTACTACCGACCGCAACGCCATCAACCTGTTCCATCTCTAACCCATCGATTCTCTTGCCAATCGGGTATAATATCACCCGATGGAGTTTGTTGTGTATCAATTGGTTATAATTGATGATAAAATAAAAATCCAAAAAATAGTTGTCGGTTTGGGAAAAAGCAGTACCTTTGCAGCCGGGTAAGTCCTACACGGCCAGCTCCCTCCCAATCCCCCAGGCCTTGACCGGAGCAAGGGTAACGAGGTTGTAGCGGCGCGCTGTAGCTCACTTGCCCTTTTTT
>JAEETL010000054.1 GCA_016290325.1 Muribaculaceae bacterium
CTGATAATCCTGAAGATTACGGCGACTACTTTGCTTGGGGTGAGACCCAACCGAGGGATTATTACAGCTGGAGTACTTACCGGTACTGCCATGGCACCTCCGGCACACTCACAAAATACTGCAACAACTCCAGTTATGGTTACAATGGCTTCATCGACAACCTGACCACGCTGTTGGCTGTGGACGATGCAGCCACGGCCAACTGGGGCTATGAATGGCGTATGCCTACCCAAGAGGAATGGCAAGAGCTATTTGACAATACGACCAATACTTGGACAACGAAGAACGGTGTAAATGGCAGAGCTTTCACGGCAGCTAACGGCAACAGTGTCTTCATGCCCGCTGCGGGTAGCATCAACGGTAGCTCCAACAGTAGTATAGGTTCCAGCAATTATTGCTGGTCGAGTTCACTCGGCACGAGTTACCCGTACCAAGCGAGGTGTATGTCTTTTAGTCGGAGCAGTGCCAGTTGTACAAGCCAGAGATACCGCTTCTATGGACATTCTGTCCGAGCAGTGCGTGTGCAGAGTTATACGATAAGTGTTTCGGTCAGTCCGAGCGATAAAGGAAATGTTTCAGGCGACGGCCCCTATGAGCCGGGCTCAATCTGTACACTCACAGCTACACCCAACGAAGGCTATGCCTTTACTCATTGGACGGAGGATGGCGAAGTGGTTTCAACAGATGCCACTTACTCCTTTACGGTGACAGGCGACAGGAACTTGGTAGCGAACTTCGACCATGCCTATGTCGACCTCGGCCTGCCGAGCGGCCTGCTGTGGGCCACCTGTAATGTGGGTGCCGACACGCCCGAGGGCTACGGCGACTACTTCGCCTGGGGCGAGACCACGCCGAAGAGCGTCTATAACTGGGACACCTATCAGCATTACGACGGCAGCAACCTGACCAAATACACTGAAGGCGACGGCTTGACCACCTTGTTGCCCGAGGATGACGCGGCAGCTGCCAACTGGGGTGGAAACTGGCGTATGCCCACGAAGGAAGAGTTCCAAGAGCTCTACAACAACACGACCGTTTCCTGGACACAGCAGAACGGCGTGAACGGCAGACTCTTCACCGCGAGCAACGGCAACAGTCTCTTCCTGCCCGCCGCTGGCCTCCGTCGGGACGATGAGCTCGACGACGCCGGCGACTGGGGCAACTACTGGTCGAGTTCGCTCAATACGGTCGGCTCGGACTACGCGTGGTACTTCTACTTCAGTTCGGGCTACTACAATATGTACAGCAACTACCGCGGCTACGGGTTCACTGTGCGCCCTGTTCGAGAGAACTAACTTTTGTTCCGTTACGGGCACGGGCGAAAAAGTTGGCGGGCGGGGCGCCTGCGACAGCAGGCTACCCAGCCCCGCTCGGCAACTTTTTCGCGGCAGCCTCGTGCCGAAGGCACGGTATTCTATTTACCCCATACAGCTCTGCTGTGTGGGGTTTACCAGACTGTAGACTAGGCAGGGCGTGCTGGAGGCACGCTACAGATGTGTGTGATGTGGCGAGCCACCGGCACGCAGGCCACTATGGCTAGTGTGTCGAGCCCCACACTCTGCCGTGTGGGGTATATAGGAGGTCGTGTCTTCGACACGGGGCGTCGCTACTCGGAAGGAATGCGTCATTCGCTAACTGTAAATAAGCTATGCAACATCTTACTATCTATCACATTGT
The DNA here is from genome assembly GCA_016290325.1 of Muribaculaceae bacterium. Classification (GTDB taxonomy): domain Bacteria; phylum Bacteroidota; class Bacteroidia; order Bacteroidales; family Muribaculaceae; genus Sodaliphilus. The sequence continues at coordinate 1,678 of JAEETL010000054.1, forward strand.
GCTCCACTCCCTACTGCAGCGAACTTTTTTTGGAAATTTGTTGTAAGTATTATTTTTTTGTATTTTTGGACTCTGAAATATCAATTCTTAAAATTATCCGTTATGAAAAAAGTATTTATCATTTTAGTGAGCTTGTTCGCCATGATGGCGGCAAGCACGGGCTTGAAGGCCCAGGAAGTTACAATCTTATTGCGTCCAGGCTGGAACTGGATAGGCTATCCGTATGCTGAGTCTATAGATTTAGAGGTTGCATTTGGAGATTTTGTACCCATGAATGACGATGTGATTCAATCTTTTTGGGGGTATTCCGAATATGCAACAGGATTTGGATGGTTCGGAGGAATTGATGAATTGAGACCCGGATGGGGTTATATGTACTATTCCAACAGGACGGAGCCGGTCAACATTGTTTTGGGTACCCCAATAGATTTGCCTATAGTGACCACTTCATCAGCGACCAATATCACCACTTACGGTTTGACTTGTGGTGGTGAGGTGACCGACTCGGGCAATAGTGGAGTCTTGGTGCGCGGCGTGTGCTGGAGCACCCAGCAGAACCCTACCATCAATGACCCGCACACCACCGACGGCTATGGTTTGGGCAACTTCACCAGCGCGGTTGAAGGTCTGGAAATGAACACCACCTATTATGTGCGTGCTTATGCCATGACGACCTCTGGAACAGGCTACGGCGAGCAGATAATGCTCTCCACCAAGAACGGTGTGCCCACACTGACCACCTCAGCTGCTTCTGAGATTGGCACCACTTGGGCCACCTGTGGTGGTGACATTAGTGACGATGGCGGCATGGAGATTACCGAGCGCGGCATCTGTTGGAGCACCACATCCAACCCGACCATTGAAGGCGACCATGGCAGCAACGGCGCAGGTTTGGGCAGCTTTACGGTAAACATGAACAATCTTGAAGCTAACACCACCTACTATGTGCGTGCTTACGCCACCAACAGCTACACCACGGCCTACGGCAACGAAGTTTCCTTCCGTACGGAAGTGGCGCAGACCTGGCAGAACGGCATCCTGCCTGGCCAGTTCTCAGTGAGTGCCACCCACCAAGTGCAATTCTCGCAAGGCAACCTGCAATACCAAGCTTCAACCGATAGCTGGCGCTTTGCCTCCGACCAATGGGAATATGTAGGTGCAGACAACTCCAATATTTCAGCGACCTACGATGGTTACATTGACCTCTTCGGTTGGGGCACCAGCGGCTGGGACAACGGAAACATTTATTACCATCCCTACGACTATGAATATTTGACCGACTGGAATGCCAGCGACTTTGGCTATGGCTACGGTCCCACAGACGGCACCAACTACAATTACAGCTTGACAGGCGACTATGCCAATGCCGACTGGGGCATTTACAATGCCATTCTCAACGGAGGCAACCAACCGAACCAATGGCGTACCTTGACCAACTCTGAATGGAGTTATGTGTTTAACACAAGAACTACCACTTCTGGCATCCGTTATGCCAAGGCGCAGGTGTATGGCGTAAATGGCATTGTGCTTGTGCCCGATGATTGGAACAGTTCCATCTATACATTGAATTACACCAATAGGACAGATGCTCCTTTCAGTACTAATGTGATTGCTGATGCCGACTGGGCTACTATGGAAACCAATGGAGCTGTGTTTTTGCCAGCCGCAGGTGATCGTAATGGGACCACGGTTAATGGCGCAGGCGCAAGTGGCTACTATTGGACGGCTTCGAGGGGCAACATCGATGATGCACATAACTTTGGCTTCTACAATGGATACTTTAGCACGTCATGGGTCTTCGATCGCAATTATGGTCTAAGTGTCCGCCTCGTTTCCGTGACATTGCCCGAAGTGAGCACAGGAACGGTGAATGATGTTTCTGGTAGATCGGCTATTGTTAGTTGCAATGTTATCGAAGATGGCAATGCCGATTTATCGGCTTGCGGCATCTGCTGTAGTACATCATCCAATCCTACCATTGATGACATTGTGGCTTTGGCGCAAAATACGACCGTTGGCGAGTTTACGGTTATGTTGAACGGCCTTACTCCAAACACAACTTTCTATGCTCGTGCTTTTGCCACCAATAGTGCAGGAACGATTTATGGCAACGAAATTTCATTCACCACATTGAATATTCCTACATGGACCAATGGAATCTTACCAGGCGGGTTCTCGGTGAGTGCCAACCAGCAGGTGCAGTTTTCACAAGGCAATCTGCAATACATTGGCAGTGCTACTACACCTTACTGGCAGTTTGCCGAAAACCAGTGGGATTATCTTGGCACGACAACAGGCCAAAACAGCAGTAATGCAAATGTTGACCGTGACCTCTTCGGTTGGGGCACTAGTGGATATAACCATGGTGCTGTTTGCTATCAGCCATGGAGCACCAGTAGCAACTACAACAGTGACTATTACGCATACGGTTCTTCCACATACAATTTGAACGATTCAACTGGCATGGCCGATTGGGGTTATAATGCCATCAGCAACGGTGGTAACCAAGAAAATCTGTGGCGTACAATGACTAGGAATGAATGGAATTACCTATTCAATATACGCAGCACTACATCAGGCATTCGCTATGCCAAGGCTCAAGTGTTCGGTGTAAATGGTATCATTCTCTTGCCCGACGATTGGAACACTGTTACCTATGGTTTAAACAACACGAATAATAGTGGAGTATCTTTCAGTAGTAATGTGATTACCGCTTCGCAGTGGAGTACATTGGAGCAAGCTGGAGCAGTCTTCCTGCCTGCCGCAGGCAACCGGTCTGGGATTTCGGTCACCATTGGCTATTACTGGTCGGCAACGCATCTCTATAGCCATAACGCCTATGTCGTGTACTTTAGCGATTCGAACCTCACGACGAGCGATGGCAATCTCCGATCCGACGGTAAAAGCGTTCGCCTCGTGCGTTCCATCCCAGTTTATTCCATCGAAGCCACCCCAAATCCTGCCGAAGGCGGTACGGTCACTGGCCAAGGAAACTACAATTCGGATGCCACCTGTACGCTTACTGCCACGCCAAACGCAGGCTATGTCTTCAACAATTGGACGGAGAACGGCACTGTGGTTTCCACTGATGCTTCATACTCTTTCACTGTAACAAGTGACAGGACTTTGGTGGCGAATTTTATGCAAGTTCCAACAGGTGCCATTGCGGGTCTGTTTACAGTAAACACCAATGGAAGCAAGGTGTATTTCTCGCAAGGCAACCTGCAATACATCGGCAGTGCTACCATTCCTTACTGGAAGTTTGCCGATAACCAGTGGGATTATCTCGGTACGACCACAGGACAGAATAGCAGCAACTCGGAGGTTGACCGCGACTTGTTCGGTTGGGGCACCAGCGGCTATAACCATGGGGCAGTATGCTACCGGCCTTGGAGCACGAGTACAAACAACAGCGATTATTATGCATACGGTAATTACTCCTACGATTTGGGTGACCTGACAGGCAAGGCTGATTGGGGCTATAATCCTATCAGTAATGGTGGAAATACTCCAAACACTTGGCGTACTTTGACTAATGCGGAGTGGGTGTATTTATTTAATACACGCAATACGGATTCAGGTGTGCGCTATGTCAAAGCAAAAGTGAACAATGTGAACGGTTTGATTCTACTGCCTGATAATTGGAATACAGCTTATCACTCATTGAATAATGTCAATCCTACAGGCAACTGTGACTTTGATTCCAATATAATCAGTTATTCCGATTGGATAAGCGATTTTCAGCCTCATGGCGCGGTCTTTTTGCCAGCTGGAGGTTATCGTAATGGAACTGCGGTTTCTTCAGGTTTTGATGGTAACTATTGGTCAGCGTCGAGTTTAGACAATCAATTTGCAGGCCATGCTGGCTTCAACAATGGAGGCGTTTATTTTGGTGGAGGAAATGACCGAAGATGTGGGTTCTCTGTTCGTTTGGTGTGCAATGCTGAATAATCCATTTTTGCAGCCCTATTGTTTACAGTAGAAAAAAGCCATTATGTTGTATGGTTTGTGTGGAGACGGTCCATGGACCATCTCCACATTTTTTTCCAGCACCTTGATAAGAAGATATTTTGGCTTCCAGCCTTTAGGATTTTTTTGTCCTTTTGTCTTCACGTTCGGGCGGCTTTTCACCAGCCGCCGTCATCGCGAGGAGGCACGACGGGCGCCATCCCCATCCTACTATCACATCGTGTCTCACTCCAGCCTCAGTAAGTTTTAGCTTTTTTTAGGGGCTATTCATCCTAAGCATTGTTTTTTCGTATTTTTGGACTCTGAATTATCAACATAAAAATTATCAATTATGAAAAAAGTATTTATCATTTTAGTGAACTTGTTTGCCCTAATGGCGGCAAGCACGGGCTTGAAGGCCCAGGAAGTTACAATCTTATTGCGTCCAGGCTGGAACTGGATAGGTTATCCGTATGCTGAATCTGTTGATTTGGAAAATGCATTTGTGGATTTCGAACCCATGAATGACGATGTGATCCAATCCTTTTGGGGGTATTCCGAATATGCAACAGGATCTGGATGGTTTGGTGAAATCAATGAATTGCAACCTGGATGGGGCTACATGTACTATTCCAACAGGACGGAAGAGGTCAGTGTGGTGCTGAGCGCTCCCGCCTCGCAAACCATGGTGACGACAAGTGAGCCGACCAACATCACTGCCGAGAGCGCCGTTGTGGGTGGCACGGTGACTGTGCCCGAGGGCACACACGTGTTCCTGCGTGGCGTGTGCTGGGGCACGGAGTCGAACCCCGACATCGACGGCAGCCACACATCAGAGGAAACGGGTGTGGGTGCATTCAGTAGCACCCTTGAAGGCCTGACAACGGGTCTTACATATTATGTGCGTGCCTACGCAGTGACCGACTATGGCCTAGTTTATGGTGAGAATCTGAGCTTTG
>JAEETL010000035.1 GCA_016290325.1 Muribaculaceae bacterium
CGGCAAAGTCTCTTTAGTGGATAGCCTGAAAGTATTAGGCTTACCACTTCTAACCGCTCTTCAAATGAATGTATCATAAAAACAACACCCCAAAAGTTTTGTGTCTAACTTTTGGGGTGCAGTTCATAGTGTGCAGCCTTTTTATTTATCAACGTGAACTATGTGATTTAAGGATAATCAAGGGCCGCACCCAAATTGTGCGGCCCTTGATTATTGAAATTATTGATTCTTGTTCAGGAATCAGAATCCGGCATAGCGGACACCATATACATAATAGATGGAGCCCGGATCATCAGTAAACTCAATGTTGTACTGAATAGCATCAGTCGGCTTGCCATTGACGTTCAAGCCACCATTGGGAATGACTTTACCTTCGGTAATCGTGCAGAATACATCATAGGGATTTCCGTCTTCATCCTCGGCGGTATAGATGTACATGTCCTTGCAGCTGAAAGTCATAGTGTTCAAGTCAACGTTGACCTTAATGGTGTAACCCCAGAAGTTGTCGTTGTCACTCAGCCACATCAGGTCAGTATCGTCGTTGGCAGTGTTATAGGTGGTCATGTTCCAGTCAACAATTCCATAATCAGCATATACATTGTGAATTGTATCAGTGCCATCAATGAGATCGGTATTAACCACCCAGTGGCCAGCCATCTTCTCAACAGCCGTGCCGCCAGCGGGCTCGTCGGTCTCAACGCTGCAAGAAGCAAAACCGAGGCTCAATACGAGTGCCAACGCAAAAATTGAAATATATTTCTTCATAATCTACAATTTTTAGAATTAGTGTTATTGGAGAATGATGTGGAACTGCATCGATCCTGCATAATCCAAGTCGTAGGTCACAGTCTGGGTTTCGGGGTCATACGAACCATTATATAATTCGTCGTAAGAATCACCCCAACCGGGAACAATACCCGAGAGGGCAAAAATCTCATTATCACCTGTGAGCTGGAGGTAGCCAGACATAGCATACCTTGAGCCGTAGCCCGCACGCACGTCATAGTAACCACCCATCATATCACTAATAGCGAAGATACTCGGGACGACTCTTTCGATGGTAACAGGATAACCTGAGAATGGTACGTATGCACCACTGGCGTACCAATAGCGATAAGAACCGTCCTGAACGATATATTCACCCGTGATATCGGTAGTCACACTCGGGTCATAGACGCACACCGTGCGCTCAACCGAAGCAGGATAACCATCACTGCCCAGGGCTGAATAAGTAATGTAATAGAATCCCGGGGAGTCGGGATCAACCTCATCGACACCTTCAACAACGATTTTGTCGGTGATATCCTCGCCAGCGAGGGTGCCTGTGCAACCAGGGTCAACAAAGGTGCTGCCAATAGGCACCAGCATGAACTCGTCACCTTGCATCTGCAGGTTGGCATAGTAGGTCAAGCGAGAATCGGTTAACTCGTCGTTGTCATCGTTACACGATGTCAAGCCAAGCAACACACCCGCCAACAATAAGCCAAATAAATATATCTTTTTCATATTTAATCAAATTTTTGTTGTTCTACATTAACTCGTAGTTCACGATTACCTGGCATCCCAGAATACGCGGTCGCTGAGCAACTTGGCCGCAGGGGTATTCTTGTTCAACTGACGGGCAGTGCTAGGATAAGGCACGCGCTTGCACAAGCCACCGGCAACGATGTAGTTCAATGCCGGAACAATCATCTGGCCTGGGTTGTAAACCGTGGCATCCTCAAAGACTTGCCTTGCAGTAGCGGAGCAGGTGGTGGGAACGTCGGTACGACGAACCTCACTCCAAGCCTCCATGTGGTCACGATAGAACAGGGCGGCCCACTTCTGCATGTAAATCATGTTCAAACGAGCTTCGTCGTTGCTCTGGCTGTCCCAGTTCACGCGGCTGCCGTTCAAGAAGTTGCCGACAGCATAGCCACGCGAAGCAAAATCAGCCTGCACACCAGCCTCATAAGCGGCCTTAGCGGCAGCCTTGTTGCCCCAGCGCAACTGGGTCTCAGCAATGAGGAACTGGAGCTCACTCTGGGTGAATAGGTAAATGGGAGCGAACACGGCGGGCGTGTAATCGATAGCGCTCACGTCCTTGTTCTTCCATTCAACACCCCATGACTTATAGACGGTCTTGGCACCAGGAATCTGGCCCACATATTCGCCAGCGTCATTCTTCATGATGGCATAATCGATGCGCGGGTCATTAGTAGCCATGTAGTAGCTAACGATGGGATAAGAAGCCACGTGGTTCTTGGTACCCAGGGCGCGTGCAACATCATACCAGGGGTTGTACTGGCCGTCGGCATTGCTATAAACGTCCCAAGCCACTTCGCCGTCGAAGAATTTGTCGGCATTAACCAGAGCCAAAGCCTTGTTCTGATACTCGCCAGCATTGATGCCGCCGTCAATCAGACGCAGGTACATGCGCAGGCGCAGTGCGTTGGCAAAGCCGATCCACTGGTTAACATTCTTATTCAGCATCGGGTCGGTCAGGGTCATCAATTCGCCTTTAAGAGAATCCTCGGCTGCATCCATCTCGGCAAGAACGCCCTTATAAACATCCTCACCCATGTCCCAAACGGGGGTAGTGTTGGCGTTACCCTGGAGAGCCTCGGTGTAAGGCACCTGGTCCAGGTTATCCACCAGAATTTGGAAAGTGTAAGCACGCAGAACTGTGCATGCAAACAGGTCGCTCTTATTCTCGATGCGATCCATCACGTTCTTGATATCGGCGAGAGCGCCGGCATAGAGCGTGCGGTAGCAGCGGTCGAACAGGTTGGACGACTCGTCAAGGTTCAACTCAGCCTCATCGTTATACTGGTTGGCCTCGGGACGCTGCTCAAAGTACTGTGCAAAGAAACCGCCATAGTTGAACATGGCATCTCCCACAGCTGCAGCTACAGCATTTTCGGCAGCAGGAAATACCAAGTCGGGCGTCACATCATTGCTCGACGGGTAGTTGGGGTTGTCATTGATGTCAAGATTGCACGATGACAGGCTCAACACTGCTGCAAATGTCAGAAATAAATATATCTTTTTCATGTCTGTTTCAGTTTAGAATTTAACCTGTACATTGAAACCGAACTTGCGAGAGCTCGGGTTAGCCGAGAACTCACCGTAATTACCCTCGAGGTCGTTACCGAAGGTTGAAGTCTCAGGATCGATGAAGGTGTTGCTCTTAGGAGTCCACAACATCAGGTTGTTGCCAAAGAGAGACACGTTCACACCCGTGATGAAGCAGTTAGCAAACCACTTGTTGGGCAGCTGCCAGCTGAGGATCACGTTACGCAGCTTCACATAGCTCTTGTCCACGAGGAATGCACGGTCCAGATCGGAACCACCAGCTTCCCAGTAGGTATAGATACCCGTCTCATCGAGCGGGGTGGTATTCTCACCGTAGATGGGGTTACCGTTCTCGTCTTCACCAATCTGCTGTACAGAGTTGGGCACAATGAACGGGTTACGGTTGTTGAATGCGGTTTGGATAGCGTTACCAGTGAAGTAGGTGATGTCCTTGGTGCGCGAGTAGAGCATACCGCCATGGCGAATGTCGAGGTTGGCAGTAAGGCTGACGCCCTTATAGCTCAACGTGGTACCGAAGCCCATCAAATACTTGTAGTTCATGCTGCCGACAATCTGCTGCTCAGGGTTAACCAGCGGCTGACCCTCGTCGTTACAGATAATCTTGCCGTCCTCGGTCATCTGGGGAACATAAGCCTTGAACACACCAAGGGGCTCACCCTCGATGGCGTAGAGGCTCGTGCCGCCGCTCAGACCGTAGATAGTAGCGATACCACCCAACTCCTCGGGCAGCTTGATGACCTTACTCCAGTTCTTGGTGTAGTTCCAGTTGATATCCCACTGGAAGTCGCCCACCTTGACGGGAGTTACGCTTACCAGGAACTCAATACCACGGTTGCGGATCTTACCCAGGTTCATGTTCTGGGCAGTGTAACCGGTGGCGGGATCCATGTTCAGCGAGAAGATCTGCTTGTCGGTATTACGATCATAGTAAGCTGCATCAAAGCTGATGCGGTTCTTCAAGAAGGCCATATTCAGACCGACCTCGAACTCAGAGGTCATCTCGGGGCTCAGATCCTGGCTACCCAGGGTGTTACCCATCGAGTAAGCATTCACGCCCACCTTGGTGAAGGGGAACGAGCTACCGTTACCGAAACCGCTGGTAGCGGCTGCAGCCTGGGCGAATACTGAATTGGTCATGTAAACGCCGGCATCGTTACCGGTGCGACCCCAAGCGATGCGGAACTTACCAAAGGTGATGATGTCGCGCTGTTCGGGTTTGAGCAGCTCACTGAACAGGAACGACAGGCTCACGCCGGGATAGAAGTAAGAACGGTTGTTCACGGGCAGGGTTGATGACCAGTCGTTACGTCCCTGGAGGGTGAGATATAGCATGTTCCTCCAAGCGAACTCAGCACTGCCGAACACGGCCAGATAGCGGCGCTTCCACTCAGACTGAGAGGTTGAGGGAATCTCGGCGCTGTTCGAGAGGTTGTACCACATGGGGATGGTCAGGTTGGTCACGGTGGAGCCCAGGTACTTGTAGCTGCGCTCATTACCGTTGAAACCGAGCTGAGCATTGATGTGCCAGTCTTCCAGAATCTGCTGGTCATAGGTCAGCATGAAGTTCTGGTCGATCTCGCGACGACGGGTGATGCTCTGTGAAACCTCACCGGTGAGCTCCTTCAAGGCGTCCTCATAGTTGGGAGTGTCCATGAACAAGGCAGCCATGTTGGGAGAACCAAAGTTGTGGTGACCCGTGTTGGTGTCCAGACCGAAACGGTAGGTTGCGGTGAAGTACTTCAGGAAGTTGTAGTCGAGCTGCAAGTTACCATAGAAGCGCTCCTGCTCATACTCGTTCTGGTAGTTATTAATAATGTAATAGGGGTTGGTTACACCGTAGGGGGTGTAGTAGTAACCCGGAGTGTTGAACGGATTGCTCAGGTCCTTCATCTCGACGATGGAAATGTCACGCGGGGTCTGCATGATGCTGTTGTACATCGAACCCGTCTTCTGACCAGTGGTCACGAAGTGGTTGCGCTGGAAGGCGTAGTTCAACGAGGTGCTGAAGGTGAAGTTACCCTCGCGGTGGCTACCGCGTGCCGATACCGTGTACTTGGTATAGGTGTCGGCATCCTCAGGGATGATACCGTTATCGTTGATCTGTGACAGTGACACGAAATAGGTGCTCTTGTCAGTAGCGCCGTTGAACGAGATGCTGTTGTTGTAACGGAAACCGGTTGAGAAGAAGTCCTTCACGTTGTTCTTGATGGGCAGATAGCTCTTCAAATTCTGGCTGTAATTATAAACCCAGCCGTAGAGCTGCTCTGAACCATCAAACGCAGGACCCCAAGAACCGTTCTCAATTTCGGTGTGGTCACCATACCAGCCCATACCGAAACCGTTCTGCATCTGGGGCAGGCGCATAACCGTCTCCCACTGCAGACCGCCGTTGTACTCGATACCCACGCCACGGTTCTGCTTGGTACCCTTCTTGGTGGTAATCAGGATGACACCGGCACCGGCACGGCTACCATACAGGGCGGTAGCGGCGGCACCCTTCAGAATGGTCATGCTCTCCACGTCGTTAGGGTTGACAGCACTAGCACCGTTACCAAAGTCGTAACCGCTGTTCAGACCGTCGCTACTATAGGTAGCGGAGTTGTTCAAGGGCACACCGTCCACTACATAGAGCGGCTGGTTGCTGCCAGACAACGAGCTGACACCACGGATGATAACCGACTTGGACGTACCAGGGTCGGACGAGGTTTCGCCAATCTGCACACCAGCCACCTTACCGGCAAGGCTCGACATGATGTCGTTGGTGCGGGCCTGAGCAATGACGTCACCCTTGATAGGGGTAGCCGACACACCCAGTGCCTTGGCCTCACGCTTGATGCCCATGGCGGTAACTACCACCTCATCGAGCGTGGTGTTGGCATCCTCGAGAGCTACTGTTACATAACTTGAGACCGCAACGACCTGGCTCTTGTAGCCCACGCAACTGATGCGCAGTTGCGTTACGTTGTCGTTAACGGTTACTGTGAATTGACCGTCAAGGTCGGTCGAAGTGCCTTGAGCTGAGCCGATGGCTTGCACCGTGGCGCCTATCAACGGCTCATTGTCACTGGCACTGACGACTTTACCGGTAACGGTCTTGTTGGCCCATGCACTCATACCAATGAGGCATATCGCCACGAGAGTTGATAAAAGTCTCTTCATACAGTAAACAATTAATTAACTCATTGACGTAATCCGGCGAGCGCGTACCCGATTCCGCCAAATTCAAGTTGTTGATTAATTCTGATTTGTTGTGAGACAGTAAGTGCGCTCTTCTTACTGAAATTTATTATGTTATGTTTTAGTTTCTTATCATAAATCTGCTGTACTAGTGAAAACAAACATGGACCGACGCCGTTAAAACGCCGAGCCACAGCCTGATTCATAGGAATCAATGATATGTCAATTTTCATCAGCATTAGATATTCCAGTTTCTTAACCAGTAACCTTAATGCATTAATTATATCTTATTACTATCGAATGTTTCAACTTCTCTTGAAGCCAGCACGGCTGTCTTCATACAATCATTCATGGATGAACTACAAGTAGCTATATCTCCTTATCAATCATGCCAATGGGAGGTAAATATACTTGTGTTTTTACTTTGCTCACCACTTGTTGATACTGTGTGTGTCAATAGCGATGGTGCAAATCATCCAAATCGTTAGCATCTCTTATTGAGTAGCCGCAAAGATAAGCATTTTTTAATAAAACAATAGATTAAATTGAAAAAATTAACTTAAAATGGATTATTTTCATCGATTTCAGCCCAAACCGCCCCTTTTTATTGACATTTTCATATCGTTAAAAATTAAAAGCTATCGTCATGAGAACATCATAACGATAGCTTTTGGTAAGCCTAATGTAATATGCGTTATTTTGCCAAAATTTGGATGGCTACACCTCCGCCTGAAGCTAGATGAAGGTTAAGAACCGTTGCCCTATCGACGGTTAAACGACGTATCGTCATGGGATAGGGATTATTGCGATAATCGACTTCGGGTCCGTCCTCATAAAGAATGGCCTCGTAGCTCTCGCCCTCGGTCAAGAAATCGAGCGGTAAACTGAATTCGCGCGCCTGGTCATCGGTCACACCGCCAATGTACCAGTTATCGGTTCCCTTTTCCTGGCGTACATAGATCACATACTTACCCATTGCGGCTTGAGGCACCAGGGTTCGCTCCCAGTTAGTGGGCACCTCCTCAATAAACTTGAAGGCGGGCTGGTGCTCATAGTTCTCAATCTGGTCGGCTGCCATGTGTCCGGGGCTGTAAATGACAATGTATTCAGCGAGTTGGTGGGCCAGTGTCGTCTGGGGTCGCGTGCCGGGAACTGCATCGTTGCTGAATTCAAAAATGCCAGGCGTGAAGTCCATGGGGCCTCCCAAACCGCGCGTGAACGGCAAGATGCACTCGTGATAAGGCGGATTGCCGCCACCACGGTCAAAAGCGTTATACTCCTGACCACGCATGCTCTCGGTGGCAATGAGATTGGGCCACGTGCGCTGCAGGCCGCTGGGCATAGCGCCCTCGTGGTTGACGATCATCATGTGGTAACGTGCTGCTGTCTCAATCACCTTGCGGAAGTGCTGCACGCCCCACTGCGAGTGCTGCAACTCACCATTATAGAAATGGGAATTCACATAACCCGTCTTGATTGTGTTGATGCCCAGTGACTCATAAAGTTTATAGGCATCCTCCATCTGGTTCTCGTAGTTCTGAGCAGCTCCACCCGTCTCATTATGGGCGATGATGCGCACGCCACGCTCGCGAGCATAGCGGCACAAACCTTCAAGGTCATAGTCGGGATAAGCCTTGGTGAACGAGAAGCCGTCGCCGTGCTTCGTCCAATCGGTATCCCAGCCGTAGTTCCAGCCCTCAACGAGCACACTGCCCAAGCCATGATGAGCGGCAAAGTCGATGTAGCGCTTGGTATTCTCAGTCGTGGCGCCGTGGCGCTCACCCTGTGACCATGTCCAACGTTGTTTCTGCAATGCCCACCAGATACCCACATACTTCGTGGGCTTGATCCATGAGGTGTCATCAATCTTGCACGGATCGTTGAGGTTCAGCGCCATGCGTGAGAGCAGGATGTCGGCAGCCTTACTGCCAATGATAATGGCGCGCCAAGGCGATACACGCGTATCCCCCACCCTCACTCTATCACCGTTTTTCCATGGCACGAGATCCACCTTGAGCGTGGTTCCCTCGTGAGAGAAATTCATCGTCGAGAAATCGGTCAGGTTGGCCTCCATGATGGCCATATAAAGACCATCGTTCACCTCGAGAGCCACTGGGCCAGACATATTGCCCTTGCGGCTCACTGGTTCACGCTTATAGATGCCTTCATAATAGGGCGTCAAAGCAGGAATGGACCAGGCTTGTGCATCGGTGGTCAAGGCAAATTCGGTTGCCTCGTCCATGATGACGAACTCTTGCAGGCCTTTTTGACGCGGGAACTCATAACGGAAAGCCACACCGTCATTAAAGGCGCGAAACACCACGTCAAGCTGACGCTTGTGCCCGCCCTTCTCCTGCAGCCTCACTTTCATTTCGTTATAGTGGTTGCGCACTTGGGCATCCTCGCCCCAGGGCTGGCTCCACGTCTCGTCGAGCGACGCGCGCGTCACCTTACCCATCTTGAAGTTGTCCTTGAAGTCGCCGTCCTTGAGCACAAAGCCTAATGCAGAGCGTCCAATAACAGTTTCACTGCCACGCATCACCTGATACCAGGCCTTGCCACCATCCACGCCCACGGTCACCGTCAGCGCCCCGTCAGGCGAATTTAGCTTAGATACAGTCACACCCTTGGCACTTGCTACAGAACTCAGTACCAAGCACATAAAAACAACACCAAAAATTTTCTTCATCTTATTTAGTTTCATTTGTTAATTTCTTCGTTTACGAACGCAATTTTTTCTTTTAGCCATCTATTTCCTTGACCTGAGATTCAAAGTCGTCCTTGCTAAGGGCGCGGGCTTTGAGTTTGGAACGATAGGTGTAAATGGTGGTGAGGCTTGCCCTCAGAATGTTTGCAATGCTCTGGTTGTCGGTAATGCCGATGCGTATCAGCGCCAGCACACGCGACTCGGTCGTAAGGCGTTTGCCCTGCTTTACCTCGATCTTGCCGTCTTCCTGCAACAGTTTATTCACTTCATCGACAAAGTTGGGGTAAATGTTCAGGAATGCGTGGTCAAAGTTCTCGTAGAACAATTTAGTATTTTCGGCGCCAAAGTGGGTGCTCTTCAACTCACGCACCAGGTCTTCGGTCTTGCGGTCACGATACAGGCGGTAAAGGGCCTTGCGCTGTTCCTCGCCACGGTCGATGAAACGGCTCGACAACGTCAAGAAACGGGCAATATACTGCTCCTTCAGCTGCTCACGTTCTCGCAACAGGCCGTTGCTCTCGTGCAACTGCCCAACGGTGTCGCCCAACTGGGCATTGACTTGACGCAACTGCTCGTTAATCAACTTCTTTTGTTCATTGAGTCGACGATAGCGCTTAAACAGCTGATAGATGGCGACAACTCCGACGACCAGCAGCAGAGCGATCAGTGAAATGATGACCAACAACCACATCATATTGCGGTGGTTGCGTTCCTGCTTGGTCTGATAGGCACTCAGGATTTTGGGCACGATGTGAGATGCCTGGATGTTGCGCAGACGCGTTCCATAGAAATTAGCATCGTCCACAGCCACACGCATGTAACGGTAGGCTCGGTCGATGTCACCCTCGTCAAACAGGCGGTCGGCAATCGCACGGAGCGAGGTGTTCTCGCGGATGCATCCCTCAAGGTCACTCTCGGCGCTCTTAATGAGGTACTGCATCTGTTTTTCCTTGTCACCCAGTTGGCCGAAATGGAACGACATCGTGCTCGTGATGATGGAATATAGTCGATCACCGCTATGATAATGCTGCATCAGGTCCTCCAGCAGGCTGATTGCTTGGCGGGAAAGTCCACTGTCGGCAAGGCATTCGGCCACGGTAAGCTGGTAGTTCACATTGTCACGGGGCACATCGAGATTGGTGGTATAGCGTCGCAGGTTGATAAGCCGTTCCACATATTCTTCGGCATATCGTGTGCCTTGCATATACTCGGCTTGATAAATGAGCAGGTCGGTTTTAGTACGATAGTACAGGATTAACTGGTCTGTGCTTAGTCGAGCCGTATCCACCTGGGCCAGTGTTTGGCTAGCCTTGTCCATCAAGCAGGCTGTCGAGAGGATGTGCGCCAAATTCAGGCGGCTCTCGTTGATCAGGCGGTTATCACCCATTGATGTCGCAAGTTTCATGCATTCGGTCACATAAGCATACGCCGAATCATACTGGAACGCGGCATATTCCTCATATAACTGCCTGAGGAGCTGATAACGGTTCACAGCCGAAGACTGGTTAGTCAGATCGGCCTTCAACCGAGCAAGCCGCGCCTGCTTTTCTACAACAATTTGGGGTTGTGCGTTAATCAAGCTGTCAAGGCGCTGGAATGGCTCTGGAGCAGCCATCATCTTGACCGCCGCCAGAACCATTACCAATAAGACTGTTATTAGCTTTTTCACTCCCAAATATAACTATCTTTCTATCTATCAGTTATTTAGAATAATATCAATAATCTTGCTAATATCACTGATATTCACCTCTCCATCATTGTTCACATCAGCGCGCTGTAACAGAGACTCATCTATAGTTCCGTCCAAGAGGATATCAATCAACTTAGTGATATCACTGATGTTTACTTCACCATCGTTGTTCACGTCACCCAAGAGGAAGTCAACAGCGGGCTCTCCATTATAATACACCTGATAGCCACCAGCAGGAATTGAAAAACTCTGGGTTGCATTCAGGGTTACAGGAATTGCGGTCAAACCAGCGGCAATGTTGTTGACGTCGATAGCCTTTTTCCACTCACCAGCTTTCAATCCCGACACGACAGTATTGACAGTGCTGGAACCCAAATTGAGCACCACCAAGCACTGCTGGTTATTGTGACTACGTGTGTAAGCGATCACATTATTGTTGCCGGTAGTGAGGAAAGTTACCTCGCTGGCACGATTACCGTTGTCAATGAGTGCATCACAACTATGTTTAAGTGCCGTAAGCGCCTTCACTGTGTTCTGCATCTTGCTATCAACAGTATTCCAGTTAATGGGCGTGCGATTGAAGTAGTCCAATTTACGATTCAGCAAATAGCCCGTCTCTTGACCATTATACAACAGGGGCATTCCATAGAGCGTGAATGTCAAAACGGTGAATGCATACACATTATTACCATACTGGGTAGTCATCGTGCTGTTGTAGTTCTGGTCATGGTTGGTGAGGTAAACCATTCGGCTAATGTCAATAAAGCGCAGGTCGCCCACCAGGTTGCGGCACTGATTGAGCACGCCCGTGGGATTGTTCTTGTTGTTGACAAGCTGCGACTGGAAACCCCATGCATAGTCATAGTCCCATCCACACACAAGCAAGCGTTGAACGCTGTTTGCCATATCACCCTCACCAAGCATGGTGATGGTCTTGCCAGGTTTATGCTCCTTCAACGCCTTGATGGCACGGGTCCAAAACTCGGTGGGAATGGTGTTGCTGCTTATATAGTCGCAACGATAGCCGTCAATGTCAGCCTGATCAATCCAGTACTCCATTGCCTCGATCATCGCCAGTTGGGTTGCCTCTTTGCTATAGTCAAGTTGATAGACGTCGCCATAGCCGTTAGGGCTGGTAAGCGTTGAGTTGTAGTAATCACGGTGTTCAGTAATCCACACGTTGTCCTTGGCAGTATGATTGGCCACCCAGTCGAGCCACACCTGCATGCCTCGCTGATGAGCAGCATTGACGAAGTTCCTGAGGTCATCCATAGTGCCGAAGTCACTATTCACAGCATGGTAATCGCGAGGGGCATAGGGGCTGCCCAATGAGCCGATGCGGCCCAGAATACCACGCGGATGGATGGGCATGAGCCAAATGATATCGATGCCCAGGTCCTTGAGATAATCCAAGCGCTGTTGGGCGGCCGCGAGAGTACCCTGACTGGTGAAATTATACAGGTCGAGCTGGTAAATCACATTCTGGTTAGGCACGAATGTGCTCTCGCCAGCTCCGATGATTTGGGTCAACTGCCCCATCACGTAATAGCCGTGATTAGTAAAGGATCCATCAACACGTCCGCTTTGATTATTCCAGGTGAAAATCAGTCCCGTGGGCATGACCCTCGTTCCTGTATAAGTCCACTTGTAAATCTTGTTGCCACTTTGGGTATCACCCATATAGGTCATGGCAGGACCAGGCCAGGCAGTGCCTACATAGGCTTGGCCGTCAGTGTTACCTTCCCATACCCAAATCTTGGGTGCGTCTGTCACACTGCTGTTGGCCTCAAAGAACACACACACCTCACTGTCATCGGTCAATGAGGGCTTATATACAGCCGCCATTGCAAACAATGTGACAAAGAAAAGAACTGACAAAGAAAAGAATCGTTTCATTTTGGTTATTACTTATTTATGTTTTTGATTTTTTACAAAGGTACACATAAAAACGACTCGCAACCACTTTACAAGAAAAAATCTAAACTTTTCAAATGCTCAACCCTCTCATTTTCAGTAATTATTGATAAAATAATGGCGTTTAAAATCAAAATCCTTATCATGCAGCAATCTAGTCCATAATCACTTAAAATAGGGTTCCAATTGAACTAAAACAGGCATATGAACTCTTTTTTTCTTACCTTTGCACCCTTGTAATCGACAAATGAAATTCATGGTATCGACAATACATCTTTTAGGGGTCATTTTGACCGTCGCCTTGCTGCTGGCCGTGAGCTGGCTATCAGCGCGCAAGGTCAACGACGCCCATAGCTTCACTACCGGAGGCAACTCGGGCAGCTGGATGGTGTGCGGAGCGCTGCTGGGCACATTAGCTGGTGGTCAATCGACCATCGGCACGGCTCAACTGGCCTTCTGCTATGGATTGTCGGCATGGTGGTTCACGATTGGGGCAGGACTGGGCGCATTAGTTCTGGGACTATTCTATGCCGGACCCTTGCGCCGCAGTCCATTCACGACCCTGCTCGAGGTCGTGAGCCATGAATATGGCCACAAGGCCGAGACCGTAGGGTCTATCCTTTTCTTGATCGGCATCTTCATCAGCATCATGTCACAGGTGCTATCATCATCGGCAATGATTGGTAGCCTGTTTGGTATCTCTACCTTATGGGCGTCAATTATCGGGGCCATTCTTATCGTGCTGATGGTGTTTTTCGGGGGCATACGCAGCGCTGGGGCGGGAGGTATCGTCAAGCTGATTTTGCTATATTTCTCATCGCTGGCAGCAGGTATCGTTGTTTGGCACGTTGCAGGCGGCCTAACGGGACTCGCCAACAGCGTTGACTCGGTTTATCAATCCCCTGCCCTAGCCCAATTCAATGGGCTGAGCGATATTGAGAGTATCCATCAGCGTTATGGCAGTCCATTTGCGAGAGGCGCATTCAAAGATCTGGGCGGCTGTTTATCGCTCATCCTGGGAGTTGTATGCACCCAGAGTTATGCACAGTGCATCTGGTCAGCCGCCACGACCCGCAAGGCGCGGCGGGGCGCGATACTGTGCGCCCTGTTCATGCCCATTATCGGAGCCGCTTGCACGCTCGTGGGCATCTATATGCGTGGCCATTATGTTACTGCCGATGAACTCGCTTCATTACAAGCTGCAGGCGAGACATTGCCTCAGGGCCTAGGGGTCATCGAGAGTTCGGCACAAGCGTTTCCTGAATTCATCCTCAAGCATCTGCCAGCATGGCTGGGCGGCCTGATGCTTGGTACGATGCTCATCAACATCCTGGGCTGTGGTAGCGGCTTATCACTGGGCGCGGCCACCATCCTCGTGCGTGACGTGTACGGCAACTTCAAGCGGCGCATGGGCATGACATCGTCACCGCTGTCTCAACTGGCACAAACCCGATTGTCAATCGTGGGTATCCTCACAGCGGCAGTGATTGCCACTTTACTTTCCCACAGCACCTTTATCAACGACCTGGGTTTCTTATCGCTGGGATTGCGCGCTGTCGCCATCCTGTTCCCGTTGAGCTTCGCCCTATGGTGCCCAGGCCGCTATAAGCCTAGCCGAGTCCTGCTCTCGATGCCTGTAGGTGTCGCTGCCATGCTTCTGGCCAACTTCACCTCACTCCCTGGTGATGCCGTCTATTACGGCCTCGCCGCCTCCCTCATGATCATCATATCACGTCGATGATGGCGTTGGAAAGACGGATGACAGCTTCAATGTATAGTTCAAGGAATACTTGAAAGAAAAACCAACAACATACTGATTTTCAACAAAACAAGACTGGATATATTATACTCGGCCTTATAGTACATGTCCAGCGGGTTGTCAATTTGGCAAGCGAATGTCCTCGCACTCATCTGGCCGAAAAACACAAAAAATGCGCAACCACAAACGGTTGCGCTGTACCTTATAAATTAGTCTACCCTTCTCTCATCAGAATTATAAGCGGTCAAAGGGAATACGGGCCAGCAGCTCGCCAAAACGGTTAGCACCCTCCTGCAACTGGCTCTCGACCATCTTGCGCATAAAGAACGGCAATTTCAGTTGCAACTCGGCCGTGCTCATGGTAGTCTCATCGGGTTGTGCCTCAAGATTGATTACCATATTGATGGGTACAGGAGACTGAGAAGCGGTATAAACGACCTTTTCTCCAGGAATACTGCCCTCATGATCCAGAGCAAGCGTGACCTCGCCCATTGGGGATTGGATGGAGATCGAGTCTTCGCCAAACTTTACCGCGTCGAGATGTTGCCTTGCCTGATCATCAATTTTGTCGGCATTTATCTCAATCTGCTGTTTGATGAGCGAAGGATTTGTGAGTTTGCTGTAAATTGTCGCGGCATCACAAGCGATGCTTTGCGGATTGCCCTTGAATGATTCCATGTTCAATGAGTTAAATTCTAAATGATTAATCGACCGAGTCAAAGCCTGTCGGCGTCCAGTTCTCAGGGTCGCTGTGCCATTGTTGCAGCGTGTCAGCATCTGCCAGTGTAATCGTGCCTGCATCGAGCGCCACATCAAGCATCGTGTCAAAGTTAGTAAGCGTAATTATAGGTAACTTGGCACGTTTCAAGGCCTTAGCCGCCATTGAGAATTGGTAATCAAAAATCACCAAGGCGCCCAGGACGATACCACCCGCGTCGCGAACAGTATTCAGACACTTCATGCAGTTGTTGCCTGTCGAGAGTTGATCCTCGATCAAGACCACCTTCTGTCCCGGTTTAATATCACCCTCGATGAGGTTCTCAAGTCCGTGGTCTTTAGGAGTGGAACGCACATAAACAAACGGCATGGCTAGCGAGTCGGCGACCAGCGCACCATGAGCAATGGCTCCCGTTGCTATTCCGGCAACCACTTCGGTCTCACCAAAGTTTTCCATAATCAATCGTGCCATCTCTACCTTAATCAGGTTGCGCACCTCGGGATAAGACAGCGTCATGCGCAAGTCACTATAGATGGGAGACTGCCAGCCGGTAGCCCAAGCAAAAGGACTGTCGGGCTGCAATTTGATGGCATTGATTTGCATCAATTTCTCAGCGAGTAAGGTATCTAATTTTTTCATCTGTGATATTAAAGGTTGAAAATTGTGGCGAAATTAGCAAAAATCCCACGTTTCCCAAGCATACTTTGCCAAGAAAAAATAACAGTGTTGAAAAAAACATGATATAACCTACCCGTCACATTATATTTCAACGGCTTTTTGAACCTCATGGCTCAGCATTCATCACCAGTCTCAAGCCGATAGAATTATTCTTCTCATCAGGGCTGCCGCTTCCCCTAAAAGAGACCCTGCACCCTGATGCATCGTTGAACCATGAACCGCCCCTATAAATAGAGGAGTAACCCGATTCGGGGCCAATGGGATTAATCTGTGGTTCAGCATCATAACTGATATACCAGTCCTGGCACCACTCAAACACGTTACCGCTCATGTCATATAGCCCCAACTCGTTAGGATGTTTTGATGCGACAGGATGAGTGATATTTCCGGCGTTTTCCTCATACCAGCCCAACTCGTTGATGTCATTGCCACCGGCGTACTTATAGCCCTGACCCAGATTTCCGCCACGAGCCGCAAATTCCCATTCGGCCTCGGTAGGCATACGGAAAACCCTGCCCGTCAACTCAGTCAGTTTATCCACAAAAATGGCACAGTCAAACCTAGTCACATTTTCCACAGGACGTTGCAAGTCGCCCTGGAACTCGCTAGGATTGCGTCCCATTACCGCAAGCCACAACTCTTGAGTGACCTCGGTTTGCCCGATGTAGAAGTCATAGGTGATGGTCACCTGGTGAGCAGGGAACTCATTGTGGCTGGCCTCATCGATTTGCTCGGCAGTCGCTCCCATTGTGAACGTCCCTGCCTTAACTAGCGTCATCGTGAACGCCACGCCATTGACCGACAAGTCCTCGGTAACCACAGCAGGCTCATCATTCCAAGCACCCGCCAACAGGCCATCCACCAGTACCGTCACATCAGCTATACTCACTATGCCGTTCCCATCCACATCGGCAGCAACGGGTACCGTTTCGCTACTATCAGCCAGCAAATAATCAATCAAGGCGGTTACGTCACCAATGTTGACTGCTCCATCACCGTTCACGTCACCACGGATGCCGCCAGCAGCCATCAGCGGCCATGCTGATGCAAGAATCAGCAACATCGCGCTAAAGAGAATTCGTTTCATTGGACATATTTTTTTGGATAATAATTCATCGTATAAATCACACATCGCAAATTTACATAAAACTACCAAGATTTATAAGATTTAAAGCACTTTTCTCAGCTATTTTTCTTAATTTTGCAACAAATAACAAAAATATCAACCAGTAAATATGGCATACAGCAAAACGGGTTTAGTACTGGAGGGAGGCGGCATGCGAGGCATGTACACCTGTGGTATCCTCGACGTGCTCATGCAGAACCACATATATTTAGACGGCATGGTGGGTGTCTCGGCAGGCATCGCCTTTGGCTGCAACTACAAGTCGCGGCAGGCTGGCAGGGCTTTACGCTATAATGTAAGGTTCGCTCATGACAAGCGCTACAGCGGCATGAGGTCGTTATTAAAGACAGGCAACTATTATAACGCATGGTTTGCCTATCACCTAGTTCCCACCCACTACGATGTGTTTGACTACAACGCCTTTGAAGATTCTCCCATGGAATGCTATGCCGTCTGTTTTGACGTGAATACCGGTGAAGGGGTCTATCAGCGCCTCGATAAGGTGAACTACGATTGTTTTGAGTGGATACGCGCATCGGCATCGATGCCCGTGGTTGCAAAGCCGGTCGAGGTGGGCGGACACCTGCTGCTCGACGGCGGCCTGGCCGATTCCATCCCATTGGAATTCATGATGAAGAAGGGTTATAACCGCAATGTGGTTATCCTTACCCGCGAGGAAGGTTTCAGGAAAACCGCCGAACACGGCCTGTGGCTAATGAAACCATTTTTGCGCAAATACCCGCGCGTCATCGAGGCGTTGAGGCATCGGCCTGCAGTGTACAACCAACAACTGCAGTTTGTACGTGAGCAGGAACGCCAAGGCAATGCGTTTGTATTCCGCCCCATGAAGCCATTGAACGTGAGTCGCACGACCCATAATCCCGAAGAGATGAACCGCGTGTATCAACAGGGTCGCGACGAGGCGCTTCAACAACTTGATCAACTCAAGCAATTTCTGGAGCAGAATACCGACAACAACCCACAGTCAGCAGATGAACAGACCCAAGCAACCTCTAACCCCTGACCAGGCCTTCAACCGCGCCGCTGCCATGTGCGCCCGCTGTGAGCAATCGTCTGGCGACATACGAGGGAAGCTGGTCAAATGGGGCTTGGGCTCCAGTGATACCGACCAGGTACTGAGCCAACTCATCGAGCAAGGCTTTATCAACGATGAGCGATATGCACGGGCCTTCGTAAAAGACAAATTCGCCTTTAACGGCTGGGGACGTGTGAAAATCGCCTACCAGCTGCGTCAAAAAGGAATCTCTACTGAACTCATCACCGATGCATTGACAGTCATTGACGAGGACCAATACCGCCAACGGCTCATCGATCTGTTAAGCGCCAAATGGCGCAGCGTGAACCACAACGACGCCCGAGCTGCTTGGGCTGCAATGATGCGCTTTGCCGCATCTAGGGGATTTGAAACGGCGATTGCTGCCCAATGTGTCAAACTAGTTACCCGCCTTGATGCTGAAGAAGATTAGACAATGGCTTGGCGCTGCCGCCGACATAGCTATGCCGCGCACTTGCCCAGTCTGCGGTCAAACCCTTGCGGGCGATGAGCCTTGGATTTGCCGTAAATGCCTAGCTAAACTACCACGGACACGCTATGAGGACGTGGAATTCAATGCCATGGATCAGCGTTTTGCCGGCCAAGTGCCCATTGAACGTTCTACCGCCTATTTTTTCTATGAAAAGGGCTCGCCCTATGCCTCAATCCTGCATGATATCAAGTACCACAACCTTCCCATGATGGGGCGCTGGCTTGCCGCTCGCGCCGTGGCCGACATGGAGGCAAGCCATTTCTTTGACGGCATCGACGTGGTTACCGCCGTCCCCTTGCACCGCAGCAAACTCGCCCAACGAGGATACAATCAAAGCGAATACCTTGCCCGCGGCATTGCCGACGGGCTGAACATCCCTTATGTCGAAATCCTAAAGGCCGTCCGCCCCCACTCCACCCAAACCCACAAGGGCGCGATGGACCGCTGGAAAAACATTCAGGGCAACTATGCCTTGAAACGCGGAGCCGAACAATGGGCCGGAAAGCACATCCTGCTGGTAGATGACGTTGTGACAACTGGAGCGACACTCATCGTATGTGCCACCGCGTTGAGAACCATTCCCGACGTAACCATTTCCCTATTTACCCTCGCCGCTGCCCGCCTGGAATAACGTTCCAAATGAGTCATAATGGAATTGCCACAAGACTGAAACCGCCCTTGGGGTTGTGAAAAACCATAAAAAGCATTACCTTTGTAGCGTTGAAGATATTCAGGACAAAAATATTGCCGTTCAAGGGATTCACAGCGATTAATCTGTTGGGAATGCTTTTTGTGCATCCCGGCGTTTACTTGAGTGACGAGCTGATGAACCACGAGCGCATCCACACTGCCCAGCAGCGCGAGATGCTTATTGTTTTCTTTTATCTGGCCTATTGCATCGAGTGGCTGGTGAGACTGCCCATGCGCGGCAACGCTTACCGCAACATTTCCTTTGAACGCGAGGCTTATGCCAACCAGCGCAACCTGGATTACCTGAAATATCGTCGACATTTCGCATGGCGCTACTATATGAAAAATTCTTCCTACCAACGCAAAAAACAATCAAAATGAAGAGAATAACGATAATAGCCTTTGTGGCACTAGCCACAGCATTACAACTCACAGCCTACACTGCTCAGGAAGCTGTTGACAAGTTCATATCCCACAGCTCACTGCGCTATGCCTCGGTAGGTGTGCAGGTCATTGATCTTGACTCGGCCAAGTCTATCGCCAGCTACCGCCCTAACCAGGCTAACATCACCGCATCGACAATGAAGACTGTCGTATCGTCGGCAGCACTTGGCCTTTTGGGACCGCACTTCCGCTTTGAGACACCCGTCTATCTTGATGGTGAAGTAGAGGATGGCTGTTTCAGGGGCAATATCGTTGTTCGCGGCATAGGTGACCCAACTCTGGGTTCAGTCTTTTTACCTGAACAGGCCAATATTGTAGACGAGATACTCAACGCCCTGCGTTCTCGTGGCATTACCACTGTTGATGGTGCTATTGTGGGAGATGACAGCTACTATGCATATCCCTTCTTTAGTGATGAGTGGGATGCTGGCGACCTCGCCTTTAACTATGGAACGGCTGTCCACGGCCTTAGCTTCCATGATAACCTCATGAACGTGAGTTTCACGGTCGATTCCAGATCGCAAATCAGTAGATATTGCATCACTCCACCCGTCCCAGGGCTCAAAGTGGTGAGCCGTATGCGCAGGAACAGCCGCCGCAATGCCGTCAGCGCCTACCTGGATTACGGTGCCCCCGCACTGGTTTTGTCGGGTGATGCTACTTCCAAGAGTTTCCAAGACACTTATGCCAATCCCACCCCAGCCCCCATGCTGGTGGATAGCATAGAGCAGGCCCTGTACCGAAGCAACATCCGCTTCCAGCGTAATGAGACTGCCTATGAGAGTTTGGGAGACAAAGCAGGACACACCTTGCTCGTGCTTCACAAGTCGCCTGAACTGACTGAAATCATCACATCGCTGCTCGACCGCAGTGACAACATGTTTGCCCATGCCTTGCTACGTGCCATCGGTGCCCGCGAGTGGGAAGTGAAAGACATGGACAATATGCCCCAGGATCTCGATGCCATAGGTGTTGCTGCGGTAAAACGCTGGCTTGAGCTGCAAGGCATTGACACTGAGCCATTATTCATGCGCGATGGTAGCGGTCTGGCCCGTGGCAACAAAGCAACAGTGAACTTCTTTGGCGACATGCTCTCGATGATGGCCCACCGCCGTTTTGACGGGGTTCGATTGTGTGATTTGATGCCCAAAGCGGCCGGACGAGCCGGCAAGACGTTAAAGGCCAACCCTTTGAGCGATTCCATCGTGCTCAAGTCGGGCAGTATGCGCCACGTGCAATGCTATGTGGGCTATTACCCAGCCGATGAGCCTCGCTACGCATTTGCTGTGCTGGTCAACAATTTCACTTGTTCACAGGCGAGCATCCGTGATCAAATCGGCACTTTCCTTTGCAACCTGTTCGAGGAACTTTAATCACTTGTTTTGCCGATGATAAATAATAGTATAACGAAACTATCTGTCAAGAAACGGCTCTCAGCTCTCACTAGAGTGACCCTAGCCATTATTCTTGCTTTCTCCTGCCTTAACGGCAAGGGGGAACCGATAGACTCGTTATACCATATCTATACCCAATCCAGTCATCACCAAAAGACCAGTACCGCAAAAGTCTTAGCCGACGAGGTCTACAAAAAAGGGCTCATTTCAACACAGATTCCCATAAGCGAATCGATGAGCGATAAAGAGATAGAGGCCAAAGTGCATTATTGCATGGCCGAACACTATTTTGACCTCGATAATTTTGAAACATCACTGGAAATGGGCATGAAGGCTTATGAGCTGATCGATGAGATCAAGGAAATGAGTTTTAAAAGCGACTTGATGGCTATCATCGCCAACGCCAACTTCAGGATGGGAAATTATGATGAGGCGCTCAAGGCCGAGCTCAAGGCTTATCAGATCGACAAAGAACTGAACGATAATGAGCTCATCAGTAGCGACTTGAATATGCTGAGTATCATATATCTAGCCGTGAAACACCCCAAACCGGGCATACATTACATCGAGAAAGCCATTGCCATAGAGCGTAAAAACAAACAGTCCAATAAACTCGCCTCTAGGCTTGCCATCGCCAGTGAGCTTTATCTCCTGAACAACGAGCCCGACAAGGCTTTGGCAACGATCGAAGAGGCTTACACCCTGGACCTCAATGACCAACGCAGCGAGAAAGCGGCCATCAGGCTAGTTCAAAAGGCTGCAGTGCTGGAGCAGATGTCACGGCTAGATGAGGCCCAGTCGGTCTTAAAAAAGGCCTTACCAACGCTTGAGAAGAATGAATTCCTCTACTCAGTGGCCATGTGCTATAGCCAGATGGGCGACATAGCCAACAAAAAAGGCAACAATAAAGAGGCACAAGGCTATTACAAGAAAGCGTTGTCACTCAGTATCAAGTGCAGTGCTCCAATTATTGAGCAAAAGGCCGAGAGGGGCTTGTGGGAAACCATGCGCGAGGAGAATCCCACTGTGGCCTTGCTGCATCTGGAACGATATGCCACATTGAGAGACTCGATGTACAACAAGATCATGACCGCCAGATTAAGACTACTGGAAGAAGCGATGCCTCCTTCAGAGTTACCAGTTGACTTGAACGGCAACAGCAGGGGCACCCGCAGTCCACTGTTGTGGAGCGCCCTATTCCTTGGCCTCATGTTTGTAGTGGCTGTTGGCGGGCTGTTTTATGCCTGGCGCAAAACCAAAAAGGCATTGGCGCTGCAACGTCAGACCCAAGTGATGCGCAATTATTTCATTACTAACATTACCAACGAGCTGCAAACCCCATTGTCAGTCATCATGAATGCCGGGCAACAGTTGCAGGAGAAACGTCGTGTTAGCGCCGATGAAAATAAGCAAATCGGCAACATCATCGTCAAACATGGTGACAAAATGTTGGGTCTGGTAAACCAGTTGTTGGATATTGAGAAAGTAAGATCACAAGTCGACCAACCCGAACTAAAGCAGGGTGACATCGTCATGTTCACACGCATGTTGGTGGATAATTTCAGCGACAGTGCGCAGCAACACATGATACAGCTGAGCTTCACATCTCCCTTGAGATCGCTCAATGTTGTGTTCGCACCCAATTACCTACGTAAAATTGTTCACAATCTCATCGCTAACGCGATCAAGTTCACGCCAGTCAACGGCAGTATCAACGTGCATCTTGAGCAACTGGAACCCACCAAATTACGCATCATCGTATCTGACACTGGCAAAGGCATCCCCGTTAATGATATCAACCAAATCTTTGAGCCGTTCTACCAAAGCATCA
Source organism: Muribaculaceae bacterium (assembly GCA_016290325.1). GTDB lineage: Bacteria > Bacteroidota > Bacteroidia > Bacteroidales > Muribaculaceae > Sodaliphilus. The sequence goes on from JAEETL010000035.1 coordinate 22,751, forward strand.
ATGGAGACGATAGTGTGGAAACAGTGCTTGAACTTACTCTTACCAACCAACTTGTCAAAACCCTGAACGGAACCATTAAGGTAGATAGCAAACCTGGAGAAGGCACATCATTCATTATTGACATTCCTGTCCAACCTAGCGACAGTTCCGATATTGACTCCAAGGAAACCGTCCAGAATTTAGCTGTCGAACGCATCTCATCCCACCATGACGCTAAACAGAAACCATTGGTTTTCATTGTTGAGAATAACGCTGATGTGGGCTTCTTCATTGCGAGCCACCTGAGTGACAAATATAACCTTAGGTTCGCGCGAGATGGTCATGAAGCATACCTCAACGCACAAGAGTTGGTCCCTGAACTCATCATTACAAACCTAGTCATGCCGGTCATGGACGGTAAGCAACTCATTAAAGAGTTACGCGCCAACCCCTCGTTGAATCATATTCCCATCATCGCGATGACCAGCCGCATGGGTGAACAGGAGCGCATGTCATGTATCGAGGTCGGTGCCGATGCTGTGCTCGTCAAGCCGTTCAATTCCAGCGAGATGTGCTTGCTTGTCGATCATTTCATCCAGCAAAGGTCAGCATTGCGAGAGCAGTTTGCAAAGAAAAGCACCAGCGATTCCAATGATACGCAAATGGAAAAAATCAGCAAAGAGGACAAGAAGTTCCTGAACAAACTGATTGATGTCATTTATGCCCAAATGGCAAAAGACGATATTGACATGGAGCATATTGCTGCAGTATTGTCTTTGAGCCGCAAGCAATTGCGATCCAGAGTAATGGAGATTACAGGACTGACACCCGTTGCCTATGTGCTGCAGGTGAGGCTAAATTATGCCAAGCAAATGATCATGAGCGAAGACACATCGCTCACAACAATAGCAAGTAAATGCGGTTTCCAAAATCTATCGCATTTCTCCAAAGCTTTCAAAAACCAATTTAAGGTCAGTCCAATGCAGTTCAGAAAGAGCATTGACGATAACGACCTGAACAAAACATAAAGATTCTTTTAGATTACTACAAATTCGTCTAACATATAATACTTGAAAACTATGGCACCACCGAGCAAGAACGACAAACAAACAATCGATTATCTCCAAGCCGAGAAGTTGATTAACCAGACTATCGCCAATATGGATGGGACAGCCCACGTTGAGTATGGGTCATTAATTGAGCGAAGTGACAAGACATCATCCTGTAGCTGCCTCAATAGGATAAAACTCCTTTTAAAGAATCTATGTAAAAGATTTTGAAGAAAATCCGCATTCATTACATTGATATTTTGTACCTTTGGGCATCAATAAACCTATACATGAGGTCATGAAACGATTCTTGTTGATTGCATTAATGATGTGGAATTTTCTTTTTGGTAGAGCGATAGAGCCTAATGATTGGGCCAATAAGGCTTACTATGCGATGGCAAACAGTGAATTACTATCGATGGGGCCCGACTCCTCGCGTATTGTGCTCATGGGTAATTCCATCACTGAATTCTGGGTGGACACTCATCCTGATTTCTTTAACCAGAACGGCCTTGTTGGCAGAGGCATCGGTGGACAAGTTTCAAGCCAGATGCTAGCTCGATTCAGACAAGATGTCATCTATTTGAGTCCTTGCATCGTTGTCATCAACTGTGGCACTAACGATATTGCAGAGAACAATGGCCCTTATGACGAGGATATCACGATGGATAATATTATATCGATGTCCGAATTGGCCCTGGCTCACGGCATCAAGGTCATCCTCTCGTCGGTATTGCCATGTGACCAGTTCTGCTGGAACCCTGGTGTGAAAAATGTTGTCAGCAAAATCAACCATCTGAACAGGCGCATTGCCGACTATGCAGCCTTACAGGATTTGCCTTATATTGATTATTATAGCAAATTGGTAACTCGTGAAGGCGCCCTAAGGAGCGATTGCACCGACGATGGTGTGCATCCCAATGCCACTGGGTATTACGTGATGGAACAAGCGTTGGTGGAGATGCTGGAAAAACAAAGACAAAAATACTAATTAATCATTATAACACATTATTTATTTCACATTATGAGAAAAATAACAATCCTAATCATGGCATTCATTGCAATGACATCGGCTGCCGGCAACCTCGAGAAAGCCGTTGATCGCAGCAATTTGGACCTGAGTACTACACCAGGTGAAAATTTTTACCAGTATGCTTGTGGTGGATGGATGAAGGCCAATCCGCTGGATCCTCAGTATGCCCGTTTTGGCACCTTTGACCAGCTGGCTGAAAACAGTCGCAACCAGGTCAAGGACATCATTACTAACCTGGGCACCAACAACCCACGCGGTAGCATCAAGCAAAAGGTGGGCGACCTCTATGCGATGGGTATGGATAGCGTGAGGCTCAACAACGAGGGCATGGCTCCATTGCGTGAATACATCGACATGCTGAAGTCGCTCACGCGTGACAATCTCATGGCCGCCATTGCCAATCAGCACAAGGGCATTTCAGCCCCCTTCTTCAATTCAGCGGTCATGGCCGACCTGAAGGACTCTAACAATAACTTGTTCTACCTGACGCAGGACGGACTCGGCATGGGTGACCGTGATTACTATCTGGAGAATGATCCCAACACAGTCAAGGTGCGCAATGCCTATGCCAAATACATCCAAAAGCTGTTCCAACTCATCGGTTACAAGAAGGGCGCAGCCAAGAAGGCCTCACAGCACATCATGGCTATCGAGACTGCTCTTGCACGTGTGGCTATGACCCGCGAGGAGACACGCGACTATAGCAAGCTCTATAACGTGGTGAGCTTGAACCAACTGCGAGCCGATTATCCTAACATCAACTGGAGCCAGTACTTTGCCGCACTCGACATCAACGACATTGATAAGGTGTGCGTTTTCCAACCCAAATCTCTGGCCAAGGTCAACGAGATGATCAAGAGCCTCAAGTTCGACGACATTAAAGAGTATCTCATCTTCAAGTATGTTGATGCCGCATCGCCCTACCTGAGCGATGCCTTCGCCGATGCCAACTTCGACATGTACAGTCGAGCTATGTCAGGCAAGCAGGTGAAGATGCCGCGCTGGAAACACTCTCTCGATGTGCCCAACACCATGCTGGGCGAAGCCGTCGGTCAACTTTACGTTGAGAAATATTTCCCCGCCGACTCCAAAAAGAAGATGCAGCAACTGGTTGACAACCTCAAAAGGGCTTTAGGTGAACACATCGCCACCCTATCATGGATGAGCCCCAAGACCAAGGTCAATGCCCTGGTCAAGCTCAACAGCTTTACCGTTAAAATCGGTTATCCCGACAAGTGGCGTGATTATAGCGCGTTAGACATTGACCCTGCTAAGAGCTACTGGGAGAACGTGCTTGCCGCGCGCCGTTTCCAGGCCGATTACGAGTACAGCCAGCTGGGCAAACCCGTTGATAAGGAGCGCTGGTTCATGACCCCGCAGACCGTTAACGCTTACTACGAGCCGTCAAGCAACGAGATTTGCTTCCCTGCAGGCATCTTGCAATCGCCCTATTTTGATCCCAATGCCGATGAGGCTTGTAACTATGGAGCAATCGGTGTAGTTATTGGCCATGAGATGACCCACGGCTTTGACGACCAAGGCCGCAATTTCGACCATAATGGTAATATGGTGGACTGGTGGACAGCCGAGGATGCTGCCAAATTCCAGGAACTTGCCGATAAACTGGGCGCACAATACAGTGCCGAGATTGTTGCCGATGATGTTCACGCCAACGGTCAATTCACGATGGGTGAGAACATTGCAGACCATGGTGGCCTTCGTGTTGCTTATAGCGCATTCAAGAACACCGAACAAGGCAAGGGCAACCAACTCATCGATGGTTTCACTCCCGATCAACGGTTCTTCTTGAGCTATGCCAACGTATGGGCAAACAACATCACTAAAGAAGAAATGCTCCGTCGCACCAAGGTTGACCCTCACAGCTTGGGTGTAAACCGCGTGAATGTAGCTATCCGCAACCTGGAAGAGTTCTTCAACGCATTTGACATCCAGCCCGGTATGAAGATGTGGCGCGATCCTGCCGACCGCGTTATCATCTGGTAATCACTAGCTGTCTTACAAGTTATCAAGCATCGTTAGCGGACTTTCCCTAGCGATGCTTTTTAGATAGTAACAAGATTAGGGAGTTAAGAATCTCTATAGTGACTACAGCTTAAATCGATACCATCACTAGAACACAAAAAGAAAATGAGGGAGCAGCTTTGAAATTCATTGGCGGCTTGGCGACTTGGCATGGGGCAAGGACACAAAAAAACGAGAGGAGACACCATTGCTGACATCTCCTCTCTTAGGGGGCGGTTACCTGCGCCTTCCCATGCCGCTGACCGTCGGCGCGGGGACGCTTAGGGCTCTGTGCCAGGAAAGGGAAGCAGGCGGTAACATCACGCTATGACCGGCACCTGCTTTTCAAATCCCTTGGCGGTTTTGCGCCTTGGCGTGGGGCAAGGGCACAAAAAAACGAGGGAGCCGCTGTCTTAACAGTGACTCCCTCTTAGGGGGCGGTTACCTGCGCCTTCCCATGCCGCTGGCCGTCGGCGCGGGGACGCTTAGGGCTTTGTGCCAGGAATGGGAAGCAGGCGGTAACATCACGCTATGACCGGCACCTGCTTTTCATATCCCTTTGCGGCTTGGCGCGTTGGCGTGGGGAATGGACACAAAAAAACGAGAGGAGACACCATTGCTGACATCTCCTCTCTTAGGGGGCGGTTACCTACTCTCCCACTTTCGCAGTACCATCGGCGTGGTGAGGCTTAACTTCTCTGTTCGGAATGGGAAGAGG
>JAEETL010000055.1 GCA_016290325.1 Muribaculaceae bacterium
GTGAACCTTTTCTTCGCAGCGGAATTCGTCTTAACTTTTGGCATTTTGTTTTAGTTTAAAAAATGTTATTAATTAATCGAGACCAGGCACTTACCAAGCCTGATGCTCTTCTTTCTCAGTTTGTTGTTTACTCCTCGTCGGGAGTGTTGTCATTGTCCTGCTGAGCTGGGGCTTCGGGGGCGGTTGCTTCCTTAGCCTCTTTCTTCTTACCGCTACCGGGCTTCTTGGGCGAGAGCATGATGGTCATGCGCTTTCCCTCGAGCACTGGCATCTGGTCCAGCTTGCCATATTCTTCAAGGTCGTTGGCAAACCTGAGCAGCAGCACCTCACCTTGTTCCTTGAACAGGATGGAGCGGCCCTTGAAGAAGACGTAACTCTTCACCTTGGCACCCTCCTTGAGGAAGCCGATGGCATGTTTCAACTTGAAGTTGTAGTCATGCTCGTCGGTCTGTGGTCCGAAACGAATTTCCTTGACCACGAGTTTGGTGGACTTGGCCTTTTGTTCCTTAGCATGCTTGCGCTGCTGGAACTTGAACTTCTGGTAGTCCATCACGCGGCACACGGGAGGTTCGGCTTGAGGGGCGATCAGGATCAAGTCCAGTTCCAACCCTTCGGCGATTTTCAGGGCCTCCTCGATGGGATAAATGCCCTGCTCCACGTTGTCACCCACCAGGCGCACCTCGCTGGCACGAATTTCATCGTTGATCGCGTTGGTGTCTTCGTCATTTTTGCCGCTCATCTTGCGATTGCGGCCTTTAGGCCTAGTGGCATTGCTCGGGCGCTTAGGCCCTGGGCGATACGGTTTTTTGTTCATTCAGCAGTTTTACAATTGTTAGTATTATCGTGACAATCAAGCACTTCCATACGACACACGCCGCACGGAAGTGGCTTAAAAGTTGGTCATTTCTGCCACTTCGCGATTAATATCGGCCGCAAAGGTAGTAATTTTTTTCGAACCTTGATCACCTTCGCCCTGTTTTCTTATAGAAATTTCTTCACATCCTGCTTCTTTTTCACCCACGATGAGCAGATAGGGGATGCGTTTGAGCTCGTTATCACGGATCTTGCGACCGATTTTCTCGTTACGGTCATCAACGATGGCGCGCACGTCGAGTTTGTTCAACTCGTCGGCCACGTGATGAGCATAGTCGTTAAATTTCTCGCTGATAGGCAGTACGACACACTGGTCGGGCACGAGCCACAACGGCAGCTTGCCGGCGGTGTGCTCGAGCAGCACAGCCACGAAACGCTCCAGTGAGCCGAAGGGGGCACGGTGAATCATCACGGGACGATGCTTCTGGTTATCGGCGCCAGTGTACTCGAGCTGGAAACGCTCGGGCAGGTTGTAGTCCACCTGGATGGTACCCAGCTGCCAGCGACGGCCCAGGGCGTCCTTCACCATGAAGTCGAGCTTGGGACCGTAGAATGCGGCCTCGCCAGTCACTTGCTTGGCAACCAGACCTTTCTCCTCACATGCCTCGATGATGGCGCGCTCGGCCTTCTCCCAAACCTCGTCGGTTCCCACATATTTCTCCTTGTTGTTGGGGTCACGCAGCGAGATCTGAGCCTCGTAATTGAAGCCGAACACCTTAAAGATGAACGAGATGATGTCCATCACGCCCAGGAACTCCTGCTTCAACTGGTCGGGAGTGCAGAACAGGTGAGCATCGTCCTGAGTGAAGCTGCGCACGCGGGTCAAGCCGTGCAGCTCACCACTCTGCTCGTAGCGGTAAACAGTACCGAACTCGGCATAGCGGATGGGCAGGTCACGGTAGCTGCGGGGAGCAGTCTTGTAAATCTCGCAGTGGTGGGGACAGTTCATGGGCTTGAGCATGTACTCCTCGCCCTCCTCGGGAGTGGTGATGGGACGGAACGAGTCCTTACCGTATTTTGCATAGTGGCCACTGGTCACATACAGCAGCTTGTTGCCGATGTGCGGCGTGATCACCTGCTGATAGCCATAGCGTTTCTGGATCTTGGCCAGCATTTCCTGGAGACGGTTGCGCAGGGCGGCACCCTTGGGGAGCCACAGGGGCAGACCCTGGCCCACGTTCTGTGAGAACGCAAATAGCTCCATCTCCTTACCTATCTTGCGGTGGTCACGCTTCTTGGCCTCCTCGAGCAACACGAGGTACTCGTCGAGCATCTTCTTCTTGGGGAAGGAGATACCATAGACGCGGGTCAGCTGCGGGCGGGTCTCGTCACCGCGCCAGTAAGCGCCTGCAAGCGACATCACCTTCACGGCCTTGATGATATTGGTCGAGGGGATGTGCGGGCCACGGCACAGGTCGGTGAAATTGCCCTGGGTATAGGTAGTGATGTGACCGTCTTCCAGGTCATTGATGAGCTCACACTTGAGTGTCTGACCCTTGTCGCCGAAAAACTTCAAGGCATCGGCCTTGCTGATGTCGGCACGGACAACGGCCTCGTTCTTCTGCACGAGTTCCATCATCTTCTTCTCAATCTTCTCAAAGTCAGCGTCGGTCAAGGGATTGCCGCCAGTGTCGATGTCATAGTAGAAACCGTTCTCGATGGCAGGTCCAATACCGAACTGCACGCCGGGATAGAGCTCCTGCAGGGCCTCAGCCAGCAGGTGAGCCGACGTGTGCCAGAAGGCGTGCTTGCCCTCGGCGTCTTCCCACTTGAAGAACTTGATCTCGCCATCCATACAAATGGGGCGTGAGATATCCCATTCCTCGTCGTTTAATGATGCGGCCAGGATGTTACGCGCCAGGCCTTCGCTAATGCTCTTGGCAATGTCGAGAGGGGTTACTCCGTCCTCATATTGACGTACATTGCCGTCAGGAAACTTGATGTTAATCATATTAAGTATTTGATAATTAATAGTTTGCGTTGTGCCCTACAACAGCACAACATATTTTAACTTGCAAAATTAGTGCAAGTCGAGCGAAATGCCAAATTTATTTGAGCATTTCCGAGACGCAGCCTAACTTCGGCGCAAGCCAACGATAGTAATTTTTAAAGACAACGAGGACAACTCAAACAACAATTTATTAAAAAGAAAAAACAATAAGTACAATAAAAACAATGATTATCAACAACTGAACAATCTGAATTATCTGAGGGAAGACGTGAGACGTTTTCACATGAATTGTCGTTAATTGGCCGTTAATACATGAATAATCCACAATAATCACATGTGAGAAGCCATTAGCTAGTCGCGAAGTGACTCATGCCAAGCAATTGAGAAAAGAGAGAAAAAATGATTACCTTTGTGGCTGGAAAGTCACGAGAATGAGTAAAGAGTCGGCCATAGCGCAGCTGCAACGGCAGCGGGAACTGCTCCGTCTGGAATACCAAGAGGAGAAGGAGGCCTATCGCCTGCACAGTGAGACCATGGGACTGGCTCGCCAAGTGACGCGGGGCAATGCGTGGTATCCGCTACGCATGGGGCGCACCTACTACAACTCCATCAACCAGTATTGCATCGAGGTGACCCGAATGGCCAATGAGGAAATTGACCACAACTTTGAGTATGGCAAACCAGTGGTCTTCTTTAAAGCCGCGGCACCCCAGGGAGACCTGAAGCAGGCGAGCGGCATCAGCTATTTCAACATCACGGGGACCATCTCATATGTTGACGGCGACCGCATGGTCGTGGCCATCCCCGAGGGGCACACGCTTGAACTGCAAAACGCACAAGAGCCCGTGGGCGTGCAACTGTTCTTTGACGAGACGAGCTACCGCACGATGTTTGATGCGCTAGAGCGGGTGATTAATGCCAAGGGAACCCGCCTGGCCTACCTGCGCGACTTGTTCTACAGCCACCAGCCCGCCCAGACCTTCACGTTTAGCGCCATGAGATTCCCGTGGCTTAATAAAAGCCAGGAGCACGCGGTAAACGACGTGTTGCGCGCCAAGGACGTGCGCGTGATACACGGCCCTCCGGGCACAGGCAAGACGACGACGCTGGTCGAGGCCATCAACGAGACGCTCATGCGCGAGACCCAAGTGCTCGTGTGCGCTCAAAGCAATACCGCCGTGGATTGGATCAGCGAGAAACTGGTGGACTGCGGCATCCCTGTATTGCGCATCGGCAACCCCACGCGCGTCAACGACAAAATGCTGAGTTTCACCTATGAACACCGCTTTGCCGACCACCCCGACTATCCCAAACTATGGCAGGTGAGGCGCACCATGCGCGAGATGAAGCGCAAACGGCGCGAGTCGGGGGAGCATTTCCACCAGAAGATGGATCGGCTCAAGGAAATTGCCGTGGAACTTGAGGTACGCATCAACGCCGACATCTTCGGGCAAGTGCGCGTCATCGCCTCCACCCTCGTGGGCGCCGGCAATAAGCTGCTTGACGGCAAGAAATTCGGCACCCTCTTCATTGACGAGGCGGCCCAAGCGCTCGAGGCGGCATGCTGGATACCCATACGCCGCGCCAGTCGCGTGATTTTTGCCGGCGACCATTGCCAGTTGCCCCCCACCATCAAGAGCCTGGAGGCCATCAAGGGCGGGTTGGGCATCACGCTCATGGAGCGCATCGTGAAGAACAAACCCGAGTGCGTCTCGCTGCTGCAGGTGCAGTACCGCATGAATGACGAAATCATGCAGTTCAGCAGCGACTACTTCTATCACGGCCAAATGCAGTCGGCGCCCGAGGTGGCCCACCGACTCATCCACGAAGGTGACACGCCCATTCTGTGGCTCGACACCTCGACCATCAACGTTGGCCCCGATGAACAGTTCGATTTCAGGGAACAATTTGTCGGGGAGACCTTTGGCCGCATCAACAAAGGGGAGGCCCAGTTGGCGGTCAGCATGCTGCAGATCTATTTCCAACGCATCGGCAAGCAACGCGTCCTGGACGACCGCATCGACGTGGGAATCATCTCGCCCTACCGCGCCCAGGTCCAGTACCTTAAGCGTCTGATCAAGAAACGCCCGTTTTTCAAGCCATTCGCCCATCTGATCTCGGTCAACACCGTCGATGGGTTCCAAGGTCAGGAGCGTGATGTGATCCTCATCTCGATGGTGCGTGCCAATAGCGCAGGGCAAATCGGCTTTCTGCACGACCTGCGCCGCATGAATGTCGCCATCACGCGCGCCCGCATGAAGCTCATCATCGTGGGGCACGTCCCCACCCTAACGCGCCACCCGTTCTACCAAAAACTATTCGATTACATCCAATCCACCCACGACCACACCTGACTGCGACCCTTTTTCAAACAACAATAACAACAAAAGTAACAACAGCAACTAATTATATGTTATTCTTGTTATTTAAAAGTTGTCTGCTGTTTGATATGTTTGGCAGTTTAGGTTGGGATTTTTTTGAGCCATTGGCGGTAGCCCAGGACAGCCATGACGGTATAGAAGGCAGAGTCCTGCCGTGAAGGGAATCTGCTTGTAGATGTAGAGCACAGTGCAAACCAGGTCAACGACAAGCCACAAGAGCCACTGCTCGGCATACTTCTGAGCCAGTGCCCACAGGGCGACCATGCCTCCGGCCCGCTATGGCCTTTAACTCATGCGTGAATTGCCTGAAAATGCTGGAAAATGATAGGTCGGCTGAACGTTTTTCCATCTAAAATGTGTTTTGCTCAAAAATATTTCTTAACTTTGCAAACAGAAATCATGCATATTAATACTTTTATTAACCACATTCTTTTTCATTATGAAGAAATTATTACTATTCATTGCTGCTGTCGCAGTGGCTTTTGGTGCTTCGGCACAATTTGAACTGAAGCCTGCCAATCCTACTGATGTGAAATGGCAGGATTTTGGAAGCAGTATTCTTGGCCAGTCTAACTTGAAATTCAAGATTTCTCTCAAGGATGCGACGTTTGGCATACCTCTTGATGCCGAGAATTTCAGTTACAGCATTTTTACCGATGATGACCAGATCTTCACCTTCACTGTAGCCGAATATGGTTCTATAGCTGGAATCACTGAGGATATGACCGAAATCCCCTACGGTTTTAATAAGTACAGCATGAATGATTCTGTCGTTTTTTTCTACCGCACAAACCAAGAGAATCCTCCTTTCTTCACACAGCGCATCGGCATTCAGGTCTATTATAACAACAACGGCACCAAGACCGCGTCTGACATCGTTTACACTTACCTGGAACAGGTCAATCCCGCCAAGCCCGCTAATGCCACCGACCTGACATGGGCAGCCGGCGATGGCACCAATTGGTCGTCCTTATTCCAATTTGACATCATTCCGCCCGTTGACGTGGATGGCAACACCTTGTTGCAGGCCAATGTGTCCTACAGCATCTTCTTTGACTACAACGAGCGCTACACCTTCCTCTATAGCGAGTATGGCCCCTATGACTATCTGGGTGGCATGACCGGCGACATGGACGAATTGCCTTTCTCGCTCATCCATGGCTATTTGGCACCGGGAGCAATCCACTTCTTGAATGACCCACAGTTCATTTGGCGCATT
>JAEETL010000036.1 GCA_016290325.1 Muribaculaceae bacterium
CGTTCTACAACTGCCAAGGTCTGACCAGTATCAATATTCCTAACTCGGTGACTTCAATCGGTAACTATGCGTTCTTTTGGTGCACTGGGCTGACCAGCATCGTCATCCCGAACTCTGTGACTTCAATTGGTAACGAGGTGTGCAAGAACTGCTGGGACCTGACGGATGTGTATTGCTACATTGCAGACCTCTCGGGCGTATCGTGCGGGAATGAACTATTCGATAAGGATTTCAGTAGTGATTACTCTGGTCGTACGCTGCATGTGCTGCAGGGGAGGGCCGATGCCTACAGGGCTGATGAGAACTGGTATCCTTATTTCGGTCAGATTGTTGACGATTTGAAGCCTGATGTGCCTGGCGACGTGAACGGCGACCTTGAGGTCAATATTGCTGATGTGAATGCCGTCATCGATCTGATTTTAGCAGGCAATTATACAGCGATTGGTGACGTGAACGGTGATGGAGAAATCAACATCGCCGACATCAACGCTGTCATCGACATCATCCTGGGAAGTAATGCGGAACCCAAGCCTGAGCACGATTGGGTTGATCTGGGTTTGCCCAGTGGCACCCTGTGGGCAACGTGCAACGTGGGCGCCAACAGCCCCGAGGAGTTCGGTCATCACTTCGCCTGGGGCGAGACCGAACCTAAGGATGTCTATGACTGGAGCACCTACAAGTGGTGCAACGGCAGCTACACGACGATTACAAAGTACTGTACCAAAGGCGAATACGGTTACAATGGCTTTGTGGATAACAAGACGGAGTTGGATCTCGAGGACGATGCCGCTTATGTGAACTGGGGTCCGTCGTGGTGCATGCCGACCGTTGAACAGCAGCAAGAACTTTACCAGAACTGTTCCTCGGTCTGGACGACAAAGAACGGCGTTAACGGTCGCTTGTTCACCGGTCCTAATGGGAACACTTTGTTCTTGCCCGCCGCTGGCGGCCGCTGGGACGGGTCGCTCTACTACGTGGGTTCGTACGGCTACTATTGGTCGCGTACGCTCTACACGTGCTTCTCCTGCTCCGACTTAGCCTACAACCTGGACTTCACTTCGGGGTACGTGGGCTGCGACGGCGACGACCGCATCATCGGTTTCACCGTCCGTGCTGTGCGCGTCTCGCAGAACTAGTATCTTAGTTCCCGCATAACTCGCAACACGTTCATTGGTGGCGCGAGAGCGAATGAAAGTGGGTGGGTCATAATTCAGTTATGGTTCACCCACTTTTTCTTTTACTATTAATGATTGTTTACTTGGTGCTGGTGCGGGATTCCCATGGGAATGGGGCTTGGTTCTCGCCCTGGACGTTGACAGGCATACCAACATAGGCGAAATGTTCCTTCAAGGTGATGATGTCCTTGTCAAGCAGGCGGATACAGCCCTCACTAGCGCGGCCTGGGACGGTGTTCTCGTTGTTGGTGCTGCCGTGGATGCCGATGCTCTTGTGGCCTGGCGTGGCAAGCCTAAGGAACCAGTGGCCATAGGCCAGGATCTCGCCGCGTCCGTCATGGAAATCGTGTTTCCATGTCGAGGCGTCCTGAATCATGCTAATCTTGAACGGTCTGCGGGCAGGTGACTCAGGTGTGCGCATGTCACCACGCCTCTGCTTGTTGCCCTTGTTTTTGCCCATACAGCAGGGATACTGTGCCACCAGCACGGTGTCACCCGCTGCGTTGCGGTCATAGACGCTAAGCGTCAGGTTCTTTTTTGAGATAACGATGAAGGCAGTTCCTGTGGGTTTATCGGGAAGGGGCGGTAATTTAACCGAAACAGTGCTAGTTGTATCTGGAGCAGTGGCTGTTGGCTCAGGAGAATTGTTTCCCGAAGTTCCTGAGCATGATATCCCAGCTATAGGCATGAGCAGCAGGCTGATAATGACGATGAATTGATTAAGCATATTAAATTTGGTTCTAAGATAGGGACAAAAGTAAGGAATTTATCTCACATGTGCAACATAAAAAAGCCACCACAATGAAGCGGCGGCTGATCGGTGTGTGTCTCTGAAAAAACTTGTGGTTATGAAAATGTAACTGATTTTTGTGAAGACTCAATTCGTCTATTGACGAAAAAGTGTTATTATGAACCTTAAACTAATTATGTTGTCATATTAATCTTTATTTAAAATCAGGTACAAATATATGTGAAATTGATGTGAATCATAAAAATAATTAGACGGATTGGGCGTTTTTATCGACAAAACGGAATGTGAAGAAAGAATATCTCATTGTCGCAGTTAACTGGATGTCCTCATTGTTGATTTGAAGCAGGAAAACCGCGGTGATGATTTACAAGGAAAAGTAATGCTCTTTTACATTTTCTTGGTTCAATAAGTGTTAACTTTGAATAAGATTGACGGCATTCAGGCATAAAAAATAAAAAACTTTGGTTTTTCATTTTGTTCTGCGCTCAATAATCACTAACTTTGCACACTTAAATGATATCAGAGTTTTTCAACTAATTAAGTTTAACATTATGTATATTGAAGAAATTCATGCCAGAGAGATTCTGGATTCGCGTGGCAATCCCACAGTGGAAGTTGAAGTAACCCTCGAGAGCGGCGATATGGGCCGTGCATCGGTGCCCAGTGGCGCATCAACAGGCGAGAACGAGGCCCTGGAGCTTCGTGACGGTGATAAGAACCGTTACGGTGGCAAGGGTGTGTTGAAGGCTGTCAAGAACGTCAACGAGGTAATCGCTCCCGAGATTGAGGGTATGGATGCCTTTGATCAGCGCGCCATCGACATGGCTATGATCAAGCTCGACGGCACTCCCACCAAGAGCAAGCTGGGCGCTAACGCCATCTTGGGCGTGTCGCTCGCCGTAGCTCATGCCGCAGCCAACTACTTTGGCATGCCCCTGTACCGCTACATCGGTGGTACCAATGCCCACGTGCTGCCCGTGCCGATGATGAATATCATCAACGGTGGTGCGCACAGCGACGCTCCCATCGCTTTCCAGGAGTTCATGATCCGTCCCGTTGGCGCTAAGACCGAGGTCGAGGCTGTCCGCATGGGTGCTGAGGTATTCCACGCCCTGGCCAAGCTGCTCAAGAAGCGTGGCCTGAGCACTGCTGTAGGTGACGAGGGTGGTTTCGCTCCCGCACTCGACGGCATCGAGGATGCTCTTGACAGCATCGTACAAGCCATCAAGGACGCCGGCTACAAGCCCGGTGAGGACGTGAAGATCGCCATGGACTGCGCTGCCAGCGAGTTTGCTGTGATCGAGGATGGCAAGTACTACTATGACTATCGCCAGCTCAAGAGCGGTCAGCCCAAGGATCCTAAGGGCAAAAAGCTCAGCGATGACGAGCAGATCAACTATCTCGAGGAGCTCATCACCAAGTACCCCATCGACTCGATCGAGGACGGTCTTGATGAGAACGACTGGGAAGGCTGGGTTAAGCTCACCAAGAAGATTGGCGACCGCTGCCAGCTCGTGGGTGACGACCTGTTCGTGACCAACGTGAAGTTCCTGGAGAAGGGTATCAAGATGGGTGCTGCCAACTCAATCCTGATCAAGGTGAACCAGATTGGCTCGCTCACCGAGACGCTCGATGCTATCGAGATGGCTCACCGTCATGGTTACACCACCGTGACCAGCCACCGCAGCGGTGAGACCGAGGACACCACCATCGCCGACATCGCTGTTGCCACTAACAGTGGCCAGATCAAGACCGGTTCGCTCTCGCGCACCGACCGCATGGCGAAGTACAACCAGCTCATCCGCATCGAGGAGGAACTCGACGAGGCTGCTGAGTATGGCTACAAGAAACTGAAATAATCTCAATCAAGAGATTACCAGCCACATCAATCGGGACTGCCCATCACAGGACGGCCCCGATTTTTTTAATCGTCCTATATTAAACTTTTTAGCATTTTCCCTATCTCATAACCATGAATGTGGGATGATTCATTGCGCATCTCATTAAAAAAGAAATCAATATACTCACTGGATTAAAAAATATAATTATCTTTGCAACGGTATAAACAACTTTATTAATTATGAAGAAAACATTATTTACACTTATTGCGCTGATGGCTGTAATGACCATCCAGGCACAATCCATCTGCGGCACTTGGCGCATGATGCAACCTGTTGTGGAAACTTCTGAGGATGGCTCATTTGAGGCCATGACTGGTACTTACACATTTAACGAAGACGGCACATTTGCTTATGTGCTTGAGCTCACCGAGTCTTCAGAACCCGCTCCCACGATGGCTCTTGAGATTGCTACGAGCATCGAGATTAAAGGTACCTACACCCTTGAAGGCGACCAGTTGACACTGACTCCCAATGTGGACACCTACAAAGCTGAGATTCTTAGCCTCTCGATGAATGGTAAAGTTACCGATAACCCGATGGTTAAGGGCCAAGTCAGGAGCATGTTGAACAGTCCTGAGTTTAAAGCACAGTTTGGCACTGTAGAGACCGATACTGTCAAGTTTGATGATACATCGCTGGAGATGAGTGATGGCGAGCAGACGCTTAACTTCACACGTTTCGCCACCATCAATAACTAATATAGTTTGTCAAACAAAATCAAAAACCGCAAGCCAAAAGGCTTGCGGTTTTTTGTGTTCCTAAATGTGTAGCAGGTTCCGGATGACCCACCAAGCAATGAAGAGAATGACATAGCTCTTGAGCGCGACAGGATGGAAGACGATGCGCTTGAGGCCATCGAGGCGATGCCCGAAATTGTACCAACTGACAAGCACGACCGCTAGGGCATATGGGACGGAAAGAATGAAAAAATAGTTGTAGCTAAGTGCTCGGGTTATGTTTCCATGGACGAGCGCATTGAGGGCGCGTTGAAAGCCGCATGCAGGGCAGAGTGTCTCGGTGCACAGGCGCCAGGGACATTGTATTGGGAAATGCAATGTGCTCGGGTCAACGTAATAGTAAAACAAGCCTATCAGGATCATGATGACCGGAAAGGCCAAGCTCATGATTTTGTCAATCCTGTTAAGCATGATCAAGACTGGTCACTAAATGCCCCCAGCGCAAATACCACAGATTATACAGATAAACCCAATAATAGTGCCCCACAAGGCATAGCTAGAAGCTTTGTTAGCAGCGTCATAAGCGCCTTTAATATCTCCGGCATTGTACAATCCATCGACTTTTGATGAGTAAACAATCGAGACGATACCTAAGGGCAGACAGCAAAAAATGGTACTCAAGATAGCCCAAGCGAGATGGTTGTTGGGCTTGGGTGGGCGTTGCCCCTGAAAATAACTGGGTTGTTGATATGACGGTTGCTGTTGCTGTTGGTTGGGAAATTGATACTGGTTATCCATCGGGAAAAAGAATTTTAACTATTGAAACTAATTACATGCTATCGGCCAGACCAGCAATAACGGTAAAAATCATAGCGATTATACCAATTACGATACAGGAAATGGCACTCCACCATGCCCATTTTTTTGCATTATCTGACGCGGCTTTAGCTCCGAAATAATCTTGTGAACTGTACAGACTATCAACCTTTGAAGCATAAACGATCGAGACAATGCCAAACGGCAAGCAGCAAAATAGGGTAGCGAGGATAGCCCAAACCAAGTAGTTGTCGGGTTTGGGTGGAATTTGACTCTGAGCATAATTCGGCTGATAATAAGCCTGCTGCTGATATGGCGGTTGCTGTCCATCAGGCTGCTGGTATGGCGGCTGTTGCTGATATTGGTCCTGGTTCATAATGGGTAAATGTTTGTTGTTAACAATTTCTCGGGATTGATTTGCCGATACACTTATTCAGTTGGCAAAAATAATAAAAAAATAAGACTCTTCCTATTTTTTTGTAGTCCTATTTGTGAACCGGAACAAATTCTTGCCAATAATCGTCGATATGACGCTTAAAGGCTCGGCAGTTTGTGGATAAGGGTTAGGCCGTCACGCACGGGAATGATGACCACCTCAACGCGCGGGTCGGCCTTCACATGGTCGTTAAACGCCATGATTCCGCGGGTTTGGGCCTCGCGTTGGGCCTTAGGGTCGACAACCTTGCCTGCCCACAGCGTATTGTCGGCAATGATAAACCCGCCATCGTTCAAGTAGTCCATCACCAAGTCGTAGTACTCGACATACTGGCGCTTGTTGGCGTCGATGAACACGAGGTCGAAACGTGCATCAAGTTGGGACACGATGTCGCGCGCGTCGCCAATGTGCAGCGTCACTCGCTTGCCGTAGGGTGACAAGGCGAGGTGCTCGCGGATGAAGTCCTCCTGTTCATCGTTAATCTCGATGGTGTCAACGCGGCACTCATCGTCGGGCAGCCCTTCGGCTAGGCACAGTGCCGAGTAGCCGCTGAATGTGCCCAGCTCCAGCACTCGGCGGGGACGAATCATACATGTGAGCATCTTGATGAGGCGACCTTGCAGATGCCCCGAACACATGTGCCAGTAGTAGTTCTGCACATGGGTGTCGTGGTCGATGCGCGCCAGCCCCTCGGGCTCCACATCAATATGCGACAAGATATATTCCTCTAATTCCTCATTCATGATCACCTGATTTTTTAAATGGAAAACAATAAGTACAATAAATACAAATTATTGATATCCTGGAATTCTATTGTTTTTATTGTATTTATTGTTGTTTAAGTTGTTTGAATTAGGGAAAGGAGGGCGAGGCGGTAGCTGTCGAGGCCGAAGCCGGCGATGACGCCCTTACAGACAGGGGACAACAGGGACTTGTGACGGAACGGCTCACGCGCGTAGATGTTGCTGATATGAACCTCGATCACGGGAGCGGTGATGGCAGCGACAGCGTCGGCGATGGCAACCGAGGTGTGGGTGTAGCCGCCGGCGTTGAGCACGATACCGCAGTCGTCAAAGCCCACGGCCTGCAGGCGGTCGACAATCTCCCCCTCAATATTACTTTGATATACGTCGATATCGTGTTGCGGGAACAGGTCAGCCAATTCCTGCAAGTACTGGTCGAGTGAGCGATTGCCATAAACCTCGGGCTCACGCTTGCCCACGAGGTTCAGGTTGGGCCCGTTGATGATGTGGATGGTCATTTCTTGAAGTAGTACAGGAACGAGGCGATGCCTTGCAGAGCGGGCTTGCGCTGTCCCTCAATTTCCATCTTGAAATCGATCTCAGCCTTGCAAATGCCGCGCAGGTCGGCAATGTTGTGCAGCTTGGTCACGAGGCGCACGCGGCTGCCGGTGATGACGGGCTGGCCAAAGCGCATCTTGTCCATGCCATAGTTGACCTGCATTTCCAGGTTGTTCACCTCGATGATCTGGTTCCACAGGTGGGGGATGAGCGACATGGTGAGGTAACCATGGGCAATGGTACTGTGATAGGCACTCTCGGCCTTAGCGCGCTCTACGTCCACGTGAATCCACTGGTGGTCGAGTGTGGCGTCGGCAAACATGTTGATACGTTCTTGGTCCACGGTAAGCCATTCACTGGCGCCGAGTTCCTCGCCCAGATGCGAGGCAAATTCTTCGTAAGAATTGATGGTAAGCATATTGTTTAGTCTTTTAGTTACTAGTCGCAAGTCACTAGTTGTTAATTGTTTAGTTTAGAACTGGATTTCAAGCGACGACGCATGATGAGGGCTGTGACCATACTGGTCAACAGTCCGACAATAGCGACGAGGGCAAGTGTAACGAGCACATCGGTCCACTGCACCTCGACGGGATAAGCGCTGACAATCATGTTAGCTGGGTCACCGCTCAGTCGCAGCCACCCGAAGTGATACTGGCACAGGCACAGGATGAGGCCGATGACAACGCCTGTCACCGCTCCGACTAGAGTGATGAGCCAGCCTTGCAGGACAAAAATGCGGGAAATCTGGCGGTCATGGGCACCTAAGGCACGCAACGTGGCGATGCTGTCGTCCTTCTCGATGATGAGCAGTGACAGGGTGCTGATGACGTTAAACGTGGCAATGACCAGGATGAAAGCCAGTAACAGGAACGCCATCCATTTCTCGATATTGACTAGGCGATAAGCCTCGCTCTGCTGCATTAGGCGGTTTTTTACCTGGAATCTATCTCCTAATGCACTTGAAATGTCACGCATTACTTGCTGCTCACTGGCACCTGGAGCGAGTTTCACCTCGATTTGGGTGGCTTGGGTGTCATAGTCAAAAAGATCGCGCGCCATGTCCAAGGGCACATAGATGAGGTCGGCATCATAGCTGTTTTGCTGCAATTGGAAAATGCCTGAGACAAACAGGGAATCCTGCCTGAAAGCCCCCATCGGGTTAGCGATATTGACATGGCCTTGACGTTGTGGTGCATACAGGTGTACCATGCCCAAAAACTCGGGTCTGACACATAGTCTGACCGCTGGTCCGGCACCCACGACAGCGAATTGCGACACCTGGTCCCGCAGTTTCCATTCTCCGTCGACGATGACCGAGTCCATGCCGTTAGTCGAGTTGTAGTCGTCGGGTACGCCCTTGAGACGCACTGGCATCTGCAACTGGGCATAGACGGCGAGCGCCTGGTCCTCGATGACCGGCACAGCACGTTCCACGCCTTGAATGTTGCTCACCACATCAATGACACTGTCGGCATCGTTGATGGTCTTGCCCATGGTCGCTGTGATGGCCACTTGAGGGTCAAGCATCGCCAGTTTACCCATAATAAGCCCCCTGAAACCGTTGAAAACGCTCAGCACGCAGATGAGCGCGGCTGTTGATACCACCACGCCACACACGGCGATGATGGAAATAATGTTCACGGCCTGATGCCCTTTCTTGGACACCAGATAGCGGCACGCTATTTTCAGTGGGAGACTCATTAGGTTTTAGGCTTTAGCTATTAGGCTTTAGTCTTTATCTTCTGGTGAGTCTTCTTTGGGCTTGTCCTTTGAGAGGAGCTCGTCGATGTGGTCGATATAGTCGAGCGAGTCATCGATGTGGAACTTCAACTCAGGACAGCGGCGCAACTGATAACGCACCTGCTGGGCAAGCTCATAGCGGATGCTTTTCTCGTTGGCGTTGATGCTCTCCATGATAGCCTCGGCTTTCTCGCTGGGGAAAATGCTCAGGCGCACGTTGGCCACACTCAGGTCGGGTGAAACGCGCACGCTGCTCACGCTCACGAGCGTGCCGCGTGTCTTGGCGGTCTCGCGACGGAATATCTCACTCAGTTCCTTCTGTACCAGTCGGCTGATCTTTTGTTGTCTGGTTGTATCCATTATATTACTTTAGTTGATTTCAAACTGCAAAGATAATGCTTTTTCTTGAGATTGACGGGATTTGCGGGACAATCTGGATAACTAGCAATGCGGTTAATAAAAGAAATTAGCCCTGTAGAATCTACAGAGCTAATTTCAGTTGATTTCAATTTGGATTACTCCTCAGCGGGAAGCATGACAACCTCTACCTTGTTGCCGGCAGCCATGAGCTGGCGGGCGAAGGCAGCGATGGTCTCGGGGGTCTGGGCATTGACGATCTGCTCATAGGCAGTGTGATCGTCGAGGCCGCGGCCCACGTAGAACATGATGGTCTGCAACCAGTAGTTGTTCTCCTTGAGCTCGGTGGTGTGGTCCTTGATCATGAGCTCCTTGATCTCCTTCAAGGTAGTGGCATCAATGGTCTGGCAAGCAGTCATGATTTCCTCGTTCATGATCTTGAGGGCGATGTCGGCCTTCTCGGGCTTCATCGGGCAAGAAGCCATCACAGCGGTGAAGGGCTTGTCGCCGTTGAGCGTGCTGTAGCCGTAAGCACCTGCCGAGTAAGCAGCGCTTTCGTCCTCACGGATCTTCTGCAGATAAATCTTGCTCAGCACCTGACCAAGCATCTCAGACTTGATGCTGTTCTCCAGGCTATAAGGAGTCTTGTCATCATACCAGTAGATGCGTGCAATGGCCTTGGGGGTCTCGCTCTTGTGGTTGAAGTGGTTGATGGTCTGGCCCACGGGGTGGGTGTCAACATTCTCCCAGTTAGAGAGTTTTCCCTTCTTGCCGGGCAGCGAAGCGATGTACTGCTCGATGAGCGGACGGATGACAGCCTCGTCAAACGAACCAACGAAGAAGAAGGTGTAGTTGGCAGCGTTAGCGGTGCGCTCCTTGATGATTTGCAGCTGGCGGTCATAGTTGACTAGTTTCAAGTCCTCTACATGGAAGGGCTTGCTGCGCCAGTTGTGGTTACCCAGGGTGTATTCTACTGAATCGTTGAATACTGACTCGGGCTGCAGGCTCTGGTTCTTGAGCATGGTCTCAACCTGACCCATGAACTGGTTGTAGTTCTTCTCATCCTTGCGGACGTTGGTGAAGTTGAGGTAAACGAGCTGGAACATGGTCTCGAGGTCCTTAACAGTCGAGTGACCGCTAACCACGTCGGTATATTCGTTCATGCTGTAGTTGACGCCTACCTGCTTACCGGCCAGGGCCTTCTCGAGCTCCTTGTTCGAGAACTCACCCAGACCACTTGTCATCGATGCAATGCTTACCAGACCGGTATTGGCCCAATCAGCCTCGCCATACAGTGAGTTACCACCGCGTGCACGGGCAGCCATGATGATCTCGTCTTCCTTGAAGTCAGTCTTCTTGAGGATGACGCGGGCACCGTTGCTCAGTTCAAGTTCCTTGTAGTCAAACTGGCTGTTGTAGCTTTCCTTTTTGATTTTACCCTTCTTGGGCATCTTGCTGATGAGGGGCTCCTGCTTCACGTTGTCCACATAGGCCTCGACGGTGGCATTGATACCAGCGTCAACAGCAGCCTTCAGAGCCTCGGGAGTGGGATAAACGGCACCGTCCTTCTCCTGGTTGAAGTTAACGACCACGAGGTTCTTACCGTCGGTGGTAATCAACTCGGGCAACATCTGGTTAACGATATCAACAGGGATTTGGGGAGCGATCATGCTCATGATCTGGTATTCCTGCTCGATTGAGGGCATGGGCTCGTTATCGAGGTAGTTACGGTAGTACTGAGCAGCAAGACGGGCATTGGAAATCTTGTTGCGCTCGTTGTACTGCTTCTCAAGACCGCTCATGTAGTCATCCTTGGCGCGAACATACTCGGTGCCAGTGAAACCGTGCTTAGCAGCACGCATGGCCTCGGTGATGACAGCCTGGGTGGCAGCCTCGATTTGGCCTTCCTTGGGCATAACAACCAGCGTTAAAGCCTCGGGGTCGTTAGACAGCAGGTAACCGCCATCCATAACCATTGCTTGCAGGTAGGGGCAATCGGGCTCCTGAGCCTTCTCAGAAAGACGAGCGTTAAGCATATCGCACATCATGCTAGTGGCATAGTCCATTACGAGGTATACCATATCACCCTTCATCTCCTTGGGGAAAGCCTCGTGCTTAAACATCACCATCACCTGGCTGTACTGCTGTTCCTTATCCTTATCGATAGCGATGATGGGCTCCTCGTTGTCGGGAACGGGCTCAGGAACAACCTGTGCGGCATTGGGATCGGGAGCGGGAAGGCCCTTAAAGAGTTCCTTAATCTGGGCCTCGATGTGATCAACGTCAACATCACCCACGATGACCAGGGCTTGGTTGTCGGGACGATACCACTTGTGGTAGTAGTCGCGCAACTCGTTATACTTGAAGTTGTCAACGACCTCCATCAAACCGATGGGCATGCGGCGGCCATACTTCGAGCCGGGATACAGCTTCTCGAGCTGGTTCTCGAGCATGCGCTGCTGGGCACTGCGGCGCAGGCGCCACTCCTCATGGATCACGCCACGCTCCTTGTCGATCTCCTCGTCGGTGAGCAACAGGCCGTTGCTCCAGTCCTTAAGGATAAGCAAGCAAGAGTCGATTGCGCTCTGGCGGGTGCTGGGCACGTCGTTGATGTTGTAAACGGTCTCGGCAATGCTGGTATAGGCGTTCAAATCCTTACCAAAGGCAACACCCAGTGAGCGGGTGTAGTCGATGATGCCCTTACCCTCGCCGTTGAAGTGCTCACTGCCGTTGAAGGCCATGTGCTCCAGGAAGTGGGCAAGACCACGCTGGCTCTCCTCCTCCTGGATAGAGCCCACGCGCTGGGCGATGTAGAAATTCACACGGTGCTCGGGGTAGTCGTTGTGACGGATGTAATAGGTCAATCCGCAATCCAACTTACCGACGCGCACTTGGTCGTCAACGGGCATGGGCCCCATTGACTGTGCCTTGAGGGCACTGGTGCTGAATGCCATCATCACGAGCAGCATTGCAGCAAAGATTTTTTTCATCTTCATGTGGTTGAAAATTGGTTTTAAAAAATGTTTATAAAGTTATTTATTTGTGTTAGTGATCAAATGGGTCTGTCAGGTTTCACAATAAGGTGTCCTAACCAACCTGCAAAGATACTGATTTTTTTAAATTGAGGTCGTTTTACTATTGATTTTCTGCTTATTCCTGCTCTTTTTGCAGTGCTTTTACCTTTTGCATCCACTTGTAGGCCAACAGGCAATCTATCAATAGCACAACGACACCCACCGCTAGAACTGCCACAATAGCTGGAGTGAAATTCTCGATGTCAAAGATATTGATTAACATTGCTATAGTGAGAATGAGTATGCCGTAAAACGTCCATTTAGCTCCGTTGTTGATCTCATTTTTGGTAATTGGTGCCACACTAACTGCAAGCATTTCGAAAGCCATGCTACAAATTATGCCCACATTAAACCAATCGTCCAATTCGGGATGATTAGTTGTGCTTGCCCATAAGTCTAGGCCAATGAATACCAAAAACATCAGCGATCCAACAATTAACATGAACCAATACAAGGTTCTTTTTGTTCTCTCGGTCATCATAATCTTATGAGTTTTAATTTGAATAAAGTCTTTTAATATGTGGATTATTTATCCAATTTGTCAAGTACAGTAGCCTCGCGGAACATTCTGTACAAACCGCTCAACAAAGCTCCCCAAAAAACAATTGACACAATAATCATAAGGGCAACAAAAATATTTTCGCCATTGCTTAATGATATTGAACCCATTCTGGTGACAGGAAAAATCAATGTCAAAACAAAAAGAAGCACGTAGAGCGCGCATGGGATAAGTACCAGCAGCTTGGTCTTCTTACTCAAGCCTTTACGGTACATTTTCAGGATATATCCACCAATCACCAATATTATACCCCAATGGCAAAGTGAATTGCCCAAGAAATGAATCTCATTGAGGGCTAAGTCCATGCCCAAGAAACCGCTAAGCAGTCTTGAAACAAAATCGGTGCCAAGTAACCAAATGACAAGACCAGCAACCCTGATCGTTTCGCCTATCATTTTTCTAATTTTCAACGTTTCCATCTTGATTCTGTTTATATGAGTTCTTAATTGTTGTTTTTGACCTTTAGACGCTAAAAGGGCATGAAAAACTACACTAAAAAGCAAAAAAAATCGATGCCCCAATTAATTAGAGCATCGTGAAAGGTGTTAAGTATCTAGAAATGAATTGATTTCAATAGTCTGGGAATTTGAGTGCCGCCACTTGCATCATGCGGGAGATGTCAAAGTAGAAACCCTCGGCCGACTTGCCGGCAACAGGCTGCACCTTGATGTAGTCGATGCCCCCGTCAAGGGTCTCGTGGTCGGTTGCGACAAAGCCCAGGAAGTTGATGATGTTGTACTCGTGTTCGGGAGCGATGACCACCCATGGTTCCTCCTTGGTGCCTTTTCCACTTGACATGATTGCCGCAATCAAGCGGTCAAGACGATACTGCCTAACGGCGGCGCGGGCATATTTTTTCTTCTCCTTGAGCACATAGATATAGAAATTCATCTGGTTCAAGTCAAACATGTTATCGTTGAGTGACAACTCGGCATATTTCTCGATGCTGTCACACTCGGCGCGCGAGTGAGGCTGCTTGTAGTAGAGTTGCTCGACCACGTTGCTGTAAACCGACTCGCGGAAGGGGTTGTAGTCCTCCTGGAAGGTGTACCCATAGTAGATATTGCGGAAAGCCTCGATTGACAGGGTGGTGTCGTTGCTGTTGTAGGCTTTCATCAACTTGGGATAGTAGTAAGCGTTATTGGGGTTCTCGATTACCGATTTGACATGGTCAAAATCAACCTTCTTGATGGCAAATTTGCCGGGCTGAGGCCGTTCGAGTGCCTGAGCCCAACCCATTACCACCGTTGTCAAAGCGATGGTCAAGATTATTATGTTTTTAATTTTCATCATATTCGCGTTGTTTTTATTCAATCACCAAACCCATGATTGCGATGCACACGATCGACACCGCAACAATGGCGGGCAAACACTTAGCTGCAAAATAACGCCAGAACAGCCTGGACGGTGTCAACATCCATTTGCCGGCAGGCGTGCGGCTGTAAGCGAGCTGTCCCATGGCGGCACCGAGTATCACGCCGAGTACCATGAATGCGGGACGTTGTAACAGGATTCCCAGCATGCCTCCAGCAATGGCCGTCAATCCCACATAGAGGTTGCTGGAACTGTGCCCGTCGGGCTCGCCTTTGGGGGAGAGGTAGAACAGCCCCACGGTAATGAGTGTCGCTATTCCCCAGAATAAGAAAGTCATCGTCGGCACTGCAATGTAGTAGCTGTAATGCATGAGCAGCAGCCCAACGAATGCGGGAACCGCTGCCACCCACTTGGGCTTCAGTACTAGTGCCAGCGCGGCAATCAGGCAGGCCACGCCAACAACGAGTAATATATTATGCATTACCATGATGGACCTTTTATGGTTCTATACATTTATAAACAAGAAAAATCTCTCGTTATTGCCTATTCTGAGCCATTATTTGTCCTCGGTGCTGGCTTTTGTGCCATTATAGGGAGGCGGAGTAGCACTTGACTCAGCCGATTTTACTTCATCGGGATAGGAGATGCGCATGTGATAGGCCGTGCGCAAACGCTCCACGAACAAGGCCTTAATGGTTTCCACATCACGGAAGCTGATGGGAGCCTCACGCAATAGTCCGTCAGCTATCTGGCCATCAACAATCTTGTCTACCATGGCCGCTATGGCTTCCTCGGTGTGTTCACTCAGGCTCTTTGTGGCAGCTTCACAAGCATCGGCCATCATCAGTATGGCAGCCTCTTTGGTCTGTGGATTAGGACCGGGATAAGTGAATGGTGCCGGATCCACTTCCTCGTCAGGCCTGCTCTCACGCGCCTTGTAATAGAAATACCTTGTCACACCCTTGCCGTGATGCTGGGCGATGAGGTCCTTGATGACCTTGGGCAAATCGGCTTCTTCGGCGATTTTGAGGCCATTGGCGACATGGTCGATGACGATTTTGGCGCTATCCTCGGGGCGAACCAGGTGGTCATGAGGATTTTCACCTATCTGATTCTCGGTAAAGAAGGCGGGATTCTTGATTTTACCAATATCGTGGTACAGGGCACCAGCCCTTACCAACTGCATGTTGGCTCCAATTTTGAGGGCTGCTTCACCACCCAAGTTGGCCACCTGCAGCGAGTGCTGGAAGGTGCCTGGGCAGTTGGTGGATAGCTGTCGCAGCAGCGGGTTGTTGATGTCAGCAAGCTCCAGCAGTGTCATTGACGATGTGAAACCGAAAGCTTTCTCCACGATGGGGATAATCTGAACGGCAAACGAAAGGATGACGCAGTTAACAAGGAAATACCCCAGGTAGTATCCTGTGTTGTATTTGTCAATCAGCTTGGTGAAGTCGCCTTCATTGATAAGTGTCATTGCCACATGGGTAACAGTGTAGGCCAGGAAAATGAATGCCGCACACTGCACCAGTTGCCTGCGTTTGGTCAACTCCTTGACCGAGACGATGGCGATGATGCCCGCCAGGAACTGCATAATGATAAACTCTGCCTGGTGGCTGCTTGCCACAAGAGAACAGATAAGCACAGTAACAATGTGTACAAAAAATGACGTATGGTCGTCAAAGAACGACGACACAATGATGGGCACCAGTGCAAATGGTATGACATACAGGAACCAGTACTTGAAGCGGATGCAAAGCAGGACGGCGATAGTAAATACGGTGATCAGTGTAATCAGGAACACCATGCGCCGCAGACTGCTGAACACTTGATTGCGCAGCCGCTTCATGAAGAAGTAGAAAGCGAACATCACTGTCGCCACGATGAGCACTTGTCCAAGCAGGTTGAGGGTCTCATCGACATTACGGCTTTTAAGACGGCGCTCCACCTCGTTCTGATAACTCTCGATGGCAGCGGCTTTCTTGGGGGTGACAATATCACCGTTAGTGATGATAGTCTCTCCAGCCTGTACGGTGCCAGGAGAACGCAGGGCATCGCGCAGGTCCTCGCCCAGCCATTTCTCGTTCTCTTCCTTATCCACACGCATGTTGGGCGTGAGGTATTGCTCAATGTTCACCGACTTGAGTGCGCTTTGGATGGCAGCATTGCCCTTGAGGCTGTCGGTAAGCCAGCTGTAGGCTTGGCGAACGGTCCTCATGTTGGTGGCATCAACCACTTGCAGCTCGTTGTTGCCCACCATGAAACGCAACTGCTTACCGTCACGGATGTCGTTTGCGGCATCGTTATCCACAATACCGTCGTTGTAGAGCTTAGCGACAGCACTCAATAGCGCTTGGCTACCCGCACGACCAGCCAGTGCCCTTGACAGCAGGGCCTGTTGTTGTTCGGCTTTCTTACGATCTAAAGTGTAGATTTTGGCGAAATTCTGGTTGACACTGTCGGTGATGTGCTTGCGGGTGGCCTCGTCTAGCTCGATATCAAACTGGAAATTAGCCTCTAAGCGCGAATGCAGCCAGGGCTTTCCAACCTCAAAACTGTAAGTCCTCGTTTCTTCGCGGCTGAAAAACAGTGTCGTCGCAATGAGTATCACCGACAACACGAGCAGCGAGATAATAAGGTATCTATTCTTTTGGGATGTTTTCATCTTTAGTACTTGTTAGGTTTTTACTTGATCATGGGCTAATTGATGCGGGAAGCCGTATTAACACCTCTCACTTTCTTAATCTCGTGGCACAGGTTTGTCAGCACTTTGGAGTCGCTGATGAGTACATCAAGGTCACAACTGAACACGCCCTGGTTGGCTGTCACGTTCATCTTCTTCATGTTAATCGACATGTTGGTCGAGATAATATTGACTATAGCTTGAAGAATGCCCTTTTGGTCAATGCCCTCGATGTGGATTGATGCCAGGAACTTGTCGCTGAAGTCCTCCCACGACGTTTGCAACAGCCGTGAGCCGTAACTGGCTTTAAGACGTGCCAGTGTGGGGCATTCCATCTTGTGGACAATGACCTCACCAGCCTCGTTGAGGAAGCCGACAACGTCGTCGCCGGGGATGGGATGGCAGCAACTGGCGATATGGTAATTGCTCACGCCCTCGGTGGTGGTCAGGCGATAGACGGCCTTGGTGTCAATCGCCTTTGATGGCTCATTGGTGGTTTCTTTGGGCTCGTCTTTCCCTTTAAATGGATTGTTGCGCCTCCACCAGTTGAATCTCACACCTTGCTCTTTCTTGCTGATAATTTCCTCATTGAGCGCAATCTCATCATTGCCGATCATGAAGAACAGTTCCTCCTTGCCCGCTACGCGTTGACGGCCAATGGCCTGGGACAACAGCTCGTTACTGAACTCGATGTGATGCTCTTTCAGGAAGTTCATGAACCGGCGTTCACCTTCCTCAACGATGAGGCGGCGCTGGTGGCGCAGGGCGGCCCTAAGCCTTGTCTTGCCCTTGGCGGTGACGACAAATTTCTCCCATTCGGGCTTAGGTTTCTGGGTATTGCTGGTGACAATCTCTACCTGGTCACCGCTGGCCATCTTATATGATAGAGGTCTGAGTTTGTGGTTGACCTTGCCGGCAATGCAGTGGGTGCCCAGATCGGTGTGCAGCGTGAAAGCAAGGTCGAGTACTGTCGCCCCCTTGGGCAGCGTGATGGTCTCTCCCTTGGGTGTGAACACCACAATTTCACTGGCATACAGGTTGAGCTTGATGGTGTCAAGGAAGTCGATGGCGTTTGGCTCGGGGTCCTTGAGGATGTCGGTAATCGTGCTCAACCACTTGGAGAGTTCTTCCTCCTCCTCGCCCTCGCCGATTTTGTATTTCCAATGGGCCGCAAAACCGCGCTCGGCGATTTCGTCCATCTTGCGGCTGCGTATCTGCACTTCAACCCAGTTGCCGTCGGGTCCCATGACGGTGACATGCAACGCCTGGTACTGGTTCACCTTGGGTGTCGTCAGCCAGTCCCTCACGCGGTCAGGATGCTTAATATAGACCTCGGTGATCTCGTTATAGATGTTCCAGCATAAGCGCTTGGCATCGCTCTCGCGCTCACAGTCAAACACGATGCGGGCGGCATAAAGGTCATAAACTTCGTCAAAGGGGATGTGCTTGGTCTGCATCTTCTTCCAAATGGAATAGCAGGACTTGACACGCACGGTAAAATCATATTTCAATCCCATGTTGTCAAGGCGCTCACGGATGGGTGCCGCGAAACTGGTAAACAGTCTATTACGGCGTTCCTCGCTATCATCAACCAATGAGCGGATGCGCTGATATTCTCCAGGATGGTTATACTTGAAGCTCAAGTCCTCAAGCTCGGTCTTGATGGCATATAAACCCAAGCGGTGGGCTAGGGGAGCATAGATATAAAGTGTTTCACCGGCAATCTTGTATTGCTTGTTGGGGGGCATTGACGACAGCGTGCGCATGTTGTGCAGGCGGTCGGCCATCTTGATGAGCACCACGCGCACGTCCTCGCCCATAGTAAGCAGCAGCTTGCGGAAGTTCTCGGCCTGCACCGAGGCCTTATCGCCAAAGATGCCGCCCGAGATTTTAGTGAGGCCGTCAACGATGCGCGCGATTTTCTTGCCAAATTGCGCTTCGATGTCCTCGACCGTGTACTCAGTGTCCTCGACCACATCGTGCAGCAAGGCGGCGCTGATGCTTGTGGAACCCAGCCCTATCTCTTGATTCACGATAGTGGCGACGGCGATCGGGTGCATGATGTAAGGCTCTCCAGAGCGGCGTCTAATGCCTTGATGGGCATCGCGCGCAAACTTGAAAGCCTTGTCAATAATCTCCACTTTCTTGCGGTGATTGCTTGACAAATAGCCGTTTAACAAGTTCTGATAGGCCTCTTCAATTAAGCGGTCTTCTTCCTCAGGCGATATGTTATTGAACTGCGTCATGGGTATCTTGCTCTTGAATTAAACTACAAATTTAGTAATTTCCCTCGATATGACACTTGTCGAAAATGTTTATTTTTCTAAAAAACGTGAGGTTTAACCTTGCCCTTGGCTGTCGGGGCGGGTGCCAGGGATGGGTGCGGTGACGTTGAAACGGCGTTGCCACATGGCATCGGCGGTACTTAGGGTAACAACACCGTTGCCAATGATGATCTCGTTAACGGGGGTGCAGCCCTGGGGCAGGCGTAGGATGGCGCGCACGCGTCCATTCTGGTCACAAATCTGGATGCCCATCCTCGTGGCAACCCACAAGTTGCCCTTGCCGTCAAAGGTGATGGTTCTCACCTCCAGGGACTCGGTTGGGTCATCGTTGTGAAGCCAGTAGAAGGGTTCTCCACATGTCAGGCGGCTGTCCTGCAATATGAATTGCCATACGAAGTTTTCGTTTTCACTTTGGGTCCAGGCTACTGTCGTCAGGTCGGGATAGATGATGCGCTTAACGGGCGCTTTGTCCACGCCGCCACTCATTCTGGTCCAGCCGTTGTCGTCCTCGACCAGCAAGTCCTGAAGAAAGTCGTTGTTGGTTTTGCCTAGGGCGGGTTGTGCGGGCCAGTCGCGCCACATCCACTCCATCACTTGCGGGAAGATTTCAGTCGAGCGCGTGACGTTGTGGCCACCGTCACTCCAGTCGCACTTCACGTCATATCCAGCGAATTCCAGCGCGCTTGCCAGCATCTGGTTGCCCTCATACCAGTGGCCGAACAGCGGATTCCACACGTCGTTGCTGCCGTCTTGGATAAACACGCGCAGGGGTAGGGGCTCGGTCTTCCTGACCAGTGCCTGGAGGTCGTTGCCGCCGCGCATGGCCACAAATGTGCCTACTCCAGTGAACACCTTGCCGAACAGGTCGGGACGGTGCCAAGCGGCGTTAAAGGCTGCGATGCCACCGCTGCTCAGGCCGAAAATCATGCGGTCTTGGGGGCGGCGAGACAGGCGGATAGGTTTACCCTTGGATGTGGTCATCTGCTCAACAGCGGGTAGAACTTCCTCATCGAGAAAACGGACAAAACAATCGGTTGTCGAGTCAAACTCATAACTGCGATTGTAGCGTAGCACGGTGCCGTCGCTAGCTTTGACAACGCCTGGCTGTAGGAACACGCCGATGGTCACGGGCATTTTGCCGGCAGCGATGAGCGAGTCCATAACAGCGGGAGCGTGACACAGCACACCGTCGAGGCCCACGAAGAGCGCTGCCGGCCGCTTACCGTCGTACTGGTCGGGGACATAGACTTGAAATGTGTGAACAGTACCTGACCAGTAGGTCGACTGGTCCAACACGCCGTCAAGCAGGACATATTCCGCTTTAGCCTGCAATACCATGGCAATGAGCGCCAACAAAAGTATTAATCGTCTTGTCATCATAATCATCCTTAGTTTTATTGCCGCAAACTTACATAAAATCCCGCTTTATGGCAACAAAAAACCTCACAACAAGCTATGGAAACAACACAAATGGTTGATTTCCAGCCTGTCGAAACGTGATTAATGATGTCTGAACGAAATGTGGAGGTGGAGAAGCGTTTTCAATCAATGGTTACCGCCTTTTCACATATGCTACGTAGGTGATAAGAATAATGTTCATCATCAGGGCGTAAATGATGGCCGGTATGGCGATGACATCGTTGTTGAATACCAGCGGACTGCTAGCAATGGCAATCGCCTGGGCTGCGTTTTGCATACCCACCTCAATAACGATGGTGCGGCGTTCTTGGCCCGTGAGCCGCATGGCCCGAGATAATAGAGCCCCGCAACCCATGGCCAGCAGGATGAGCACGCTGATCGACAACCCCAGTTGGCCGAAACTGTCGATGATGGCGTCGCGATTCTGGAAAAAGAACACGCCGGCAAGGAAAATGAGGGCAGGGAAGGCGATACGTGAAAGCACGCGGTGCATCGCCTCTGAGGCTTTTTCCCACTTCTTGCGTACAGCTATACCCACCGCGATAGGCAGGAACATGAGCACGAGGTTTTGCATTACCAGTTTGCCCACGGGAAGATGAACAGTAACGGCACTGCCCACATCACTGGTCACCCATGCCATGATGATGGGCACGGTCACCAGGGTGATGATACTGCTGCAAGCCGTGAGTGACACTGAGAGTGCCACGTCGCCTTTAGCCAGCATCGAGAACACATTGGATGAACTTCCGCCGGGACAGCAAGCGATAAGTACGAAGCCGATAAGGAAGATCGGCTCTAGCCCGAATGCTTTACCAATCAGCCAAGCCAGTAAGGGCAACGCGATAATCTGTCCGATAAGGCCAGCCAAAACGGGCATGGGACGGGTCTTGAATAACTTAAAATCTTCTAGTTTCAAATTCAAGCCCAACTCAAACATCAGTAGAGTCAAGATGGGCAATACAATCCAGATGGTGCTCATTTTTAGTTTTCAGATATGATTTTGGCTGTAAAATTACTCAAAAACGATTGAATTCCCACCTTTTCCGGTCGATTATCAGATTAAAGCACTGTGGCAAGTGGGGGTGGAAAGCATAGGTACTATTATTTTCGGTAGTTTCGTTTACACATTAATAATATAAATTATTAAACGAAGAGCGTAGAAAATTTTTCTCAAAAACGTCAGCCCGTATTCCAATTTAATAGATTACCTTTGCAGCCGATTTTCAAAAAAATTGTTCATTTTATGGCTAAGAACTTAGTAATTGTCGAATCCCCCGCCAAGGCGAAAACCATCGAGAAATTTTTGGGTAGTGAGTATAAAGTGATGTCCAGTTTTGGACACATCCGTGATTTGCACAAGAAAGATTTCAGTATAGATGTGGAAAACGGATTCAAGCCCTTATATGAAATCCCCGAAGATAAAGAGGAGCAAGTCAAGAAACTCAAGGCTGAAGCGTCAAAGGCCGACGTGGTTTGGCTCGCGAGTGATGAAGACCGTGAGGGTGAGGCCATTGCTTGGCATCTGTTTGAAGTGCTTGGACTTTCTAAGGAAAAGACTCGTCGCATAGTCTTCCACGAGATTACCGAGCCGGCTATTCTCGAGGCGATCAAGCATCCGCGCGATATCGACCTGAACCTGGTCGATGCGCAGCAGGCGCGTCGTGTCCTGGACCGCATCGTGGGCTTTGAGCTTTCGCCTGTATTATGGCGCAAAATCAAGCCCGGCTTGTCGGCTGGTCGCGTGCAGAGTGTTGCCGTGAGACTTGTCGCCGAGCGCGAGAAGGAAATCAAGGCTTTCAAGAGTGAGCCTTATTACCGCATTGCAGCCCAGTTCAAGGGCGATGAGGGTAGTGAGTTCTCGGCTGAACTGAACAAGCATCTGGCTGATCATGAGACTGCGCTGGCATTCTTGGAAGACTGCAAGAAGGCTGATTTCGCTGTCGCCGATGTGACTGTGAAACCCTTGAAGCGCACACCTGCGCCTCCCTTCACTACC
The DNA here is from genome assembly GCA_016290325.1 of Muribaculaceae bacterium. GTDB lineage: Bacteria > Bacteroidota > Bacteroidia > Bacteroidales > Muribaculaceae > Sodaliphilus. Next base: position 22,482 of record JAEETL010000036.1, read on the forward strand.
AGCACCCTGCAACAGGAAGCTGCTAGGAAATTGGGATTGTCGGTCAAGCAGACCATGCGTTTGGCTCAACGGCTGTATGAGGAAGGTTTGATCACTTATATGCGAACTGACTCGGTAAATTTGAGCAACCTGGCTTTGGGCGCAATCAGTAAGGAGATCAAGGAGAACCTCGGTGAGCATTATCTAAAGGTTAGGCGTTACCGCACGACAAGTAAGGGCGCCCAAGAAGCCCATGAGGCTATTCGTCCTACCTATATCAGTAACCAAACCATTACTGGTACACCTCAGGAAAAGAAGTTGTATGACCTCATTTGGAAGCGTACAATCGCTTCTCAGATGGCCGATGCCGAGCTCGAGAAAACGACCGTCAACATCTCGGTGGAGGGCAAAAAGGAGATGTTCGTGGCCGAGGGTGAGGTAGTTAAGTTTGACGGTTTCCTCAGGGTTTATCTTGAGGGTACCGATGAAAAAACAGTCGCCCCCCAAGAGTTCCGCACCCTGCCGGTATTGTCGCGCAACGACCAGCTTACGGCATTGGTGATCACTGCCACTCAACGGTTCACCCAGCAGCCCAACCGCTATACTGAGGCTTCGCTGGTGCGTCGTCTCGAGGAGCTGGGCATTGGACGCCCCTCAACCTATGCTCCGATTATTTCCACTATTCAGGACCGCAAGTATGTTGAGAGAGGTGAGGACAAGGGCCACAAGCGCGAGTATGAGATCATCACCCTCAAGGAGGGTAAGATCACAACTGGCAAGAAGTCTGAGGTCTTCGGTGTAGAGAAGGGCAAACTCGTCCCCACCGATGTCGGTATGGTGGTTAATGAGTTCTTGGTGAAGTACTTCCCCTCAATCATGGACTATAATTTCACTGCCAAGGTCGAAAACGAATTTGATGAGGTGGCCAGTGGAAATGTGGTTTGGAACAAGGAAATTGCCGACTTCTACAAGGATTTCCATCCCACTATCAATGACGTGTCATCATTGCGTCTTGAGCACAAGGTGGGAGAGCGCCTGCTGGGTAATGACCCTAAGACGGGACTGCCCATCATGGTTAAGATCGGACGTTATGGGCCACTGGTGCAGATGGGTAGCGCCGACAACGAGAACAAGCCGCGATTTGCTTCTCTGCAACGTGGACAGAGCATTGAAACTCTCACGCTTGAGGAGGCCATTAAGTTGTTTGATCTGCCCCGTGATCTCGGTGAGTTTGAGGACTCTGTTGTGACCATCGGAGTAGGGCATTATGGTCCTTATGTGAAGCACAAAGGTAAGTTCGTTTCCATTCCTAAGGATATGTCGCCAACATCGATTACTCTCGATGAGGCCATCGACTTGATTAAAGCTCATAGGGATGCTGAGGCCAAGAAAGTGCTTAAGTCGTTTGACGAGGATCCTGACATCAAAGTGATGAATGGCCGTTTCGGACCCTACATTGTCTATAAGAAGCAGAATGTCAAAATCCCTAAAGGAAAAGAGGCGGAATCTCTCACCTTGGAAGACTGCCGGGCTATTGTTGCCGACGAGTCCAACCTATCTAAAGGCACCGCTGGCAAACGCGCCACTCGCGCTCGTTCCACGGCTAAAAAATCGGCAACTAAGAAGTAATTAACCTAAAGTATTACTTGAGGCTGCGCATTTCAATCTTTTAATGTGCAGTCTCTTGTTTTTGTCACATATGATTTGGCCTAAAGAATAATCAGTCCAAATAAAAAAAATAATTTCTTTTTAGGGCCTGTATTAAAAAAAATCGTCGTAATTTTACCGACTGGAGAGGATTTAATAGGCGATTCACTCATTTTATCCTCTTTGTGTGATAATTCTACCGCATTGAATGGTAATATGTTAGGAGTCCATTCTTCAAGTAAAATTGACCCTTTATGGGCGGTTTTTCCTGGCGGTGGAGCGTTAAACTGATAACAACTAAAACAAACCAAACAAAAAAGTTTAAAATTATGTCTTTTTTCAAATCCATTAAGAGTGCTTTCGGTGGTTCAGATGGCGAGGACTATGATGTTTATGGTCAGCCCACCACGTTTGTAAACCCATTCAGCAAAGACAAGAATCTGGTAGAGAGGGAACATGACCAGGAGGATCTCCAGATTGAGCTGGATCAGCATGAGGAATATGCCATCGATGCTGAATATGCCGATAAGGCAGCCCGCTTGATGAACGAGCACACCCAGGCTGTCATTGACATGATCAAGGGCACCTGGAAGCAGGAGCGCGAGGACCTCATGAAAGTGGTCGAGGAGGCCAAGAAAAACATTGAGGAGAACAACGAGAAGATGAAGGCTAACGAAGCCAAGCGTCATCAGGCCCAGGCTAGGGCTAACGACTTGTCTGCAAAGATTGCAGAGCTTGAGGCCGACCACGAGCGCATCGAAATCGAGAAGAAGAGCCTTGAGAGCCGTCTGAAAGCGATGGAGGTTCGTGGCGAGGGCGCCGATGAACTCAATAAGAAAGTCGGGGAAATGGACGCCGTCATCGAGGATCTGAAGAAACAGATTGCTGAGAAAGATGCCGAAATCGAGCGTCGTGACAATATGCCATTGCCGGCCGATGATGGTCCGACAATCGAGCAGCTGAACCAGCAGATTGAGCAGCGTGATGAGCTCATTGAGCGCTTGAGGGCCAACACATCCGAGATGGAAGAGCGCCTCAATGCTGCGGCCGAGGAGCTGAAGGCTGCCGAAGAATTGCAGAAGACGGTTGCCCAGGTTGAGGAATTCAAGGACAAGAAAAACTCCGAGATAGCATCTTTGCGTCAGCAAATTATTGACTTGCAAAAACGCGCTTCAGAGTATGATGAGTTGCGCAAGAAACTGGTTGTTATGCAAGATGAGAAAGAAGGACTGAACAAGACCATTGAGCAGCTTGAGCAATCGGCAAAGCAGAACGCCGAGGTGCAGAACCGCCGCAGTATTGAGACCGGCAACCTTATCGATGGTTTGAAGCAGCAGCTCGCTGCCGCCAATGCTGTTGCTGAGGATTTCAGGCGCAAATACAATTCGTTGAGTGTTGACGGTAACGAGAGGGCAGCTAACTTTGCTAAAATCACTGCTGAGCGAGATGACGTGAAGGCCGAACTCAAACGCACCCAGGTCACCCTGCAAAAGAAGCAGCATGAGGCTCAGGCCATGAACGACGCTATTGCCGAGAAAGATCGTCGCATTGCTGCCTTGACTCAGCAGATCGAGGAACTGAGCAAGTCCCGTCCAGCAGCTCAAGCCCCTGCGGCCGATGCGCTGTTTGGAAGTGAGTCATCGGTGGCCCAGGACGACCCTGCAATTCGCGCATTAGATGACATTGACTGGGATGATGACGGTTCAATGCCGCCCCATCCGGGTGAGGATCCCCGTCAGTTGTCGCTATTCTAATGGGTCATTTTACATTATAATATAATTACGCGAAAAAGTACAAGATTTATTCATCTCTATAAGGGTGGGGTGGCCTAAGTAAGGTCGCCCCACCTTTTTCGGTAAGCAAAGGGTGCTCATTGGCGTCTTTTGGGTTAGAATCGTCAAAAATCGCCATTTTATTGTTAAAGGACGTTATTTTCGAGAAATAATGTCGTAAAAGTTTTGCCGGTTTGCGCTGCGGCAGTAATTTTGCAACGCTTTTCGACTCACAAGATGCAAATTGCGTGAGCGATTTTTTTGACGCCCTTTGCGGCGGGTGCGTGTCGGGAGGCCGAGATCATTGAAATGTTTGCAATGCAGGAAAATTGACAGTGCAGAGACAAGGAAGGTGAACAACCCGAGTCCCGCGTCAAGATTCCTAAGACAGGTAGATGCAGCAAGCACAGCATATCCTATTAAGGCAATGGAGCCGGCCGGGACGACAAGGACAAATCGCCGTTGCGTTTTCATTAAATATCTTGAGAGAGATAAAGACGATAATACAACAACGAAGAGTTTGATCCTGGCTCAGGATGAACGCTAGCGACAGGCTTAACACATGCAAGTCG
>JAEETL010000037.1 GCA_016290325.1 Muribaculaceae bacterium
CGGCCGTTCTTTGAACTGCCGACACCTTTTTTATGTGCCATAATCTAGAGTTTTGATTTTTAAATGGTTAATTAAGCAATGACATCCTTAATCTCAAGTTGTGTGAACTGCTGGCGGTGACCGTTCAAACGGCGATAGCCTTTACGACGTTTCTTCTTGAAAACGATGATGTGTTCACCTTTCACGAGGGGAGCCTTTACCTCGCAAACAACCTTTGCGCCTTCGACGGTAGGCGCGCCGACCTTAACGGCACCGTCGGCATCCACGAGCAGGACGCGGTCGAACTCTACAGAGTCACCTTCCTTGCGCTCGTCGCCGAGGTAGTGGACATACAACTTCTTGCCGGCCTCGGCACGGAACTGTTGTCCCTGAATCTCTACAATTGCGTACATTTGTTAAATCTTGTAGTTTAAATGTTTGTCCCTGAGGCGACTGCACACTATTGAACAGCACTTTACTGAGCCTCGCGGGCACTAATGCGGGTGCAAAGGTAATGCTTTTTCCCGAACCAGCAAGCACCTAAGCCAAATATTTGTGTTTTTGGATGATAATTAACAAAAAAGTTCACTTTTTGACCTTGCCATTGCACTCAAAATTTGGCATTTCGGCTAACTTGCACTAATTTTGCCAAACTATATGGCATCCAATGTGAAATACAGTGTCCTTTTCGTCTGTCTGGGGAACATTTGCCGATCTCCGGCTGCCCAGGCTGTGATGCAACGCATGGTAGATGAACGGGGCTTGACTGAGTGTTTCTTTTTAGACTCGGCGGGCATTGGTGGCTGGCACATTGGTGATCTTCCCGATAAGCGCATGAGGGTACATGCCCGTCCGCGCGGCTATGAGTTGACCCATCGTGCCCGAAAAGTGCAAGGTAGTGACTTTGAGGATTTTGACCTCATCGTGGGAATGGATGCCGCCAATGTTGACGATTTGCGCTACATGGCTACCACGCCCGAGCAGCAGAACAAGGTGGTGATGATGGGCGACTACATCCGCCAGTTTCCCCACTATGATTATGTGCCCGATCCTTATTACGAGGGCAGTGAGGGCTTTGAGCTGGTGCTCGACCTGCTGGAGGATTCCTGTGACAACCTGTTGAATCAGATTATAAAACAAAACAACATATCAAAATGAAGAAAACCAAGTTAATAGCATTTTTCATGTGTATGATGACCGCGTTCGCCATGACCGCCCAGTCTCCCATTGCGGTAGATTGGCACATGGGGCAGAACAATACGACGGCTAACAACTACAGCTCGCGTTTTGTCATCAAGAACATCTCCAAGCATCCTCTTGCTGCCGACTGGCAGTTCTTCTTCAACCAGTTCTCGCGCTCGGTGATTCTGCCGGCAGGTTCTCCGGTGAACGTTGAGGAAGTCTCTAACGGTTATTACCGCATCCAGCCCAATGCCAACTACAAGCCTATCGCTGCCGGCGACTCTCTCGTGGTCGAGATGTTGACGGGTGGTGAGTTGCTCAACAGGAATTACATGCCCGAAGGCGGCCACCTGGTATTGAATGGCGACATGGCTCACCCCATCGTCGTGAATATCAACCGCGCTGCACTCGACAAGCCGGGCCAGTGGCGTGACCACAAGATTTATCCCGACGGCAACTACATGTTTGACTACAATGCTGCAATCAACAGTTTCGGCGATGGATATACCGGCAACGACTACGACATCTTCCCGACCCCCAAGCAGGTGGATATCGAGGACGGTTTTTCGCCTATTGGCAGCATCGTGACCATAAAGACCGGTAAGTGGTTCCAGTGGGGCGGCTATCGCCGCGCAAAACAGCTACTCACCAGTGAGTTGCAAAAACGTGGCGTGTATGTGTCGAGCGGTCAAAAAACAGTGATTAAGCTATTGCTCGATAAGAAAATGAGCACTAATCGTGAGTACTACACTTTGAGGGTGCATGACGGCACGATCACAATTCTCGGCGCGTCCCAAGCGGGTTTGATCAATGGCGTGAAGACATTGATTGCGGCCCTCGACCACAGCAAGGGTCATCGCTTGCAGAATAGTTTCGTCATTGACTGGCCCGATTTCGGCTACCGTGGTTTTATGCTCGATATCGCCCGCAACTATGTGACTAAGAATGCCGATTTATATCGCTTGGTGGACCTGCTAAGCTACTACAAGATCAACTACCTGCAGTTCCATTTCACCGACGATGAAGGTTGGCGACTTGAGATTCCCGGCTTCCCCGAGTTGACACAGGTGGCTTCTCGCCGCGGTTGTACCCTTGATGAGAAGGGTTTCATGGCTCAGTCCATCTCGGGCAACGGCAACCCCGATGATCAGTCCCAGTGTGCTAACGGTTATCTCACGCGTGCCGAGTTCATTGATTTCCTGAAATATGCTTGGGCTCGTGGTGTGCGTGTCATCCCCGAGATTGAGACTCCGGGTCATGCCCGCGCTGCAATCGTCGCGATGAAAAACCGCGCTATGAACAACCCCACGGCCGAGCAGTTCCGCCTGTGGGACGAGAAGAACACTTCGGTCTATACGTCGGCACAGGGCTTCCATGATAACGTGCTCAATGTGGCCAGCGACGACGTGTACCGCTTTATCGACCGCGTGGTTGAGGAGTTGCAGAAGATGTACAAGGCGGCTGGCTTGAAACTTGAGGTTGTCCATCTGGGCGGCGACGAGGTGCCCGCTAACGCTTGGTCCAAGAGCCCCGACGTGCAGGCATTGATGCAGCGCGAGGGCCTCAAGAGCCAGCACGAGGTGAGCGAGTACTACGTCAAGCGCATCAGTGAATTACTTGCCGCCCGCAAGATTCGCATCGAGGGTTGGCAGGAAGTGGCGCTTGACCACAAGCCCGAGTTTAATGCCATCATGACACCCCGTGTTGCCGGCGTCAACGCCTGGAGCACCGTGGGTTCAAGAAATGTGGTCCCCTATCAGTTGGCTAACGATGGATATCCCGTCATTCTGTCTAATGTGACCAACTTCTACATGGATATGGGCTACAGCTGGCACCAGAACGAGCAGGGACTCCACTGGGGCGGTAAGGTTGATGAGTTTGACTCATGGAGCGCATTGCCCGCCAACATCTATGCTAGTGCGCGCACGGCCGTGGATGGTACTCCTATCAATATCACTACTGCTGCCGATGGTAAAGTCAAGTTGGAGAAACCCGAGAATGTGATCGGTGTACAGGCACAGTTATGGAGCGAGACAATACGCTCCTTTGACGAGGTGCAGTACCTGCTGTTGCCCAAGATGATGGGTGTGAGTGAGCGTGCGTGGAACGCCATTCCCGATTGGAGTAAGAACCTTGCCGACACCGAGGCCTATAACGAGGCACGCCATCAGTACAACCTCAAGATCGGCACCCGCGAGCTGCCCCTCTTGAATAGCCAAGGATTCAACTTCCGTGTGGGACCTCCGGGCATCAAGCTGATTGACGGCATGTTGCACATCAACACTCAGTATCCCGACGAGATGGTGACTTATACCCTCGATGGCAGCGAACCCGCAATCGACTCACCCCGCTGGACGGCACCTGTGCCCGTCAAGAACCAGCCTCAGGTCATCAAGGCCAAGGCCTTCTATCTGGGTCACGAGAGTGTCACCACCTACTTGTTCAAGTAAAATTATCTGACAATTCGATCTCTCAGGGTTCTCAGAGTTCTCATATTTGGCATCCGCGCTGCCACGACCAGGATGACCTATAGCATGGGCTTTTGCTACTTTAACCCCAATGACGGAAAGGTCTACAAAAGTCAATGGCAACAAGGATAAGATTTGGTTGTGTGGTTCAAAAACTAAGGACTAGGGACTAATGAAACAGATGATTTTATTGTCTGCAGTGGTAATGTTGATGCTGGTTGCGTCGTGTAACCAGCAGCCTAACAATTTCCCGCCCGACAACACAAATGTGGAACTCACTTCAACCAACCTGCCTATCGTGTGGATTGAGGTGGATGGAGTGACGGTTGACCGCTTTGAGCGCATTCCGGCCCACATGAAAATCATCTATAACGGCAAGGGCAATCCCAATTATGCCGATACGGTCGCACACCCAGGTCAAAGCATTGATTATGAGGGTCCCATTGCCTTGCGTTATCGCGGTAATTCCTCCCTCAACGCCAGCGACAAAAAGCCTTATTCGTTCCGTACGCTGGAAAAGCCCTTGGATGAAAGTTCAAAAAAGAAGAAAGTGGAGATCTTGGGGCTTGGTAAGGACAATAACTGGGCTTTGCTGGCTCCATACTCCGACAAGAGCATGATGCGCGACCTGCTCGCCTTTGAGCTGGCCCGCCCATGGATGGAATATGTGCCCCAAGGTCGCTATTGCGAGCTCTTCCTTGATGGCACATATTATGGGGTATACATCCTATGTGAGGTGGTTTCAAAGGGGAAACATCGCCTCAATCTGGCTAAGCCCGGGACATCAGGGGATGCCTTGACGGGCGACTATCTGGTCGAAGTGGACTATGATGATGACGTGAACTATGTTTCCAAGTTCCATCCGGTGGATTCCTTGGGTAATGCGATTAAAGACAGGTTTGTGCATTTCCAGTTCAAATCTCCCGAACTCGAAAAGATGAAAGCCTCTCAAATCTGCTATATCACTTCCCTCATCGACGAGATGGAGCGTGTGATGGCATCCCCGCAGTTCAGCGACCCCCAAACTGGCTACCGCAAGTACATTGATGTGACCTCATTCATTGACTATCAGCTCGCTATGGAATTGGGGCACAACATCGACGGTTACCGCAAGAGCGGCAAGTTCTACAAGCGTCGTGACAGTGGTGACGGCCGATTTAAAATGACGGTGTGGGACATGAATATCGCCTATGGCAACTGCAAGATACGTGACGGTTGGCGAACCGATACCTGGATTTACCAGAGCAATGATCTGTTGTATGCCGAGAACGAGGACCTGCTGGTGCCCTTCTGGTGGTACAGACTCAATAGCGATAAGGCCTATGTGGAGCAACTCAAGGCACGCTGGGCGCAGTACCGCAACACCAGCCTGACCGAGGAGCATGTAATGGCCGTCATCGACTCGCTGGCCAACGAGCTCACCTCATGCGGCGCCGAGCAGCGCAATAGCCAGGCTTGGCCACGTTGGGGCGAGTATGTCTGGCCCAACTATTACATTGCCCGGGACTTTAACGACGAGATCGCTCATCTCAAGCAGTGGGTCCATGACCGCATCGCCTGGATGGACGAGCATCTGGGTTACAGGCGGCAGTGATGGTTATATGCTAACCCTGAGCATTATGATTTTGAATGATGTCCTATAGGCTTTTGAATGTCATAATAGGTAATTTAGAAGATATTAACGATACCATTAACCGATAACTGATTGAAGTCATGATTAGGCGTTTTGTTATTGTTGTCCTTTTAACACTGGTCATGGGGTGTGCTATTGGCACGGCTCGTGATCAATGGGTCATTAGCGATCATGCTTATGACGTGGACACCCTCATCTTCCCCCATCTTGTAGGACCAGGCGTCATATCGGCCAAGTATGACATTCCCGCCTTGCCACTCAAGGTGAGCGTGACCGAGATGGACCTCACCAATCCCTATATCGTGCTGGAAACCTGCATGGGTTCCGGACATGCGTGGGGTATAGAGACACCTCCCCACATGGCGACGAGCAACACTCGCCCCGGCCATGAAGTTGTGGCGGCAGTCAATGGCGATTTTTTCAATAATTCGCTCCTCTCCGAGATGGGTATCCCGCTAAGTGGTCAAGTGACCAATGGCGAGATGTTAGAGAGTACCCACAATTGTGCTTGCTTGGTGATGGATGACAATCGCCGTCCCTATATTGACCGCTTGCGCTTCAAGGGGCAGATCACATTTGGCCAGGACTCGTTTCCGCTTAATCTTGTGAACCGCCTGCGCTATTACGTCGAGGACATCGCTGCCGACCAATCCATTCTCTTTACTAATGCCTTTGGCCCCATGACATACTATGGCTCATCAACGGGTAAGATGGTGTTACTGCGGCCTGCTAGTGGGGAATTCAGTTGGAAGCCTAACGGCACTGAAAAGTGTGTAGTTGAGTCGGTGTTTGATGCCCGGGTATTGACGGTTATTCCTGATGGTAAAGCTATCTTGTGGCTTAAGGGCACCTACGCCGACCATGCCGCATCGATATCTGCTGGTGACATGCTCGACATCAGTTTCAGTCTCACGTTCAACAACGAGCCAGGTGATGTGGAGATTCATCAGCTCATCGGCGGTAGCAACGACATCATCATGCAGAATGGTGTATTGGTACAAGACTGGCAGGAACTCCATCCGCGCACGGCCGTCGGCTTTAATGCCGATAGCACGCGTCTTTACTTCGTGGTAGTGGATGGTCGCCAAGATATCTCGGTGGGGGCCACGCTCAAAGACTTGATGGGCATTTTTCTTGCCCTAGGGGCGGTCAACGCCATGAATCTGGATGGTGGCGGCTCATCGTGTATGGTCGTCAACGATGAGGTCATCAACTCCCCCAGTGACGGCAATGTGCGGCCTGTGGGCAACGGGTGCCTGGTTGTTTCCACAGCCCCTGAGGATGACCAAATCGGCATCATCGGTTTTGAGCCGGGTTGCTATAGCCTGTTTATCTCGACGACAACTTCATTCGGCGTGTGGGGTTATAACCAGTATGGTGTGCTCAGGTCACGTGACCTGCAAGGCTGCACGTTCTCTTGTGACCCTCAGGTGGGCACCTTTGATGCTGACGGCACGTTCCATGCGTCTTCCCAGCCCGCATCGGGCAATCTCTATGCGACCTGCAATGGCCTTACCGCCACTCAGTATGTCACCATAATAAAACCTCGATTAAAAGGTGACGTGGACGGTGACGGCGTGGTCAAAATTGACGATGTGATTATGATCATTGACATCATCCTGGGTATCACGCCCCAAGATGCAGCTGCCGACGTGAATGCCGATGGCAAGATCGGCATTGATGATGTCTCAGACCTTATCGACCTCATCATGAGCCAAACCCCCTTATGATTATTCAAGCCTAATGACAAGCAAAATTCAATTCTAAAAATATGAAAAAGATCTGTATTCTTGTTTTATCGCTGATTGTGGCAACTGTTGTGCATGCCCAAAGGATTCAAGTCGTTGACACCGATGGGCTACCCATAGCTGCCGTGTGCGTGACCAACGAGAGAGGTGCCCTGGTGGGCTCGACCGATGGTGAAGGCTGGCTCAATGATGCCAAGGGTATAAAGCATCTCTATTTCTCCCATGTGGCTTTCCGGGATATGGAAGTAAATATCGACACCATTCCCAGCTTGAGCGTGGTGATGCAGGATGAGAACTTCCAACTCGGTGAGTTGGAGGTCAAACCCAAAGAACTGTTATATGTCCAGACCTATTTCCGTTGCGTGTATGTGTGTGACGAAGGCCCCATCTACTTCCGTGCCGGTGTGGTGGATAACACCTATGAGATAGCCAAAAAGAAAATCTCGACCAAGACCCGTAGCGTGTCCAAGGGCGTGAATGGCTTTATGCGTTTCGTTCTTAGCACGCTTGTTGGGCATTACATTGACGATTGGGCGGGTATCGACTCGTTGACATACTACAAGAAGATTTTGAAAGACGTGGATAAAGGTAACCTGTTCATTGCTCAGGACCAATCTGGACGACGCATAGTGAGTGACACTATCTCGGTGCTGGGTTATATCGATGATGATATGAAGGCTGGTAAGCGCACCACCAATTTTGACCGCTGGGCCTATAAGGATCACAAAGAGGCTACTGAGAGGGCGGCCAAGGAGGCAAGGACAGGCAAGAAGCAAAAAGAGAAAAAGAAAAATCTCAATGCCAATCATGGCTACTATGAGGTATATAACATTGATGAGAATGGTAAATCCCGCATTGATGACCTGGTGATGAAACAGATTCTTGTGTCGGGACACTTCGAAAGAACTGACCAAGATTACATCATTCTGCTCGAGACCTACACCATCGAGCGCGACTACATCGACAAGAAGGAGTTCAAGCAGACCCGCAAAGAAAACAAGGTCGATATGGACATCAACGAGTTGAGGCGATTGGAGCAGAACCATCACATTCCTCCCTTGGCGCCCAACCTCAAGGCCGCCGTCGATGAGCTCTTTAAAAAGGACTTGGACTAGTGAGAAAAAACGAGCACTGATGTCCTTAGTTAAATTTGTGAAATTAGTAGTTAAATAATGAGACGAGAAGATTTTATGGTTGAAGTATGTGCCAATGGGGTGGAGTCCTGCCTGGCGGCACAAGAGGGTGGAGCCGACCGTGTGGAGCTTTGTGCTGGAATCCCCGAGGGCGGAACGACGCCCAGTTATGGCGAAATCAAAGTGGCGCGGCGTGTGTTGACGACCACGCGCCTACACGTCATCATCCGTCCGCGAGGCGGCGACTTCCTGTATACCGACTTGGAGATGGAGCGCATGGCAGCCGACATCGCCATTTGCCGTGAATTGGGTGTTGACGGTGTGGTATTTGGCTGCTTGAATGCCGATGGCACCTTTGACCTCGAGAAAAACCGCTATCTCATGGAGTGCAGCCGTGGAATGAGTGTGACTTGCCATCGTGCCTTTGACCGGGCAGTGAATCCCGAGCAGGCATTAGAAGACGTGATCGCCCTAGGCTTTGACCGCATTCTCACCTCGGGACAGCAGCCCAAAGCCGAGCAGGGCATCGACCTGCTGGCGAAACTTAACCGCCAGGCAGCGGGGCGTATCATCCTAATGGCGGGCAGCGGAGTGACCGAGCAAAACATCCGCCGCATCCACGAGGCAACCGGCTTGACCGAGTTCCACTTCTCGGGCCGCGAATCCTTCGGTAGTGGCATGCAATACGTCAATCCTAATCTCTATATGGGTCGTCCGGGTGCCAACGAGGCTGTTCTGGATTACACCACGGCACGCCGCGTGAGCGACACCATTGCCCAGCTCCTCGACTGAGCAATAGGCTTAAGTGCTACGTTTATGGGGGTGATTACTCACTAATAGTTTGGTAGAAGTTAAGAAATATTGTTTTTCTAACGGTATTTCTGTATTTTTTTAAATATTATTGTATCTTTGTTGGCTCAATCTGAAGCTAATGATATGAAACGACTATTTTTCTTTTTTACTATTGCGGTAGCAATGGTAAGCAACATTCAGGCTGCACGCGTTAGCGAGATGGCGGCGCGTCAAGTAGCCAATCAGTTCTTCTCGGCCAAATCTTCACGGTTGGCGGCTCCGGCTGCCCAGCCGGCTATAAGGCTCGCTTATACTGCCGAGAACGACCGTTTTTATGTTTATGATCGCGGCAATCGTGGCGGTTTTGTAGTGGTGTCAGGCGATGACCGCTTGCCACAGGTATTAGGCTATGGTGAGTCGGGTGACTTCTCGTCAATCAACCTTCCTGCATCGGTGAAGTACTGGATGGACGAGATGAATCGCCAGATCGCTTATCTGCAAACCCATGGCAACGCCGTTGCCCATCAGCCCGCCAAGCGTGTGGCTGCCGTTGCGCCACTGATCTCGACCATTTGGGATCAAGGTAGCCCGTATAATGACCAGTGTCCCACTTATACCACGCCTGATGGAGTTACCATGCGTGCTGTGACGGGTTGTGTGGCGACTGGAGTCGCTCAGGTGATGAATTATTACCAGTGGCCCGATGTGGGCAGGGGAAGCCATTCCTACACCTGCAATGTGAACAATATGACCGTTACTGAACTCAGCGCCGATTACAGCCAGTCCCATTATCGTTGGGACTTGATGCTTGACAGCTATGATGGTAACAGCAGTCCCGAGTCTTGCGAGGCCGTTGCCAAGCTGATGTCTGATGTGGGCATATCGGTGGATATGGGTTATGGCATCAGTAGCGGCGCCCAAGAGGTGGCTGCCTTGAAGGCCTTGAAACGTTATTTCAAGTACAATGAGAATAGTTATATCCTTAACAGGGACAATTTTGGTGCCGAGGAATGGGACCAACTCCTGATTGGTGAGTTGAGCGCTCAGCGTCCTATCGTCTATTGCGGATACAGCATCGATCCCACTGGCGCTAGTGGCCATTGCTTCGTTCTTGATGGTGTTGATAATGAGGGTTATTATCATGTCAATTGGGGATGGGGCGGATCCTATGATGGCTATTTCCTTGTATCGGTACTGGCACCGTCGGCTGGCATGGACTTCAAGTTTGGACAGGACGGCTTTTTCGGTCTTGTCCCTGAGACGCGTGCCGATGAAATTGAGGATGTCTTGTTCATCCGTTCACAGTTACTTCCCGTGACCACGTCGGCTCCACTGGGCAGCCAGATTGAGTTGGCAACCGATAACTTCAATGTAGAGGGCAACATGCTCGACACCGCTGGTTATGACCAGCAAGGTGACAGGAAACGTTATTATGCCTTGATTCCAGTTTCGTTGAGTATCATCGATAAAGACGGTGTGGAGCGTCAAAACATGCAAGAAAACTTTAAGCATTATTTGGATGGTTGGCGAGTGTTTGGCCGTCATTATTACATGAATCTGTTGTCATCTCTCGAGGACGGCGTGTATAAGATCAAAATGTTTTATTCACTAGACGGTGGCGCCAACTATGACCAGGAAGTGCGTGATTTCACGGGCAAGGAATTGTACGTCAAGATGACCGTGGACAATGGCATAGCCCATCTGTCAGACTGTTTCCTGTCCAATACCTATACGATGGATTCGTTCCAGGTTCCTCGCGGCATTACAATCAACAAGCCCTTTACGGTTGGGGTGAATATTACCTATTATGAGCCTTGGGGTGACCAAGATGGACCCACGGGCAATGTGTACCTGTCGCTGCTCAAGGATGGCAATGAAGTGGCCACAAGCGATTTGTGCGAGGTGAAGGTTCATACCAACGAGGTGAATACCTATGAGATTCAACTCATGGCACCGGCCGAATGGGGCAAATATGAACTGGCGGTGAACGATGAGTGTGGTAACCGATTAATGAAAATGGATGATTCCTGGTACGCTATTCCCGAGGAAGCCATCGAGCATATCATGATTCTGCCTCCCTGCAAAGACTTGGTCGAGGACTTCGAATCCATGACGGCCAATAACAGCACAAGCGCGAAGGACGTGCAAGGTAACTTCACCTCATGGTCATTCTACAAGAGTGGCGTGAGGGCTCCCGGCGAGGGGAAGTGCAATGGCACCAACGCGGTAATGATGAAAAAGCCTAGCTACTTCTATTCAACTCAGCCTATTGGCCATGACTTCTTCATGGCTCAAGCGGTCTTCTTCAACCCGACGTCATCCGAGGCCAAATACCGTTTGACTTACTCATTGGACGATGGTACAACCTGGGAGATCGCCAATGCCTTTGATGGTGAAGATGCCGTGACTGTGCCCGAAAAGAGTCAGATTCTTGCCACATGGTTGCTGAATCTCACTGCTGATCAGCCTGCTATCTTCCGTATCACTATGTTTGGCGGAGGCAACGCGGCAACTTATGTCGATGATTTCACGCTGTATTATACTGAGTCGGGCATTCCCGGTGACGTGAATGGCGACGGCGAGGTCAACATTGCCGACATTAACGCAATTATCAACATGATCCTGTCGGGTAACATTAGCACGACTGCTGCTGACGTGAACGGCGATGGTGAGGTCAACATTACCGACATCAATACCGTTGTCGATGTGATCCAGCGCTAATTATATAAGAAATAAGGATATTATTTACACGTTCCCGCCGTCTTGCAGCAGTTGCAGGGCGGTGGGAATGGTATTTTCGGGGGTGACCCAAGTGATAGCGGGGTCGCGGCGATACCAGGTGAGTTGCTTTTTAGCATACACGCGGGTGTTTTTCTTCATGCGCTCGATGGCGGTGTGGCGGTCCATCGTGCCGTCAAACATGGCAAACATCTCCTTCATGCCCACGGTGTTCAACGAGTTCAGGTGGCGCAGGTGATATACCGAGCGCGCCTCTTGCTCTAGACCGGCTTCAATCATGCGGTCCACGCGACGATTGATGCGGCCGAACAGTTCCTCTCGCTCGATATTCAATGCGAGCTTGATGATATTGAAATCGCGTATTTTGGCAGTGCCGGTGCGCAGGGTGGAGTAGGGCACACCTGCTTGGCGGCATATTTCCACGGCGTGGCACACGCGGCTGGTGTTGCGGCGATCAACTGTCGCGGCATATTGCGGGTCAAGACGTTCCAACTCTTGCACGAGGCTTTCCAGCCCTTGTTGTTGCAGCTTCTCTTTCACGGCGGCGCGCACTTCAGGACTAATGTCGGGCAACTGGTCAATGCCGCGGCACACGGCATCCACATACAGCATCGATCCGCCGCACATCACGGCATAATCACCCTGTTGCCACAGCGATGGCAACAGCGCCAGCACGTCGGTCTCAAACTGTGCTGCACTATAACTTTCCTCTAGATTTTTGAACGCGACGAAATGGTGCTTTGCAAGGGCCATCTCCTCGGGAGTGGGGGCAGCGGTACAGATGGGGATGCCACGATAAATCTGGCGAGAGTCGGCGTTGATGATGTCACAGTGAAGACGTTGCGCCAGTCCAATGGCCGCCGCCGTCTTGCCCACTCCCGTGGGCCCCGTGATGACAATCAACGTCTTATCCATTAAACTTCAGAAAAAAATGCTACCAACCAATGACTAGCGACTAAAAATCAGTCTTTCTTCTGCTCGTTGCTGTACTGGCTGATGATTGACGACTTGAGCGCCAAGGGAGCCTTATTATCGTCGGTTTTCTTGTTTTTGTTCTTGTGCAACGGATTGGGCTGGTGCAGCACATACTCACAGTAGTAGCTGATGATGAGTGTCGTGAGCGGCAAACCAATAATCAGTCCGATAAAGCCCATCACATAGACCCACAATGACAATGACAGGAAGATGATGGCGGGATTAAGGCCCATCTGGTTTTTCATGATGGTGGGGATGAGCACCATATCCTGGATGACCTGGCAGATGATATAAGCCAGGATGACCCAAGCGAACATCACCCAGAAACTGCCGCCTGTAGCAGCCGTTGCCACCAGACACAGGAATGCGGCAATGGGGATAGAGATGAGTTGCAGGTAGGGTACCATGTTCAATAGGCCCACAAACAGACCGAAAGCGATGGCCATGGGCAGTCCGATGATATAGAACTCGATGGCGAATATCACGCCAACAAAGAACGATACCGCAGCTTGACCACGGAAATAGCGCCTCATCGTGTCGGCCACGTCGCCAAAGATGCGCAACGCCATACGCCTGTATTTGGCGGGAATCGCGGCCTTGAAAGCGCGTGACAGTTTGTTAAAGTCCAGCAAAATGAAAAACATGTAAAGCAGCACGATGAACCACGATACAATGCTCAGTATCACACTCATGGTGCCACCCAACACCGACCATGCCCCCGACAGTGTCTTGTTGATGATTTCCATCCACTGCTGCTTGGAGAATATCTCGTTGATCTTTTGGATGTCGATGTAGCGCTGGATGAACTCATTGACCTCGGCGGGAATATAGGGCACGCGCAACGACGATTTGGCGTAGGCGGCGAGCTGCTTGGACATCGCCCCAAACTCGTCAATCAGATAGGGGATGATGAGCCAGCATAGGCCCGCAATCAGGGCAATCACAATGATGAGAGCCGTCACCACGGCAAGAGCGCGATTGGAGATGTGCGCCTTGCGTTGCAGCCACTCGACAAGCGGCTCGATGAGGTAGGCAAGGATAAATCCCACGACAAAGGGCATCAGCACAGGACTCAGGTAATTAACGAGCCACACGCCCACGCCCACGCTGATGAGCGTCAGCACCATCCTCACCACGCGGTCAAAGTCATATTTCTTCTGTTCAGCCATGATTATTCTCGTTCAATGAATTATAGTGTGATATCCACCTCAACAGGGCAGTGGTCGCTGCCGTAGATTTCGGTATGGATTTTGGCATCGGTCAGTTTATCTTGCAGGCGGTTGCTCACGATGAAGTAGTCGATGCGCCAGCCCGCATTCTTCTCGCGGGCCTTGAAACGGTAACTCCACCACGAGTACACGTCGGTCACGTCGGGGTTGAAGAAACGCCATGTGTCGGTAAAACCGGCATCGAGCAGGATGGTCATTTTCTCGCGTTCCTCATCGGTGAAGCCGGCGTTCTTGCGGTTGGTCTTGGGGTTCTTCAAGTCAATCTCCTGATGGGCCACGTTCAGGTCGCCGCACACGATGACGGGTTTCTTTTTGTCCAGCGCCAGCAGGTAGTCACGGAAGGCGTCTTCCCACGTCATGCGGTAATCCAGGCGACGCAGGCCGTCCTGGCTGTTGGGCGTGTAACAGGTCACGAGATAGAAATTGGGCATCTCCAGGGTGATGACGCGTCCCTCGTGGTCATGTTCATCGATACCCATGCCATATGTAACGTTCAGCGGCTCGTGACGGCTGTAAATAGCTGTGCCCGAGTAACCTTTCTTGTCGGCGTAGTTCCAGTAGGAGCGGTAGCCCTCAAACTCCAGGTCAAGTTGACCTGCCTGCATCTTGGTTTCCTGCAGGCAGAAGAAATCGGCATCCAGTGACTTGAAGATGTCGGCAAAGCCTTTACCAGCCACGGCGCGCAAGCCGTTCACGTTCCACGAGATAAATTTCATTGTAAAGTTCGTTTTTAAGTCTTGAATTGTCTGCTCACAGGATCATAAGATATGCCTGCCCGGCCTAGTTCGGTGATTAAAGCAATCATGTTAATGCCGGCGCTCACACAAAAGGTCTTCAAGTCCATGCCATTGGCCTTGAGCATCATGTTCACATATTGTGACTTCATGAAAGGATCCTGTGGTAGATTCATTGTAATGCGGGAATAGCCGTTTTTATTTGCAAATATACGGCATTTTTTGTGTCAGTTGCTCAATTTAACAATAAAATGAAGTAATTTTGTGGTAATGATCAACAAGTTTCATCTCCTAGGTCCTGAGGCGGCGACGATGGCGTTGCCGCAACGGTTTACTTGCCCTTATTGCTATGAGCCCCATCCGTTGGCGCTGATGGCGGTGGAGCAGGTGCAACAATATGTCTCCTCAAGGACTGATTGGGCCGATGAGTTGGGCGCTGGCAAGATGTTGGGCGTTCTTGTTGCTCAAGATGCGCAGGGTCAGCTGGGTTTTCTGGCGGCTTTCTCGGGCAACTTGGCGGGCAGTGTTCATCACGACTATTTTGTGCCGCCGGTGTATGACCTGCTCGACCCTCACGGCGAGTTCAAGCGGGGTGAGGCGCAGATCACTGCTATCAATCATGAGGTGGAACGGTTAAAACATTCACCAGAGTTGGCCGCCATGATGAAGCGTGAGGCTGAGGAAAAACAGCTAATGGGCACTGAAATTGAGGCTTTTAAGACGATGATGGTGCAGCATAAACTCACCCGCGACCAGCGGCGTCAAGATCCTGATATCACCCCCGATGAACTGGAAGAACTGCTGAACCAGAGCCGCTTTGAGAAAGCCGAGTTGCGTCGCATCAGACAACGGCATGAGGAAAAGCAGCGTGAAATTACTGCTGAAATCGCCGATTTTAACGATCATATTGCTGAATTGAAGGCGCGCCGCAAGGCCATGAGCGAGGCATTGCAGGAGCGCATTTTCCGCCTTTTTGTTGTCAGCAATGCGCTGGGTGAGCGCCGCGACTTGGTCGATGTGTTCCGCCCGCTGGGCACGCTGCCTCCCGCTGGGGCAGGGGAGTGCTGCGCCCCCCGATTGCTTAACTTTTCCTACAACAACGGTTTGAGTCCTGTGTGTATGGCCGAGATCTGGTGGGGAGCTTCGCCCATGGGCGAGGTGCGCCATCATGGCCATTTCTATCCCGCATGCCGCAGCAAGTGCAAGCCCATCCTCGATTTCATGATGCAAGGCCTTGATGTGGAGGATAATGCTTTAGGACAACCGCTTGACGACATGACACTCGATGTGGTCTATGATGACCAGTGGCTCACGGTACTCAATAAGCCATCGGGGATGCTGACTGTTCCCGGCAAACTGCTCGAGGACAGTCTTCTCTCCCGTTTCCAGGCGGCCCACCCCGAGGCTGTCGGCCCCATTGTCGTGCACCGTCTGGATCAGGAAACGTCGGGGTTGGTCATCTTTGCCAAGGACAAGGCCACCCACAAGTCTCTGCAGCAGCAATTCGAGAGCCACAGTATCAAGAAACGTTATATTGCCCTGCTTGATGGCCTTGTCGAGAATGACGGGGGAGTGATTGACCTGCCCTTATTGCCCGATATCAACGATCGCCCTCGCCAACGGGTCGATAAGGAGTATGGCAAGCCGTCGGTAACACGTTATCAAGTGCTAGAGCGCAGTGACACACTGACTAGAGTCGCTTTCACCCCGCTCACGGGTCGTACCCACCAGCTGCGGGTCCATGCCTCACATCCACTGGGCTTGAACTGTCCAATCGTGGGTGACCGTCTCTATGGCACGGCGGCTACGCGCCTGATGCTTCACGCCGAGCGCATCACTTTCACTCATCCCGCGACAGGCCAACAGATAACCCTTGACTGCCCTCCCGACTTTTGATGCTCGCTTCGCTCGCAGTTTAGAGGTAAAAGGTTAAAGATTAAAGAGGCATCCGCATTCACCCTGTGGGGCTAACGCGAATTACAATTAATAAATTCTAACAACAAGAATTATTGTAATATAATAATGATTTTCAGGGATTTATAAATAATAATTAGCGAAATTCGTGTTTAAAAAATATTTTTCACCTGAATTATCGTGAATTGTCATATAATTAATGTTTAATTCATGGTAATTACACGTAAAAATAAAACTTCGCGGCTTTGCGCCTTAGCGTGAAGCTTGGAGGCGGATGCCATCAGAAAAATCAGACATTTCAAGGGCGTTAGTTCATGGTAATTACATGTAAAAAACAACCGCCATGAGAAGCGGTTGTCTGATATGTTGGGATGGTTTGTTGACGTTGGGGCTTTACAGGCGGAATGCGATGGGTAGGACGACCCTGACGGGGACGGCGTGGTTGCCCACCTTGCCGACGCTCCACTTGGGCATCTCGCCAATGACGCGGATAGCCTCGCGGTTCAGGCTCTCGTCGCCTGCGCCGCGAATGACGCGGATGTCGCTCACCTTACCATCGGTGCCGACGATAAAGCTGCACAGCACGCGGCCCTGAATGCGCTTTTTATAGGCATTATAGGGATACTCGCGCGTCTTGTTGATGAAGTTGATAAGGCCTCGCTCGCCACCAGGGAACTGGGGCTGAATGTCCACGTAGTCAAACTCATAGACTTCCATGTAAGACTGCTTTGTTGTGGGATTGACCGTCGTGACATGACGCACCTGCGCTCCCATGGGAAGTGCTGCGGTTAACGGTATTATCATCAGCAAAGCTAAGCGTAATTGTTTAAGCATAGGCCTTCAAAATGATTAAAAACGTAAGCAAATGTGTGGTTTACACAACATTTAGCGGCGCAAATATAGAGTTACAATTGCAAACATCAAAATGTTTTAATTTATTTTTGTAAACTATTAGCATTGTTTCATTCTTTTTGGCTAAATGACCGTGAATTGAAAAAAAATGTAAAAATTCAAGTTTAGTAAAAAATGAGGGTTTTCGGTAATAAAATTGGCAAAAAATAGTGATAAATAGTAAAAATTTTGTACTTTTGCGGCCGATGTACTTACAGTTTCCTAGGCGAATAGGAGGCTGGAGATACTGATTACCATTGACATATTTTATTTAATCAACCAAATTATCAGCAGTTTATGAAGAAATTATTATTCCTGTTGACACTCGCTCTCACGGCGATGTCGATGACTGCCGCTCCGGTAGACCAGTCGATGGCCCAGAGAAAGGCAAAGAATTTTTTAGTACAGAACCTTAATTCTGGTAACTTAATGGCCCAGGGTGCCATTAATCCTAGTTTGAAGCTTGCCGAGGCAAGCCGTGTCAAGGGTGCTGATGCCGTGTATTACATTTTCACGACCAGCAATTCCTATGTGGTTGTGGCAGGTGATAGCCGAGCAGAGGAAATCCTGGCTTATGGTGACTATTGCTTGGATATCAAGAACATTCCTCCTGGCTTGCAGGACATGCTCAACCAGTACAGGGATGCAATCGAGTTTTTGCAGAAGAACCCGTCACTTAAGGTTAATCCAGCAGTAAGTCCCCAAAACACCCCGTCGCTCAAGGCGACTTCGGTAGGTCCACTGCTGACTGCTAATTGGGACCAGTTGGATCCTTATTGGAACCAGTGCGTCATCAATGGCACCCAATGCTACACTGGCTGTCCGGCAACGTCGGCCGCAATGGTGTTCCACTATTGGAAATACCCCACCGATCCCACGCCCGTGATTCCCGCCTATGACTGCTACTTGTCCACTTCTTATTGGGGCGGTAACTATGTGAATGTAGCAGCTCTTCCCTCAGTGACCTTTGACTGGGACAATATGCTGGATGACTACACCGGTAGTTATAATACCGCTCAGGCCAATGCCGTAGCCACGCTGATGCGCTATGTAGGCCAGGCCGAGCGAATGGAATATGGTAACAGCAGTGCTGGCGGTAGCGGCATTAACGCCGACAGTGTGAGCCTGATTGCTGATGCATTCGTCCTCATGGGCTATGATCCTGAATCAATTCAGGTAGTGAAGAAGACCAGCGCTTATGAGGGTGGCCAGACGCTTTACACCGATGCCGAGTGGGCCGAAATCCTCCAAACCGAAATCCTTGCCGAGCGTCCCATCGTGTTCTGTGCTGTGGATGGCAGCGGCAACGGCGGTCACGCCTTCAATGTTGACGGCTATGACGGCAACAACAATAAGTATCACATCAACTTCGGTTGGAGTGGCGACGGCAATGACTGGTGCTCATTGAACGCCTTTGGCTACAGCTACTATAACTTTGACGCTTATCAGCAGGCCGTGATCGGCATCCAGCCGCCCATGCTGGGTCCTGGCATCAAGGTGAGCCCCTCTGTCTTGAATATGGAGGCCCTTGCTGAGCAAAGTTCCACTGCTACCTTCAAGGTTAAGGGTCAGGATATCACCGGTAACATCACGCTGACGCTCAATGACCCGAGCGGTTGCTTCGCCATTGACGCTACCAGCGTTGGTGCTGCCGACTTTGAGAACGGCAAGATTATCACCGTGACCTATAGCCCGCAGACCAGCGGTACCCACACCGCCACCGTGACCCTAAGCAATCCCGATGCCGAGGACAAGGTCGTTACCATCAACGGTACCGCCACGCTCGAGACCTATGCTCCCGTGATGCTTCCCGCTAATGAGGCTTACATCAACCTGACCCAGTTCCGTGCTGACTGGACCGATGAGACAGCCGACAAGTATGTGGCCAGCTACACCTTGAAGGTGAGCCCCAAGCCCAGTGTCGCCTTGCTTGACTCGCTTGATGGCAACAAGTATCCTGATAGCTACCAGAGCATTACATTGACTGAACCCTGGAGTGGCAATGGTGTTAAGGTGGGTAACTTGGCCTATTACTTCAGCAACTACTCCAATGACGGATTTATCGCTTACACCGTTCCTGAGGGTTACGACAATGATGTCTTCTCGATGCAGGTTACTACTGTCAGCGGTTCCTATGGCAGCGGTAACATCACTGTTGGTTCCGACCAGACCCCTGCCGTTGGTCACAACTTCAACTCGGGTAACACCTATACTTGGCTTGTGACCGCAAGCGCTGGTGAGAAGATCACCATCACCTCGACCGATAGCTACTTCTCGCCCGACATGAACATGATCAAGGTATATGTGGGCGATGTGAACGAGCTCAACTCGCTCAATGCTGTTGTCGAGGAAGGCGATGCTACCAGCCGCCTCATCACCGGCATCACCGACAAGTTCTACACCGTCAAGGACCTTGAGGCCGAGGGAACCTACTTCTACAAGGTGAAAGCCGTTTATACCGATGGCACCGAGGGCGCCTGGAGCAATACCCAGTCGGTAACCCTGTTTGCTAATGGCCACGGCTTTGAGACTGGTGACGTGAACCACGACGGTTTTGTGACCATTGCTGATGTGACAGAACTCATCGATTTGTTGTTGGGTGGCAATGACACTGCATGTGCGATCTGCGCTGACGTGAACCACGACAGCTTAGTGACCATTGCCGACGTAACCGAGCTCATCGATATGCTGCTGGGCGGCAATTGATAAAAGACTGTCTAATAATGTGAAATAATATGTTGGGGTCCATCCTGCATGGATCCCGACTTTTTGTTGGTGGATATGCGGCCCGGTTATCAAAAAAGAATTACCTTTGCATCTTTAGGCGCGGACTGGATTAATGAATGTAAAACGGAGATATATCATTCTTTTAGCATCAATACTTTACCTAGTGGCGATGGCAACTCACGTGCCCTACAGTGTGGACCAATACAATCGCTGGACTAAACTGAGCATCTCCGAGCTAATGCATCGTGGGCAGCATTTTTTACAGGATCTGTGCCAAGTCGATAGTGCGCTTGTGTGTTACACCATTGTGTCAAACCGGGTCACTGATAAGAGTCTGAGCCGCGACTCGGTGTATCTCGTGGCACGCGCCTTCAATAATTTGGGCTATATTTATGGCGCTTACTACTTCGACTATGAGAAGGCTTATGAGAGTTTGAACCGTTCGCTTGAAATCTCTGAACAATATGGCTTTGAGGTCAATAAAGCCTATGCCTACATGAACTTGGCCTCGCTGATGGATAGCCGCGATGAACTCTTTGGTGAGGAAACGCTATCGAGTGAAGCTCTTGATAATACAAAGCTCGCTTTTAATCAGGCTGTTAAGGTCAAAGAATGGAACGTGGCCGTGACGAGTGTCTATAATATGTTGACCATGGTGGACAGCAAGTCTGGCATTCGGCCGATTAAGCCCGAATTGGACCGTTTTAAGCAGTTGCCACTCGACCAGAGCGTGGAGATGTGGCAGTGCACCCTCATGTTTTGCCAAGGCGTGGAGGCTTTTCTGGAAGGGCAATATTCCCAAGCATTGGATTTCTACAAGCAGATGGCGCTACAGTCCGAGCGCGTGACGACTAACCGCCAGCAGTGCATCATTAGGGCTCGAATGCAGCAGGCTGAAGTACTGGCCGCCTTGCACCGCTATACCGAAGCCGTGGCGTGTCTCGAGCAGAATGTGGCCGATGCGCAAAGTCAGGGTTTGGATACCGACCTGATCAACACCTATCAAGAAATGATCCGAGTCTATGAGGCAATGGGTGATAAGCAGAAAGCCAACGAGTTTGAATACATATACCTCAAGACACGTGACAAGTTTATCCACAAGAGCCACGCCGAGAGGTTAGAAAAGTCGCGCTTTCTGGATGAGATGCGTCGTGTCAATGAGCAAGTAGCGAAGATTCAAGCCAAACATGAACGTGCCCATCAGTTGCTGCTCATGATGAGCCTGATCGCCGCCATCATCCTCATTGCCCTGGTATTGCTTGTTCGCAGCAATATCAAGCAACGCAACTACATCAGGCACCTCTATGAGAAAAATGTTCAATTGCTTGATGTCAAAGTCGCCGATACTGTGCCGGCAGCGCAAGCCGAAGGCGAGCAGGAGGAAAACGCACCCAAGTATCAAGGCCTGCTTGACCAGGAGAGCAAGGACCGCCTTTTTAACCAGATTAAACGGGTGATGGATGACATGAGCATCATATGCAAGCCCGACTTCTCTCTACAGCAGTTGGCCGACCAAGTGGGCAGCAATTATAAGTACGTCTCCCAAGTGCTGAACGAGTGCTACGGCAAGAGTTTCAAGCAGGTGCTCAACGAGCAGCGGGTGAGAGAGGCGTGCCGCATGTTTAACGATACCGAGCGGTATGGTAACTTGACCATTGAGGCTATCGCTGCGAATCTGGGGTTCAATTCCCGCAGCAATTTCACGGTAACATTCAAGCGCATCACTGGCATATCACCATCTGATTTCATGAAGATGGCTAAGGAAAAAATAAGCAGATGACAGAGGGCTTGATTCACTGAAAGAAGTCCATCAATACACGGTTTTTCGTTCTGTTTCACTGAAACAGAACATAGGCACTGACCATTTTCTTGCCAAAGAGAATGGCCTTTTTTAATTTTGCGAAACAAAATCTTGAGGCCATCATCCGCCCAATGCCAGCAAAGCCAAGACATGTGGTGATTCTGATAGAAGATCCAAGCATAGACAAATTCAACCATTCTTTAACTGTTTAAATTAAGTATTTATGAAAAAAATCTTCTTACTTTTAGCAGCAATGATTCTAGCCATTGGATCATCGGCCAGTGTGCAGGTGAAATCCCAACGTGCCATCAAGAATCATCGTCCCTTATCTCATAACGAGAAGATTGCAAGGGGCAACAGTCTTAACATGATTACCACTCAACCCGAGGGCGAGTTGATAGTTTACAAACGTTCGGGTCAGACGCTTGACGGCAATGGCGGCTATGTGACCCCAACCACCCAGAGTGGTGAGTGCAACATCGTGTATGCCCCCGATGGCGTGACCATCTACATGCAGGATCCCATCTCGGGCTATAAGACCGGCGCATGGGTCGAGGGAACCATCGACAGCAACACGATCACGGTGCCCCTAGGACAAGAGCTTGAGTATGACAGTTACTATGATGCCTATGTGGTTCTGACCTTCGGCACAACCTATTACTATTATGACAATGGTAGCCAATATATCGAGATTGATGATACCGGTTATGAGGTAGCCACCTTTACCATCGATGGCAATACCATCAGCCTCAACGGCTCGGCTGGCGATGTTTATGCCTATGGCGATGACGCCTACATCGCTACTGGTCTTGCCGGCAAGTGGAATGACATCAACAGCTGGTCGGGTGACCTGGACATGCACACTGTGCTCACCGAGGTTCAGTCACAGCCCGATGATCCTGACCCCGTTGATGTTCCCACTGTAATTTCCGAGACTCCTGAAGGCACTTTGCTCACTTATTACCGCTCGGGCGGTTACATCTACCACAAGTTCCTGGAGACGGGCATCACCGAATTTGAAGATGTTATGAATGTTGTCTTTGCCGAAGGTGTCAAGGTATACATCCAGAATCCCATCACGACGCTCACCAACGGCAATTGGGTAGAAGGCACCTATAACGAAGGGACCGGAATCATCAGTATTCCCACTGGTCAGTGCGTTTCGTGGATGGCCAATTACGGCTATGGCGGCCTGCTGGTGTGGGGCCATACTTGGTTTGAGCAGATCGGATGGGACTATGACTACGACGAGCCAGTTTATTGGCTCTATGGTGCCTATGACCCCGATGTGACCGAGATTCGCTACAAGGTTGAGGGCAATACCATCACGCTGCTCGATGGCCAGGGCGACGTGTGGGCTCCCTATCCCGAGTGGGGTAACACCACGGGCCCGTGCCTGATATATACCGATAATCATGAGTGGGCTAATGTGCTGCAGTTCAGCACAGTTGCAGTCCTCAATGAAGATGGTCCCATCATTCCTGCTAATCCTACTGCCGACGAGTGGTATGACTGCGGTAATGACTGGGCTACCAGCAAGTTCTATTTCACCTTGCCCACCACCGATATTGAAGGCAATCCCATTGATCCTACTAAGCTGAGTTACAGCATCTTCCTTGATGATGACCAAATCTTCACCTTTGATTATTGGGACTATGATTATGACATTGAGGATGACATGACCGAGATACCCTATAGTATTTACGCCGATGGCTATGATATTACTGACCATGTGGTTTATTTCTATGGCACCAACTACAGTGAGTGGCCTATTTTCAATTGGCGCATAGGTATCCAGGTTTACTACACCGACCATGGTGTCAAGACTGCAAGCGACATCGTTTACCTTGAGGTATTCCCCAACCCGAGTACCGCTGTTAGTGAAGTATCGGTCAATAAATCTGTTGCTAATGTGCGCTACTACAACATGGCAGGTCAGGAGATGGCACAGCCTCAGGGTATGGTCATCAAGGTGACTACCTACACCGATGGTACTACCAGTAGCGCTAAGGTCGTCAAGTAGTAACAGGCTAGACAAGATTATTCATTCATTATAAACTTAATAACCATTTGTTATGAAAAGATTATTGTTCTTTATCGCATTGATGATTGCTTCAATGCAAATGTTTAGTGCCAACGTTGACCTGGCTACCGCCAAGGCAACCGCACAACAGTATGCTGCCAGCAAGATGGCTAACGGCAAGCTGATGGCTCCGTCGGCTATCGATATGGAGTTGGTCAAGCAAGAGATGAACTCCGATAAGCCTGGAACCGCCGTTTATTACATCTTTAACACCGCCGACCATTTCATCATCGTCTCGGGTGATGATCGTGCCCGCACGGTACTCGCCTATGGCGATCGCCCCATGAAAGATGTCAACAGCATCCCTGCCAACATGAAGTATTGGCTTGGTGTCTACAAGCAGGAGTTGGAGTATCTGCAGGCTCATCCCGAGATTGCCGCCGATCAGTCGCTCAATGCCGTTCCCACGAGGGGTGTCAGCGTCGAGCCGCTGCTCACGGCCATGTGGGATCAGCAGGAGCCTTATTACAACCACTGCCCGGTGTATAACGGCCAGTTGTGTGTGACGGGCTGCCCCGCCACCTCGTTGGCGATGGTGTTCTACTACTGGAAATTCCCGGTTGGCCCGGTTCCCGCAGTCAGTGGCTATAACAACTACAGCTATGGCTTCCAGGTCGAGGCTTTGCCCGGAACGACCTTTGATTGGGATAACATGATTGACGATTATAGGTCTGGTTATACCGATGCCCAGGCCGATGCCGTGGCATGGCTGATGCGCTACATCGGCCAGGAGGAGCAGATGGATTACACGCCCCAGGGCAGCGGAGCCTATGGCAGCGATATCCTGCGCGCCACCAAGTTCTTCGGCTATAATAACGAGACAGCTGCACTCTATTACAAATATTCCTATAACAACAACGCGTGGGCTGCTATGATTCAGGAAGAACTGGTCAACAATCGCCCCATTGTGTACTGTGGCTATGACGATTATGCAGGCGGTCATGCTTTCAACGTTGATGGCTATGACGCTAATGACGATACCTACCACATCAACTGGGGCTGGAGCGGAGACTATAACTGCTACTGTGTCCTTAATGCCTTCAGCGATGGTGAGTATAACTTCACGAGCGACCAGCAGATGGTCATAGGCATTCAGCCTCCCTACCTGGGACCGACAATTACTGCAAGCGCCTTGAACATGGCCATTGAGTCCTATGCCGAGAAGTCGACCACCCAGGTGCTCTCTGTCTTCGGCTACTACCTCGACCATGATGTGACCGTTACCCTCAACGACCCCAATGGCGTCTTCTCGATTGACGTTAACAACATTGCCTTGAGCGAGGTCGAGAGCGGTAAGGATATCACCATCACCTATGCTCCCCAGGAGGTAGGCACTCACAATGCCACCATCACCTTGAGCAGCGAGAATGCCGAGGATGTTGTCGTCAACATCGTGGGCACCTCGGTGTTTGAGAAGCACGACCCCGTGATGCTTGAGGCCAATGAGGACTTCATCAAGCTCACCGAGTTCCGTGCCGATTGGACCGATGAGACCCCTGCCAAGAATGTAGAGAGCTACACTCTCGAGGTGG
>JAEETL010000010.1 GCA_016290325.1 Muribaculaceae bacterium
CAGCCGCCATCTATGTGGGTAACGGGTTTGGAAAGTTGGCGGGGGTGACCCAGGTGCAAGAACTCGGCAATATTGAGACGCCTGTCATTCTTACCAACACGTTAAGTGTGGCAGCGGGTATCGAGGGTGTGGTGCGCTACACGCTCATGCAGCCTGGCAACGAGCAGGAGCGCTCGGTCAATGCCGTGGTAGGGGAGACTAATGACGGTCGCTTGAACGACATCCGCGGCATGCATGTGACGCCCCAGATGGTCATCGATGCCATCAACCGGGCTCATGGTGGTCCTGTGGAACAGGGTTGCGTTGGCGCTGGCACTGGCACGATTTGTTTTGGCTTTAAGGGAGGTATCGGTACCTCATCGCGGGTTTTGCCCGAGTCGTTGGGCGGATACACCATCGGCGTATTGGTCCAGACCAACTATGGTGGTATCCTAGAGATTGACGGTGTGCAGGTGGCTCAGCTGCTCCACAAGCATGATTTCATCAACCATGTGCGCAAGTCCGAGAACATGGATGGCTCTTGCATGATGGTAGTTATCACCGATGCACCGCTCGATTCTCGCAATTTGGAGCGTGTCGCCAAGCGCGCCATGATGGGAATGGCCAAGACAGGCGGCATCGCCTCCAATGGCAGCGGTGACTATGTCATTGCCATGTCGGTCGCTCCCGAAAATCTGATTGACAGTCGAGCTAAGAGGATTACCTCGACTGTGCTGGCCAACGGCGAGATGTCATCCATCTTTGCCGCGACCATTGAAGCGACTGCCGAGGCGTTGTGGAACTCCCTGTTCATGGCTGACTCGATGACGGGACGGGATGGTAATCATGTCGATGCCTTACCCGTCGAGCAGGTGCTTGAAATGCTACGAAACCGCTAAATCACAAAATAAAGAAATGGAAAAATTCAGAATAATGAGATATTTTGGCGCCATCGTGATGCTACTGCTGGTGGCATTAGACGTGAGCGGTGGCGATGGTGTGCGTGTAGGTATCGCTTGGCAGCCTAACGTTGAAAGCTATGACCGCGTGATCCTTTCTATTGAGCAGGCTGGTGGCGAAGCAGTGATTTTGCCCCAATTGCGCCCTGCGTGTTTCGACTATGATGGCAAGCTGGTGGGTACCCAATATGTTGACCATAATGGCGTCTTGTGCCAGAAGTATGCCGATATCGTCAAGCGCGATACCTATCATGGCACCAATGCCGACGAGTTGTTGTCGGGAGTGCAGGCGGTTGTTTTCTTGGGTGGCGGCGACATCAGTTCCACGCTGTTTGCCACTCCGCAGCCATGGCACGGTATCGCCGATGACAGTCCTGCCGATGCCGTGCGCGACGTGTCGGAATACCTCACGATGGCTTACTGTTTGGACCACGATATTCCAGTCCTAGGTTTGTGTCGCGGCATGCAGATGCTTGCTGTGGTCTCAGGGGCGCCACTTATCCAGGATTTAGACACCTTTTTTAATGGCATGGGCAAGCAATACCACTATCTTCACCGCATGCAACGCGATGCAAACGGTAAGCGTTACTACACGCCTCACGATGTGCAGGTTACCGATACCACTTCACTGCTCTATGCCATCAGTGGCAGCGATATCATCCGCGATGTGCCCTCGTGGCACCACCAGGTGGTGGGTGATGTTAGTGGCACGCCATTGCGGGTCACGGGCATTACTGCCACCGATGGTGTTGACATTATCGAGGCCATCGAACGCACCGATAAGCACTTTGCCCTCGGCGTCCAGTTCCACCCCGAGGAGGCTATCCGCAAGCATATCAAGGGCCAACCTGATGCTGACCGTTTCATGCCTCTTGAAGAGGCTGTTAAGTACTTTACCGCGCTCATCACTAATGCGCAATACGGTCGCCAATTCATCCCTGGGCAATCTTACACACGATCAGACACCACTGTTTACCCCAAAAGCACCGACGAGTGCTACTCGTTCTTCGCTGTCTTGGGCAAGGCCGAGCAAGGCACGCTCGAGGGCGCTACCGCCGAGTTGTCTCTCTTGTTGAATCTGTTTGAACGCCGTCACCCCGATGCCGTGGACGTCTCCATTCAGGAAGTTGCCAAGTGGGCTACCGAGTGCGGTTGGTTCGCTCATGCCAGCCGTCGTTGGGAGGGTACCGCCCTTCCCGAGTATGTGGCAGTGGCCAAATCTGTCTTGGGCGGTAACCGTGTGTTGCCATCCTTTATCGTTGAACACGACTGCCGCGAGGATTTGGCCTATATCGAGACCAACGGGGTCAGGTACAGCCCCTACGAGAATGATAAATATGTGAGCGGCGTGACGGTGTGTTATCAAGCACCTGTGCATGAGCATAATGGCAGGAAATTTGGTTTCAGGAAACCGTCACATTGGGTATTTTACTCTTTTCCAGCCCAGCGGAGCGACCCCTTCGGCTTTTTGTGCGACGAGGATTGCGGTCATGAGAATGTGACCAACGAGGCCGATATCATTAGGTGATTTAGCGGTTAGCAAGTTGTTGAAACCAGACAACGGTTTGTTTAACGCATTGGTCGCCCCTATTGATTGTGTGAAAAAGAAAAAGCCTTATCTTTGCACCCGATTAATCATCATGTCAATAGCATTATGTTAAATATCAAAACATTATTGATTTTGGCCATAGTGGCGATTATCGCCATTGCGTGTGCCACCCGTCGAGGCAAGGGCTCTCCCACGAGTGCCATGCCTACTTTTTCCAACGTCGATGTAGAGGGATTCCAGACATTTATTGCTGCTCCTGATGTGCAGTTGCTTGATGTGCGCACGCCTGACGAGTATGCCGATGGCCACATCGCGGGTGCTGTGCTTGTTGATGTCAACGAGAGTGACTTTGAGGAAAAAGCGGTGGCTGTGCTCGATGCTAGCCGCCCTGTTGCCGTCTATTGCCGCAGTGGTCGCCGCAGTGCGCGTGCCGCAAGCCTGCTCACAGCACGGGGCTACAAAGTGACCAATCTGGAGGGCGGTGTCATGGCCTGGCAAGATGCCGGCAAATCGCTCGTGAAATGACACCCTGTAAGCATTACAACGTTGTGGCGGCAGTCGTCGAGGTCGGTGGCAGGGTGCTGTGTATGCAGCGTGGCGTGACCCGTTTTGATTACACCAGCCACTTGTGGGAGTTTCCTGGAGGCAAGATAGAGCCTGGTGAGACTCCTGAAGAGGCCCTGCACCGCGAGCTACTCGAGGAAATGGACCTTGATGTGCAGGTACACGAGTTGTTGGGTACCGTCACCCACGATTATCCCGATTTCACCATCACGCTAGCAGCCTATCGCTGCACTGCCTCCACCATGCGGTTTACGATGCGTGAGCATGCCGCTAGTCGCTGGCTCCCGTGGAAAGACTTGTACAAGTTACCCTGGTGTGCAGCCGATGCCCGCCTCATCGAGCTTTTCCCGCACAGATAAACCACAACTATAGATAGAATGAGGGCCCGCCATCCACGGCGGACCCTCACTCATTGTAATGCAAAGTTATGTGTCTCTAGTATTTATCGTTTTAGAACCTTGCTGGTCGAGGTGCTGCCATCGCTGTAACGCTTCACGACGATGTTCACACCCTCAAACGGACGGCTGGAAATCATTCCCTGAGGATTGACAAACGTGATGTCAACCAGCTCCTTGTCACTGAAGTATTCATTGACTGCGGTGGGCTCTTCGGGCATGTCGCCCTCACCATCCATGGCAGAGTAACCGCCATCACTACCACTGAGGCGCAGACCCGAGGCAGGAGTGACCACATCGCTGCGCTTGTAATAAAGACGGCCGTAGATAATCACGTCGGTTTGCTTGCCATCCTCGACACAGAAAGTGTACTCGTTGAACTGATATGCGTCGTTACTGTTAGTCTCGGTCCAGCTGTCAGAGCCGATAACGCAACTTACAATGCCATTTTCTCCATTGATTTCGGTGTTCTCGCCAATCAATTCAAGAACAAAGTCATTGCTTGTACCCTGACCGATGATGTAAGGCTTATAATAGCGCCAAGCGCGAGCCATGACGCACTCATAGCCATGACCGTTGATTTCAATGGTCGGGATCTCGCCGATAATCTCAGCCTGGGCAGTGACATAAACATAATACTTGCCCGTTGCGTCATCAAAATACTCGCGGTGTTCACTGGAATCGTCATAACCAACGTTCACGATGACAGAACCATTCAACTTCGGGTTCAACTCCATGCGAGAACCGTAAGTGTTCTCGTTGCCCAGTTTACTGCTGGCGACGGTAACGGGAACATACCAAGTATCAACGTTCCCGCCAACTTCAATATTGTCATGCAGGTCAATCCACATTTCCTCTTCACCATTCTGGAACGTGAATACTGCATCCTGAGCCCAGGCGTTGCCATTCATGGCATAGGTCGTGAAATTATCATTGGCAATGTTGTGAACAGCGTATGCCACTGAACTCTGGTTGTTACCGCTTGCCCAGTTGTCCATGTTGGTGGTGTTATTCTGTGCACCAGCATTATGGAACAGTCGGTAATCCGTAATGGCGTCGATGTTCTTAGCTTGGACTTTGACCATACCGTTGGTGACATTTCCGGCGAGCTCGCGGTTAGTATCACCAATCACTTGGCCATAGGTATAAGGACCATACACGTCAAGGTCAGTCTTGTAAACCGGTACCATCACCTCATTACTGTACAAGGTGTTGTTAGGAACATAGCCGTTACCCGTGACTGTCACGGTATAGGTTA
This sequence comes from Muribaculaceae bacterium, assembly GCA_016290325.1. Classification (GTDB taxonomy): domain Bacteria; phylum Bacteroidota; class Bacteroidia; order Bacteroidales; family Muribaculaceae; genus Sodaliphilus. Next base: position 4,705 of record JAEETL010000010.1, read on the forward strand.
CATCGCCAATGGTTACTGTGAACGAGCCATTGTGGGGACCCTCATCAGTGGGAGTGTAGGTAACAATCAAGTCAAGCGTGCCGTTCGGTAACAACTGTCCACCGCCTGTCACAGTAAACTCAGCGGGCAGGTTAGTCGTATCGATTACGGGAGTGAAGGGCTGGTTGCCCGTGTTGGTCACAGTCACAACACCCTCATCGCTCCTGCCGATGCGCACATCGGTAAAGGTCAATGCATCGGGGCTGACAGTACCAGCAGTGATAGGAACAACACTTTCCCACTCGAGGTTCAACTTGGGCAGGAACTGCTGACCGCGAGAGGTCGAACCGTAAGAATAATAGCCTGTGTAGCTACTTTGGGTCTCACCGGCAAAGTAGGTGTGGCCATACATGCCCACCTCGGTAGTCACCTCAATCAGCAGGTCACCACCTTCATAGATAAACTCATTCTCTAAATCATCAAACACCCATTCGGTAAGCCCTGTTTGAGCAGAACTTGGCATGGTGATTGTCTTCACAGTAATGAAGTCGGCATTTTTGTGTGCTGCAGTGTAGGCATAGCCAGCGGTGCCACTAGGCATATTGGCCAGCTTCACCGTTACAGTACCGTTGCCTCGTGAGGCTTGGTAGTAGAAGTTAATGCCAGAATAATTTCCGCTACTTGTCGGGTAGAAAGTCAATTTGGTGATCTTGTTGCCGCTCATACCTGAATTAGCGAACTTAGTTGCTGGATAAAGCATCTGGTTGACTTGGGCCTCATCATAATAATAGCCGTATACTGGCAGATACTCGTTGGTATTACCATTGTCACACACGGTGATGTCGGTGCGTATCGCAGCCAAGCCGTTAATGGTTACAGTGACAGGATCAACACCTGGGCTAGTCAGGGTGATGGTGGCAGGATAAGATCCTTCAACGCTGGGTGAGAAGGTAATCACCAGGTTGCCGCCACTGCCCAGGTTGGTGGTACTGATGCTATAAACACCGTTGGGGTCATTCAGTGTGGCGGTGATGTCACCATTGAGCAAGAGTCCACTCACGGCCACGGTCTGTGTGTAGCTGTTGCCTGGCTCGCCTTCAAAGGTTACCGTTGTGGGGTCGGCAGTGATGGAGGGAACCGCATATTGGCTCAAGATATAATTGATACCCGCCAGAGCGTCAATCTTACCATTGCCGAAGTGGCTGGCATTGGCTCCGCTGGTCACCCATGAGTCACGTTTAGCTGTAACTTTCATGATATTCTTCACCTCGCTCAAAGTGAGGACCTTACCGCACTCGGTCGCAGCTTGCATCCATAGAGCAACGATACCAGCAGCGGCAGGAGTAGCCATCGAAGTACCTTGTGCTGTGCCATAAGGATAGTTAGGATTATTGACCAGCGGGTCTGATGAGCGATTGGTGCGCAGGTGGTTGTATGCCGAGATGACTACTTCGCCAGGAGCGGTAATCCAGGGCTGCTGGGTACCCAAGGGGCCAACACCCTCTACGGCATAGCCTGAGAACGGGCTGATATCCCCAACGCTGTTACTGCTATAACCATCGCGGGTCTTATAAGAACCGACCGAAATGACTTGAGGCATGATAGCATGGTCACTAACGCTGACGTCGTCGCTACCCAATATCCAATTGTGACCACTCGTGGTCAGGTAGTTGGTATAGTAACAATCACCACCACCCCACATGTCAACGATGCAGCTGCCGCTTGAGGGGTATACTTCCACTGCGAGGGTATAATCACTGGTATAGCCACTACCTGTGCTTTGCCTGCTAGTCGTTTTACAACCGCTAGCGTATAAACGGAATTGTCTCTTGTTAGTATTTGAGTTGGTTGACCAATAAGCGGTAAAAGTTCCATCGTAATAAGTACTCAAACCACTGACAGTGCTAGAGCCGCTAGACTGAGCATTCAAAGTCACAGTCTTGAGAATAGCTCCAGTGCTGCTATTGAGCACATAGATCTTGCAGGCTAACGAGACATTGGGCGTGCGTGCCCAAGCATCAACAATGGTACCAGAATAATAGTAACCGCAGTCAGTATTGGAGTAATAATTGCAACGCACGATGGATCCCATGGGGTTGCTGCTGCTTGATGTGCCGGTAGCGTAAAGACCGCCACCCTCGTTGGGATCAGCATTGCCCGCACGGTTGGCCGAAGCGAACAAACAAATCCTGTTGGGATGGCTATCACCAAATAATTGTGCCACCACTTGCTCGGCGCCTCCGCCATATTGACCATCACGTGGACCGTAGCTGTTACTCCAACTATTGCTCACAACGAGTGGCTTACCCTGTTCGTCAGCATAGTTACACATCTTCTGCATGGCTCTTGACGTATATGTACTAACCAAGCCGTTTACGCCTGCCAAATAAAGATCTGCACCAGGAGCCATACCTCCATAAGTGGCATTAGCATGGTCGTCAGTTACAGTCACATTGGTACCATTGATAATCACACTGGAGCCACCGGCGATAGAGCTGGTGTGTGTGCCGTGATCTGAGTTAGTGACGCCATCATTGGGCATCGAGCCCGAACCGGTCCAATCGGTTTCAGAGGATCCATTATAGGCATAAGCCCTCTTGATGCGGTTATTGCCGTTTTTGTCTTTAAAGGCAATGTGATTAAAATCAATACCGCTATCGACGATACCCAAAATCACACCACTGCCGTCATATTTCTTTTGTAGCCCGGCAATAGTTGCATCCTGTGAAAGCGTAAGTATGTCATCAACATTAGTATCTTGACGGGTGAGATCGGTTTCTACTTCCATCGTTTCTCCAACTTCAATGTTGATGACGCCTGGGATAGCAGCGACATCTTCAATTTTATCAATAGGGATATTAGCCGTCATTAAGCCGTCATCAAATTTGCACATGACCAAAACGCCCAGATCTTCCAGTGCGTTGATGTCATTATCACTGGTCACTCTCACAAATGCTGAGATATAGACCTTGCCGTCGATGGTGTCGGGGCTGGCAATAGGACGATGATGGATGCGGTCGGTAATGAGCACATCGCCTCCACGAAGCGTAGGTCCTGGCTCATCAAAGCTGATTTTGCCTGCCATCTCGTCGAGGAACATCAGAGTCGAGACGGTCATTTTTTCAGTATTGACTTGAGCGAGTACTGTCAGGCTCATGGTGATTAAGCCCAGCAGCAGCGCGAAGCGCAATTTGTTAGCTATTGTTTTCATATCGTGGAATATGTTTTAGTCGTTAATTCTGATGATATTATCACACTCGTGCTTACTCTCGCTGGTGGGCTCGGGCATGTTGGGATAAAGACGGCTATTCTTATACTTTAGCGTCATGGGCATGCTGATGGCCTGTGCAGGCGCATTCATCGATGAGCCGTTGCCGCTTGAAATCACTATCTGTGTGAAGTCAATAGAATAGGTGTTGGTGTAGTCATCTGTCGCATTGGCCTTGAACTCGATAGTACCATTGGCGCTAACAGGCACTGTCCATGTGTAGGTCTCACCAGCTGTGAATGTGTGTAGTACACCGTTCACATACATGGGACCGGCGCCATCAGAACCAGTGCTCGAGGTTATGATTACATTAACACTGTTGCCCATAAATGAGCTGGGCATGGTGTATAAAATGGAGCCATAACTCAATATATAACAACACTTACCTGCGCTGGGTGTATAAATGTTAGCGCTGAGGAATGTCCAGTTGTTGGGACCATTGAAAGCAGACGTGGTCGGACTGCTGGAGGTAGCGGCTGTGAAATCGGCACTGGCATAGAAATCCAGGCCAGTGGAACTACCAGAGGGCAGATCAATATTGCTGTCAAATATCACCTTATAGTTGTAGTAATCGGAGTGGGCGTTTTCACTGGTCTCGGCATAGAAAATGTCTGATACCTCACCCAAATTGTAGAGGTCGATAAGGTCATTAGGACTATAGGTGACGCTGTTACCAAATGATGTCTCAGCCCCCCAGTCATTGCCTTGCCAGCGGCTGATGGTAGAAGTGACCTCGATGGAAGAGGCAAGAGTCTTTGGTATTTCTCTGAAATAGATATCATCAATATCGGGAGATTCCGATAAATAGTAGCTAGAACCTGATGCTCGAGCACCATAGATGCTGATGACATCCCCGGTGTTCACACCAGTGAAAGTCTTTACAACATATCCTCCACCTGCACTCACTTGAGTGGAATTGACTGACCAGCCCGAATCATTATAATTGGTGGAAAAATAACCGTTACGGATATTGCTTCCCACATAAATAATAAGTTGGATAATGGCGTTGTTGTAGCCAGCGGGGATAGTATAGGTCAAACCGCCTTGACCCGAGATGTAAGCATAGCCATTGGTCTGCCAAATCAGGTTAGAGCCATTAGTGCCCCAGTTGTCGGGCAACATGGTTTGAGTGATGGTCGTCTGGCTTGACGGGGGATTGGAACTGAAACCGATTCCGTCAATGACTTCCATCTCGGCTTCAGTCACTTGAGCATTCAGGTTGACCCTGGCAAAAGTGGAGTCATTACCCTGGTCATCAATGCGATGGAATACTATGTAGTTGTTTCCATCGTTGAGCATACCTGCAGTGAGTTTGTTAGAACCGCTGGGCTGGTTGAGGCGCAACTTATTTACATAATTGTTTCGCTCACCAGCGGTAGTGTAAGTACTCAGGTTGTCTTCCAGTGTTAGGCTAATGCGCTCGGCTGGAGACGTTTGAGCGAATGTCCACCCGCTCGAGCAGAGCATGGCGAACATCAACAGATGTTTGGTAAGTAATCTCATAATGTTAGTTAATATTTAAATAAATAATATTTGCACTTGTCCAGTAAAACAAATCAATTTTGGTTTTTCAGAGCTTAACAAAGCTGACGTACTTCACGGATAACGGTTTGCCATGATAAACTTGAATGAAATAAATTCAAGTGGCAAAGATAAAATAAATTTTCAATAATCAATTGATTTGCAGTAAAAAAATCAATGGGCCAGCCGTCAAAAGGTAACTGACCCACTGAAATAAGTTATTAATGATGTCTACGCTTCCAGGTCGATGTTGAACTGCTCGTGCCAGGGCAGGCCCTGCTTGTTGAGCACATCCAAGAACGGGTCTGGATCAAATTCCTCGACATTGTGGACGCCTGGTTTGCGCCATAGACCCTTGAGGAACATCATCGCGCCGGTCATGGCGGGCACACCAGTAGTGTAGCTCACGGCCTGCATGCCAGTCTCCTCATAGGCCTTGTGATGGTCGCAGTTGTTGTAGATGTAGTAGGTCAGTTGCTTGCCCTCTTTGTCGATACCACTGATGCGGCAGCCGATGCTCGTCTCGCCAGTGTAGTTCTCTCCCAGGTCTTGTGGATTGGGCAGCACGGCCTTGAGGAACTGCAGTGGCACGATTTCCATGCCCTGGTAATTGATGGGTTCAATGCTGGCCATACCAATGTCCTGGATAACGCGCAGATGGGTCAGGTATTCCTCGCCGAAGGTCATCCAGAATCTTGCTCTCCTGATGGTGGGGAAGTTGATGACCAGCGACTCCAGCTCCTCGTGATACATCAGGTAGCTCTCGCGCGGGCCAATCATGGGGTAGGTGAGAGGCTTGTGGATCTCCAGCGGACCGGTCTCAACCCACTTGCCGTTCTCCCAGTAGCGACCCTTTTGGGTGATCTCACGGATGTTGATCTCAGGGTTGAAGTTGGTGGCAAAGGCCTTGCCGTGGTTGCCGGCATTGCAGTCCACGATGTCGAGCGTATGTATCTCGCTGAAGTGGTGCTTGGCGGCATAGGCGGTATATACGCCGCTCACGCCCGGATCAAAACCGCAGCCCAGGATAGCGGTCAGTCCAGCCTGCTCGAAACGCTCGCGGTAAGCCCATTGCCAGCTGTATTCAAAGTGGGCCTCATCGCGGGGCTCATAGTTAGCCGTGTCGAGGTAGTGGACACCACACTTGAGGCAGGCCTCCATGATGGTCAGGTCCTGATAGGGCAGCGCCAGGTTGATGACCATGTCGGGTTTGTGGCGCTCCAGCAGGGCCACCAGTTGGTCCACGTCGTCGGCATCCACCTGGTCGGTGGTGATGTTGTCGGCGCCGATGGCCTTGGCCACGGCATCACACTTAGCGCGGTTGCGCGAGGCAATCACGATCTCGTTAAACACGTCAGGGTTCTGTGCGCACTTGTGAGCGCACACGGTGCCGACACCACCGCATCCAATGATAATGACTTTGCTCATAACAGGAATCTAAATTTTAATCTTTGTGGCAAATATACGGCATTTCCACCAAAACACCAAATTATAGGCTCCTTTTATCCAGTTTGCACGTCGCTACGGTTTCTTCGGGGCCTCTTTTCGTCTATAAAAAACGTGAAATCATCTATCTTTTTTGTGACATGTGTGACGAAAGACTTACCTTTGCAGCGAAAATTCACATTATAATATATATCACACGACATGAGGAAATTGATATCATTCGCTATAGCTTTGTGCTGCCTGTTGCCAATCAGCGCCCATGATGCTGTCATCAACGGCGTGTTGGTTGACTCACAGGACACCACCGAGCTCATGGAGGCTACCGTGAGGTTGCTGATGGCGACAAAGGATAGCACGATGGTCAAGGGTACTACCACCGACTTGAATGGTGTGTTTAACATCAAGGGTGTGAAACCTGGCAAATACTTGTTGCGGTTCTCCTATTTGGGCTACAATGACTTGATCAAGCACGTGACCGTCGGCGAGGACGGCCGTGACGTCAATATGGGCGTCGTAACCATGGACCCCAACACCATCATGCTCAAGGAGACCGTGGTCATGGGCGTCAAGAGCCCCATCGTGGTCAAGGAAGACACCATCGAGTTTAATGCCGATACCTATAAGACCCAGGCCAATGCCGTGGTCGAGGACCTGTTGAAGCGTCTCCCTGGCGTTGAGGTGGGCACCGATGGCAAAATCACCGCCAACGGTAAGGAAGTGAAGAAAATCCTTATCGACGGTAAGGAATTCTTCAGCGATGACCCCACGGTGGCTAGTAAGAATATTCCTGCCGACATGATTAATAAACTTCAGGTCATTGATCGCAAGAGCGATTTGGCCCGCTTGACAGGTGTTGATGATGGCGACGACGAGACCGTGATCAACCTCACCGTGAAAAAAGGCATGAATAACGGCTGGTTTGGCACCGTCAATGCCGGTTATGGCTCCGACGACCGCTATGCGGGCAACGTGATGATCAATCACTTCCGCGACGGCAACCAGTTCACTATCCTGGGTGGCGGCAATAACACCAACAACCTGGGCTTTGGTGACGGCGCTTCAGGCCGCTTCCAGCGTTGGGGCGGCGACCGTGGCGTGACCACGTCACAGTATGCCGGCCTTAACTTCAACATCGGCAGCAAGGAGGATGACCACTTCCGCGTGGGCGGCGACATCATGTACAGCCACAGCGACCGTGACACCCGCACGAGCACCGCGCGCCAGAACCTCTTGACCGACTCGGTCAGCTACTACGACGCCAACACGGCCGCTCGCGACAAGAGCCACAACCTGCGAGGCGACTTCCGCATCAAGTGGGAGATTGACACGTGCAACACCCTGGACATCCGTCCCAATTTCTCGTTCAACTTCAATAAGAGCGAGCGTGGCGACAGCTCATTGACCCGCGCCGGCGATGCTGCCTTGACCCGTGTGAACCGCAGTTTGAGTAATTTCTTCAACGATGGCAAGAGCTTCGAGTGGGGCACTCGCCTGATTTACAACCACAAGGTGGCCAGCCACCCCGGCCGCAGCCAGTCGTTGATGCTTAATTACAGCTACAGCAACGTGCGCGAGGATGCCGATACCTATACTAACAACACCTACTACCTGCTTACTGACCAGGACCAGCTCATCGACCAGACGGCCAACAACCGCCGCAAGACGCACAGCATCACAGGTCGCCTCTCGTGGACCGAGCCCGTCGGCGACATCAAGAACGCCCGTTTCCTCGAGTTCTCCTATCGTGGCAACTTCCGCTCTACCACTAGCGATAAATTGGTCTATGACAACATGCGCGAGGGCATCTGGCCTGGTGGCACGGTTATCGATCAAGAGTGGAACGAATCGTTGAGCAATAGTTTCCGCAATAAGTTCTTCAACCAGGAGTTCAGTCTAGGTTTCCGCCAGGTGCGCAAGGCCTATAACCTCAACGTGGGTATCTCGGTCAACAGCGCCATGTCTAAGAGCAAGGACCTCATCAACAGCGCCCGCGACATCAAGGAACGCTGGGCATGGTCGGTAGCACCCTATGCACGCTTCCGTTACAAGTTCACCGAAACGCGTAACCTCAACTTCTTCTACCGCATGCGCGCTCAGCAACCCAGCATCACCCAGTTGCAGCCCGTGGCCGACGAGAGCAACCCCTTGAATATCGTCATCGGTAATCCCGAGTTGAAACCCACCTTCAACCACAACATCAATCTGCGGTTTGGTGACTTCGCTCAGGGTGCACAGCGCAGCATTATGGCGATGATGAATGTGGACTTTGCCCAGAACAGCATCGTCTCTAACGTAAGCACCGACGAACTGACTGGTGGACGCGTCACCAGCTACACCAATGTGGGCGGCGTGTGGAACGCCATGGCAATGAACATGTTGAGCTTCCCCTTCGGCACCAGCAAGGTATGGTACTTCACCAGCCACATGTTCACCCGTTATGGTGTCACCAAGAGCGTCACCAATGGCGTAGAGAACCGCAGTAACACCTGGATGATTAACTATTCGCCCGGCATAGCGTTCCGCAACAATGTCTTTGACATTGAGTTGCGTCCTCGTTATAGTTTCCAGAACACAACCACGTCGGCGCTCAAGTCCAACGCCCGCAACATCCACACCTGGGGCGGCAATTTCAACGGCACTTACTCTGCCCCCTTCGGCCTGGTCATCAGCACCGACCTGCGTTACAGCACTACCAGCGGTTACAGTGCAGGCTATAACAGTGACCAGTGGATTTGGAATGGCTCTGTGGCCTACCAGTTCCTGCGTGACAAGCAGGCCGCCCTCACCCTCTCGGTCTATGACATCTTGGGTCAGCGCAAGAACATCTACCGCAACGTTACCGGTGACTACATCGAGGATGTCTTCTACAACTCCTTGGGACGTTACGGCATGCTCACGTTCACTTACCGCTTCAACACTTTCAAGAAGGGTGAGCAGCCCAAGGACCGCAACGCCGATCGCTGGGGAGGTCCCGGCCGCTTCGGCCCTGGTGGCCCTCCGGGAGGCGGACGACCTGGTGGACGCCCATTCTGATGGGTTCAATCATCACGAGAATGACGTGAATGCGATGTATTTAACTTTCATTGAATAAGACGCTTATGATATGTAGAGGCGCAAATAACTTGCGTCTCTACATGGTATATATGATGATTCGCACGTGATTTTGGCCAAACTCACATTATAATAAATATGTGGGCGTTTGCGGTTGCGTTCCTCTGCCTGTACTTATTGTTCTGTCAATTTTGAGGCGATAGCCCTTCTTTTCTAGTCCCATAGCACGTTAAAGAGTAACAATTGTCCATTATTTTAATATTTTTTAACACAAAAAATCAGGGCGTGTTTTGTCGTTTAGGGGGATTTGTCGTAATTTTGCACGTGACTATATTGTGATATCACTACCAAGGTTAAGTATAAGTTGCGACAAATGAAAAACTTAAGTGTTAACCCCCTCTAGATCGCTCTTGCACGATGTGCAGGAGTTTTGGGTCGTATATAGAAGCTAAAAACTAAAGAAGAAAAGATAATAATTGTATAGTTAGTCCGGGATAATTTGATGGATCAAGATAAGAAGCCAACTTTATGAACTAAATTGTTGAATTATAATTATTTACTTTTTTATTAACCATTAAATTTTTCGTATTTTATGAAGAAATTTTTATTTACTTTAGTTGCCCTGATGATGGCAGGCAGCCTCAGCGCAGAGGAGTATCTTTTTGCTCCTGATTTTGAGCTGACTCAGGATCAATTAGGCACAACCGTTAACGTTGACATCTATGCACACTTTGACTGCATGGTAAGTGCTTATGAGTTGTTCATTGGTGGTTACGATGGTGAGGAGTTCGTTGAAGGCCTCATGCCCGCTGGTGCAGAAGCTACCGCTCTTTCACAGCTCGGTTCTGCAAAGATCACCTACATTGGCTATGTTTACAATGAGGATGATGATGAGTATTCTTATCAGGAGACCGTATGTACTCCTTCATTCACCGCATCTGGTAACTACCACGCTATTGCTATTACCTCGGCTCTTGACCAGGAGTATGCATTGATCGATGGTGAGTATGTTTCTTGCACCGCTATCAAGTGGCAGCCCGGTGAGTTCAAGATGCTCCGCCTCAAAGTCGCTTTCGCTGCTGACTTCCAGGGTGGTGACATCGTCTTCAGGACCCAGCCCGCTTGCGGTCAGGATCCCCGCGGTGAGGTTTGCCCCCGTGGCCAGGATAACTTCCACACTTGCCACATCACCGTTGAGGGTGGCGTTGTTGTTCCCCAGGACTTCGCTGGTCAGATCGTATTTGGTGACGTAACCGAGGATGGTCTGCTGCCCGTTAGCTACACTGGCACCGAGGACTACACCATCACCATTACCTTGAATGGTGAGCCCGTTGAGCTCGTTGACGGCAATGTACAGCTCGTTGAGGGTAACAACATCGTTACCGTTACCATCAGCGCCGAGGGTTACAATGACCTGACCGCTACCTACGAGGGTGAGTGGGCTCCCGTTGCTCCTCCCGTTGAGAAGACCGATGCTCCCGTGATCACCGTTGTTGACGATCCCGAGGCTCAGACCGTAACCGTTACCGCTACCGGTAATGGCCACATCATGCTGTACTGGGACGACATGCTCCAGGCAGAGGGTGAAGGCACCGCAACTTGGGTAATCCCCTATGGCGACGATCCCGAGGGTGAGGAGTATGGCGTAAGCGCTACCGCTCAGGAGCCTGGCAAGGAAGTCAGCGACTACGCTCTTGAGACCGTATTCGTTCCTGGCAAGACCGACGTTCCTCCCGTTCCCACCCATCCCGGCTACTGGCTGGTAATGGTTCAGGCCGATGGCTCTGAGGAGTTCATTGAGCTGAATCTGGGCGCCAATGGCGACTACATCACCGCTTATGACGTAATCTATCCTCTGTATTACAATGTAGGTAACTTCTACTTCGTAATCGACGACGTTGCTTATGGTGCACCTGCTGAGGGTACCGAGGCATTCCTGGGCGATGCTATGCAGAACCCCCTGAGCGCCGAGAACACCAACACCTACTTCGTATACAACGGCTACAGCTACAGCATCGGTATCCACCTCGTAATGAACGAGGAGACCCTCGAGGTTGTAGGTTACACCGCTTACGTTGCTAAGGGTGGTCCCGTGAGCGTTGATGAGCTCGCTAACGGCAAGACCATTGCTAACGTTCGCTACTTCAACATGGCTGGTCAGGAGATGCAGAGTGTAAACGGTATGACCATCAAGGTTACCACCTACACCGACGGCACCACCAGCGCTGTTAAGGTGATGAAGTAAGAAATTGCTTCTTAACCAAGTAAAAAAGGGCGACCCTTCACGGGCCGCCTTTTTTTGTCATTCCCCCACCCACGTTATTATCAACAACTCGAACAACTAAATAGAATTGTTGTAAAAGTTGTGATAGTTGTTTTTAAATGTAGGGCCTCGCCTTGGCGTGGCCGCTAGGGCCGCCCATGGATCGCGCTTCGAGCCAGTCCAGCCCTGGCGTGGGCCGCTGTGTGCCCAGATTCTCATTTTTCCTCGATTTTAAAAAAAAAATCAATTTTTCTTTGCTAGTAATTAAAAATGTACTATCTTTGCATCACGAGATAAACCAACTAGCATTACTTCATTGAAATCTAGATTTATCTAATGATATGATTATCAAGTGTTATGAGCATTACAAAATAGGGATTCTTTCAGCGTTGGACTGTCAAGGCAGGTGCGTGAAGGATTCCTAATAAATGTGGAAATAACCCAAGGGATACATTACCTTAAAAATATTATTATCAACAAGGATGAGTTGATCCGGAGCTCTTTAATGATTAAAATGATTTTTCGCTTGAATGTAAAAAAAGAATTTATTAATGTTTTTATTCACTTTATAACTAATTAAATTAATTTTTATTCAATTATGAAGAAATTCTTATTTACTTTAGTCGCTTTGTTTGCTGGCTCAACCGCTTTCGCAAGCAGCTATCTTGGTGCTCCTGACATGGAACTGACCGAGGCTCAGTTGGGTACTACCATTAACCTCGACCTGTATGCTTACTTCGGAGAGATGGTAAGTGCATACGAGGTATTCGTTGGTACTGGTGTAGATGATGCCTTCCAGGAGGGTGTTATGCCCGAGGGCTTAGAGGTTACCGCTATGTCACAGCTCGGTTCTGCAAAGATCACCTACATTGGCTATGTTTACAATGAGGATGATGATGAGTATTCTTATCAGGAGACCGTTTGCACTCCTTCATTCAGCACCAGTGGTAACTACCATGGTCTGGCTATCACCTCAGCTCTTGACACTGAGTATGCTTTGATCGATGGTGAGTATGTTTCTTGTGTTGCCATCAAGTGGCAGCCTGGCACCTTCAAGATGCTCCGCCTCAAAGTCGCTGTTGCTGCTGACTTCAAGGGTGGTGACGTCGTTATCAAGACCGTTCCCGCTTGTGGTCAGGATCCCCGCGGCCCCATCTGCGAGAGCGTGCCCTACTATGATGTAGTTACTCTGAGTGTTCCCCAGGCTCAAACTCCCGAGGAGTTCATTGGTACCGCTAGCGTTGCCTTCACCGAGAACGTAGCTACCATCCACTACACCAGCAACGATCCCAACGCTGAGGTTGTTGTTACCGTTAATGGTACTGAGACCGAGGTTAACTGGAACAGGGCTGAGGGCACCGCTACCTGGACTGCTCCCATCAACACCACTCCCGGTCAGTACAGCTACACTGTTAAGCTGACCGTAACCCCCGACGGTGTAAACTATGTTGGTGATGCTGTTTCTGCTCAGGATACCTATGCTTACGAAGTTCTTGAGAAGACCGCTACTCCCGTGATCACTATCGTTGAGGAGCACCACAACTGGGTATCGTTCGACGTAGACGGTGACGGTACCGTTCTGGTTTACGTTGATGGCAACCTGGTTGAGCCCGCTGCCGATGGCCACTACTATGTATATGCTAGCACCGAGGCAGATGTAACCTACGTTGTTACCGCTACCGCTCAGGAGAACGGCAAGCTCATCAGCGATACCGCTACCGAGACCATCGAGATCGCTAAGTGGGATGCTGTTAACGAGCTCGTAAACGGCAAGACCATTGCTAACGTACGCTACTTCAACATGGCTGGTCAGGAGATGCAGAGTGTTAACGGTATGACCATCAAGGTCATCACCTACACCGACGGCACCACCAGCGCTGTTAAGGTGATGAAGTAAGAAATTGCTTCTTAACCAAATAAAAAAGGGCGACCCTTCACGGGCCGCCTTTTTTTTCTTACCATCCCCCGTTTTTTAACAACAACTCGAACAACTAAATTTAATTGTTGTCCGCCTTGTTTTTAAATGTAGCGCGTCAGCTGTTGGGCCTCGCCTTGGCGTGGCCGCCCAACGCCGTGGATTTAAAGACAACTGATGCAACAAAATGGAATTGTTGTAAAAGTTGTGATAGTTGTCTTTATACATAGCGCGTCAGCTGTAGGGCCTCGCCTTGGCGTGGCCGCCCAACGCCGAGGGTTTAAAGACAACATAAATTGTTGTGGCAGTTGTCCAAGTTGTCTTTAATCATGACTGCTGGCTGAATTTGGATTTTGGCCCTGATGGAGCGCACGTCGGCGGCGTGCGGCCGTTCCAGTGGGTCGGAATCTGTTTTTCCAGGCCCCATTTTTTTTTGGGCGTAAAGTATTGCGGGAATTATAGTTAATGTGTACCTTTGCGGCATATTTCGATGCCTGCCCCACATTGGGGCCGGTGTAATGCAAAGAAATGAGCGCGAGGGTTACTTCAATGAGACGCATTACTCAGCTGCCATCCGGCCAGTCGGGCGCATGGCGATGGGTGTGTGTTTTTTTTGTCCCATTGCCCGAAGCAGCGCCGCTCATCCCTATCCCAGTCCACCCGTCGGGGGCGCCCGGGCGGATTTAGTCAAGCAAACCATATAGCAATTTAAAACAACACGTATTATTAATAATTAATTTCTTTCTAGTTATGAAAAAATTACTAACCTTTTTCTTGACGGCCCTGCTGGCCTTCACCGTCGGCTGGGCAGAAACAGCTACGTTCGAAGTTACTAGCACAGGAGGTGGTTTACTTAGTGGAATCAGCAAAACTAATTATGAAGTGACCACAAATGGAGTAACTCTTACTTTTGATATAGGTACACATACAAATACGTGGCCTACATACTATTCCAGTGATGGAATGGTTAGATTCTATACAGGAAATACGTTGACAGTAAGTTGTGGAAATGGCAATATTACGAGTATTGTGTTTACTTATGGAAGTAGTTATACAAGTAAACAATTATCGTTAGCTAATAATCAACCTGGAACGTATAACACAACAAATTACACATGGACTGGTTCAAGTTCATCTGTACAGTTTACAAATACTGGCGCGAATACGCGTTTTTATAGGGTAGTTGTAACTTGGGAAACTGGAGGCAGCACTGTAGAGACGTGTGCCACCCCGACATTCTCGCCTGCAGCTGGTACTTACAATGAAGCCCAGGACGTGACCATCTCGACCACGACCAGTGGTGCAAGCATCTATTACACCACCGATAACTCTACCCCCAGCTCCACCAACGGCACACTCTACACTGGCGCCATCAACGTGAGCGAGACCACGACCATCAAGGCCATCGCCGTCAAAACTGGCAATAACGATAGCCAAGTGGCTGAAGCTACCTACACCATCGAGACCGGTGGTGACAGTGGTTCAACGATCTACCGCAAGGTGACCAGCACCGACGCACTCACCACGGGTGATTATCTAATTGTCTATGAGGATGGAAGTCTAGTCTTTGACGGTAGCCTGACAACACTGGATGCAGTAAATAATACCCAGGCTGTTACGATCGATAATCATACAATTACAACTAGCCTACCCATTTACTTTACCTATAATGCTACCGCCCATACTCTCAAGAGTGCCAGCGGCTATTATATGGGAAGGACTTCTAATAGCAACGGTATGAATACCAGCCAAACTGAGGCTTATACCAATACCATTACTTTCGACGGTAGTGGAAATGCAGTCATAACTTCCTCTGGTGGTCCTACCCTCCGCTACAATAGCGCTTCTAACCAGACTCGCTTCCGTTATTATGGAAGTGGTCAGCAAGCTATTCAGCTCTATAAGAAGGACAGCAATGACCCGACGTTGTTGGCTACCCCGACAACGCTGACATTGACCGATATCCCCTATGACGGCAGCTCGACGAGCGGCACTATTCATGTAGACGGTACTTACTTAACCGACGATGTTACTGTTAGCGTGAGCGGTGCTGACTTTAGCGTTTCGCCCACCACCATCAGCCCTGCCGACGGTAATGTGGACGAGAACATCACCGTGACCTACAGTGGCTCGAGCACCACCGAGGTGACCGCCACCGTGACCATCACTTGCGGCAACCTGACCCAGACCGTCACCGTCACCGCCAAGAAGGCCACTCCTCCTGCCGCCTCTATTACCGTTAATCCCTCGACGTTGACCATCAACGACACAGACAACACCTTGACGATTACGGGTGAAAACATAACCGGCAATATCAATGCCAGCCTGGCCAATAACACCGACTGGTATCTGACTTCTAACCAGTTCTCCAACACTGGCGGCACCACCAATGTGGTTTATAATGGCCGCGACCTGAGCGCTACCAATACGGTTAGCGTGAGCGCCAATGACGTCCAGACCATTGATGTTCCCGTCAACTATCTTGCTGACTTGTATATCGTGACCGATAACGGTTATACTGGCCAATGGAACTTCAACAATGGTACTTCAATGACCTATAATAATGGTGTTTATACCGCCTCTTTCACTGCTGAACGCGCTAACACTTACATCCTGTTTGCCCGCAAGCTGGGCAACGGCGTGGACTGGAATACCCGCTTCGTTTTCGGTCCTGACAGTGGTGGTGACTGGTGGTTGCCCATCGACGGTAACGGTAGTGGTAACATCGACCTTTACGACGATGACCCCATCAAGATCCAGACCGCTGGCACTTATATCATCACCATCGATGCTACTGGCAGTCCTGTCACCTTCACCATCACCAAGGAGGTCGTGATTGAGGGCGACTTCGTCCTCGTGACCGACGATAGCCAGCTTAACACTGGTGATGAGGTGATCTTTGTCAACAAGGACACACATGGTGATTGGTTGGCCATGAGCACCACGCAGAATAGCAATAACCGTGGTACTACTGATGTGACGGTTTCTCCGACGCTGAAGGTGACAGCTACTGATGAGACTCAGATTGCTACCCTTGAAGGCGATGCCACCGGCTGGTATTTCAATGTGGGTAACGGCTATTTGTATGCTGCAAGTAACAATAGCAATTACCTGAGGACGCGCACCGAAAGAGGTGATGATAACGCTAAGGCTAGAATTACAATCAACAACAATGTCGCTAGCATTGTCTTCCAGGGAACCAACTCGCACAATGTCATGCAGTTTAATGGTACTCTTGTATCTTGCTATGGTAGTGCGAACCAAAGTCCTGTTTACCTCTATCGTCGCGAGGCCAGCGCCCCCGAGCCCAGCATTACCGTAAATCCCTCCTCGCTCGACCTGGTGATCCCCGTTGGCGAGAGTTCAGTCAGTGGCAATGTAACCGTTACCGAGACCAACACGACCGGCACGACCAGCGTCGCCGTCAGCGGCACGGGCGCCAACTACTTCAGCGCCACCCTCGAGAACGGCACATTGACCGTGACCTATAATGGCAACGCTACCATGACCAGCCCCGACGTGGCCACCATCACCCTGACCAACGGCGACGCTACCGCCACCGTCAACGTGACAGGTTACAAGCGCGTAGAGGCCACCGGTACCCTGTACTCCAAGGTGACCAACGCCAACCAGATCCAGAATGGCTTGCAGTACATCCTCGTCTATGAGGACACCCCCGAGGCCTTGAATGGCATCACCACTGGAGGTACTGGTGCCGAAGTAAGTTGGGAAGAACAGGGATCTATTATTAACATCAGTGGCACCGACGTTATCGAGTTTACACTCAATGGTAACGCTAATGGATTCACCTTGTCAAGCGACCACGGGTACCTGAATCCTAGTGCACCAGGTCTGGCATTTGATGAGGAGGATGGCACGGCATGGTCTGCCGAGAGCAATAACGGCGGTTATGTGCTGAAGTGGGGTAACTACATGATGCGCTACAACAGTGGCGCTAGCGCTGCAAACGGTCGTTTCCGCATCTATGACGGCACAACTGGAACCCCTGTTTACCTGTACGTTCAGGGCAGTGCTGTTGCAACTCCCGTGATTACTCCTGCCAGCGGCAACTATGCCGAAGATCAGGAGGTGACCATCACCTGCGCTACTACTGGCGCAACCATCTATTACACCGTCAATGGCGGTGAGACCCAGACCTACGACGGGCCCTTCACTGTAGATGTTGATGAGGACCATACCACGACGACCATCGCAGCATGGGCCGAGGATGGCGAGCAGCACCACAGCCCGACGGTGACCGTGACCTATACCTACAAGAAGGACCACGTGAGCAGCATTGCTGAGTTCCTGGCTCTGGACAATGGCGAAGAAGTTATCTTTGACAATCCCGTGGTTGTCCTGTTCGACTACTCGCAGAACAGCGGTGGTGGTCAGGAGTATATCTGGATCAAGGACCGCACCGACTATACACAGTTGTTCATCACTCCTCAATTTGACGCCGCAAGCGTAGCCGATCCTCAATACGACAACTACGGCCAGTTCGTGCCCAAGTATGAGAATGGTGATGTTATCCCCGCTGGCTTTAAGGTAAAGAAGAATTACTACGGCACCGGTCAGTACGTTCAGGCAATGTGTACAGACACTCATAATACTTTCCAGATTGCTGAGGATAAAGCCCTTGCCGATCCCGAGCAGGTGACGCTGAGTGAGCTTCTTGCCAATCCGGCCAATTACAACAACCGCTACCTGTACATCAACAAGCTGCAGGTGAGCAATGTTAATGGCTTGAACTTCGACATCTCTGCTGATGAGAATGGCGACGATGTGTCCGAGGTTCAAGGTGGCACCTCTATTGTGGGCTACAACAAGTACAACAGTCCCGCGTGGAAGAACAAGCAGGGCCAGACTGTTGGTGTTACCCTGCCCACCAATAGCAATTACTATAATGTGAAGTTCATCTTCCAGAAGTGGGATAATGGCTATGAGATCATGCCCATCGAGTTCACGCCTTGGGAGGAGACGAGTCTGCGTCTTGAGGACCTGGTACAGGTAGGTGTAGAAGGCCAGCCCTATACCATCTCCAACCAGCTGCATGCCGTTGAGGTAACTTGGGACAACAATAGGGGCAAGTTTGCCATCTTCGCTAAGGATGACCACATGTATGCCAACAAGAGTTATCCCACTGCCGACCAGGAGAGCTACCTGATCAGGTATGAGAATGGAAACTTTATCAACGAGGTTGAGCAAGAGGATTATGACCAGAGTAACTGGATCGAGATCCTGATCCCCAGCGAGATAACCCAAAAGAATCCTAACATTGACAATTACCAACCAACGCTTGAAAGTCTGAAAGAAACCTTTGAGAATAAGATTCTTGCAGCAGGTTCCATTACTGGTACCTATGTTGACGCTTTGAACCCGACCATCGAGGTGACTACTCGTCCCACTCCTGGGTCGGCCTCGACCTACACGCCTAACATCTATTGCACGGCTAACTTCCCGAAGTATAACTTTGAAAACGGAGGTGCACAGGGTAATGATGGCATTTACTTCATGATGGCTCCCAAACCTCATGAGTTCTGCAAGGTCGTTTGGGCTTACTATGGAGGCTCTGGCAACTACTTCATCGCTCCCCAGCGTGAAGGTGACGAGATTAATGGTCATGACTTCAAGGGTAGCTTCCTGGCTAACATGTCGTTGTGTGAAGACATTGATGTCGTCTATGAGGATGTAGCACCCTATTTCAGTAATTCTACTGATGCAGGCTTGCTCTATGGCTTCAATGCGATTGTCCGCAAGACCGAAGCTAGCCAAAACCAGGCTAATGGCGCTCCTCACCGCATCCAGCCGAGCGATAGTGGAACAGAGACAAATCCTGCTTATGTCGTTTACCCGCTGAATCGTAGTACTACCTCATCAGACAACGTCGTTGACGTGAAGGAACTCCTGGGTGGCAAGACCATCGAGAGCATTCACTACTTTAACACGATGGGTATGGAGGGCAAGACGCCGTTTGAGGGCATCAACATCGTTGTGACCCGCTACACCGACGGCAGCACCTCGACCTACAAGGTCATGAAGTAACAAGAAAACGCTTCCTCAATCATAAAAAGGCGACTCCAATCGGAGCCGCCTTTTTTGTCCCACCCCGGTTCTGTTTCTATGGTCTTTTTTCAGGCTAACAGGTCGGCGACCTGAACAAGGCCAGAGGCCTTGAATTGAGGAAACCCTACGGTGCACAGGCCGTATGGTCTGTGTGGCATAGGGGAGAGAGATGCATGATGATAGGGGCCTCGACGAGGGCCACTCATTGTAGCAATTAGTGATCCCCTACGGGGCTCGTTATGGGTAGGACTATTGTCACCAAGCCGCGAGGACCTTCGGCCCTCACGCCATGGTGTTAGTTCAAGTTGAGGCCAACGGCCTCATGCAGACCTTCGGCCTGATTTGTCCACTGCATCATTGCTTTTTGGGGACACTAATAATAGTCTTTAGGGCTTCTTCCTAGTTTTCTGTGATTTCTCCAGTGATTATTAGAAAAAATGCAGTATCTTTGTCGCATTATTCAACAAAACGAGATAGTATTTTGGACCCTGACCCGTTATCGTGCCTGTTATCGGTACTTTGCACAGCAAGCGCCCATCCGCTTGTGACATTCAACGCGCCCACCACGGGCAGCATCATCGCCATCATAGTCGCCCTATTGGGATTATTCCTGTCGGCATTTAACTCCGGCAGCGAGATTGCCTATTTTTCACTCAAGCCCGACGATGTTGAAAGCATCGAGGACGCTGACAGCCGTGAGCGCGTGCGCTCACTGCTGGCAATCCCCGAGAAACTGCTGGCGACCATCCTGGTGGGCAACAATCTGGTGAACATCATGATTGCCATCGTGCTGAACTACGCGATGAACCAAATTTTTGACTTTAACAGCACGGTGCTCGATTTCATTGTACAAACGGTTATCCTCACCTTCCTGATCCTGCTGTTTGGCGAGGTGATTCCCAAACTATATGCCACCAACTTCAACACGCGCTTTGCGGCGATGACAGCAGTGCCACTCAAGGCCGCCGTAAGCCTGTTCTCACCGTTGACTGGGCTGCTGGTGCGCAGCACGAGCCTGGTCAACAAGGTCGTGCCGACCCAAACCGAGGAACTCTCGGTCGATGACTTGACACGCGCGCTGGAGGTGAGTGAGGTCAAGAACCCCGATGACAAGGAACTGCTCGAGGGCATCCTGTCGTTTGGCGACAAGACGGTGAGCGACATCATGCGCCCGCGTGTCGATGTGGTCGACATCGACCAGGACGCCGACTTTGACGAGGTCGTGCGTAAGGTCATTGACACGGGTTACTCGCGCATGCCGGTCTATGACGAGACACCCGACAACATCAAGGGCATCCTGTATGCCAAGGACCTGCTGCCCTACATCGGCAACCGCGATAACACCTTCAAGTGGCAGACGCTTATGCGCCCCGCCTATTTCGTGCCCGAGACGCGAATGCTCGACGACCTGCTCGAGGACTTCCGCATGAAAAAGATGCACATGGCGATCATCGTCGATGAGTATGGCTGCACCCAGGGCATTGCCACGCTTGAGGACGTGCTCGAGGAGATTGTGGGCGACATTAACGACGAGTATGACACCGAGGAGAAGTTCTATAACCGTATCAGCAAGGACACATGGCTCTTTGACGGCAAGACGCTGCTGAGCGACTTTGCCCGCGTGCTCGACATTGACGAGGAAGAGTTGGGCGAGCATGCCGAGGAGGCCGAGACTGTCGCCGGTTTCCTGCTGGACCTCAAGGGCGAATTCCTGCAAGAGAAAGAGGTTGTCAAATACGGTCGCTTCACTTTTACCGTCATCAAGGTCATCAAGCACCGCATCGCCAAGGTCAAAGTCACCATGCGTGGCGCTGAATAACTCACTAAATTATATTCTTAAGGCAAATCGGTGTAGATAAAGCACTGAAAATTAAAGTAGAGACGCAAAATCTTGCGTCTCTACTTTGATATATGGGTAATAATTCGCTTCGGAAAAATAACTCAATCAAACTGGCCTTATTTCACTTGAATGGCTCAACGGTGTAGCCCTTGTCACGCAACAGCTGGAGCAAACCTTTAGCTCCAGGCAGGTGACCAGCGCCCACACACACGAGGCAAGCCCGCTCGGGCATCATCTTCTCCAGTTTCTCGGCCCAGTTGCGGTTGCGGCTGTAAATCAGCGCTTCCATTGCTTCCTCGCTATCACCGCCCATGGTGGCATCGGTCATCACTTGCATGAGCTTATCTAAGTCCTGGTGCATGTAGGCCTCGGCCAGCGCCGATGACTGCACCTGGAAAAACTCGTCCTGACGGCATGCCTCAAGCAAGCTCTTGGCCTGCTCGGTCATGGGGGCGTTGAAAAGCAGGTCAATCTGCTCCTGCAACGTCTCGAGCCCCAGCGAGGGACGGCCAGCCTCGTTAGCACGCTCCTGCACCGCCATGTCAATGAGGTTGTTAGCGTCAAAGTTGGGGAAATACTTGATGGCCTGCATGGCCTGTAACTGGGTGCTGATGGCATTAGGCTTTAACGACTTCATCTGCGCCAGCTTGACACCCATAGCACCGAAATACTTGTTGAAAACCTTTTCTACCTCGGCATACTCGTCGGGTGTGTACAGCTTGTCGAGCGTGCTGTCAACGGGAGCGATCATGAAACCAGCCATCTTCATCTGTGACTCTTGGCTCATCAGGCTGTCCTTCTCGATCTCGCCCACTACGATATCACAGCCGTCGATGGCGGCATTCATGCCGGCAATCTGGTCAATCATCGACGCTGGCGCCATGTGATGGGTGCCAAAGATGTAACTGGGGCGCCCCAAGCCGTTACCGCTCACTTTCCACAATAACTGCGCCTGACATGCCAGCGCGACAGCCATCACTGCAATAATAAGGGATAATCTTTTCATTGTTCAATTAGTTTCAATAGTTAATATGTAACAAAGTTAGTAAGAATTGCGAATTTTAGTGCCATTATGCCTTCCAAAAATGTGAAAATCCCCCAAAATGATGATGAATTCTTTTAAAAATGCCCATTTTTAGCGATTGTGCACCTACCGGAGCAGTACTAATTTTGCATCATGATAAAGTGAATGAGTTATTAGTTGATAATAGTAAGTAAACAGATAAAAATGCCGCACCGATGGGATATCGATGCGGCTTTTTTATTCATTGAACTGAATTACCATTCAGGCTCCTCGACCTTGAGGCGGTCACCGCCGTTCGGGCCCTTGATGAGCATGTCGTAGTACTCTTGGGTGTATCCGGCAAAGGTGGGAGAAGCTGGAGTGCCATATTCGTTGCGCTCAAACTTGCCGTCTTTCTCCTTCTTGATGTTACCGTCGAGGTACTTCACAAACAGGTACTCGCCCAGTTTCTTGTAGCGGGCGGTAGCGTCCTGGCCGGCATTGACCGAGTAGTTGGTCAGCAGTCGAACAGCAGCAGCGCGGTCGGTGGCGAGCAGCGAGGTGGCCTCGGCCTCGATGACAGACTGTTTCTTGGCAAATCCGTCCTCGATGGCGCCCTGCACCTTGCGGATGTCACCAATCATCTGTGAATAACGATGATAGGCCTGGTTAGCCACCCAGTTGTTTACCCAGAATGCGCAGTCCCAATCGAGGGTGTACATGTCGGCCTTGCCCTGACGATAGCTCTCGGGCACCTGAGTGATGCAGCAGTACATGGGAACGAAAACGGCAGTGTTGGCATCATCGACGCCAAACCAGAAACAGCCGCCCACCTCGTCGGGCATCCATGAGCGCATCTGTGCGACAAAGACCCAACCCGTTTGCTGGGTAGCGATGGCACGCTCCTGGCTGTATTTCACACCGTCGACCTCAAAGTCCATGGGACGCCAGCGGTAAGGCACGCCATAGGCAGTTGTGGCACCGGGATCCTTAGTCATGTCAAACGGGGTGCCCTCAAAGTGGTCACGCATCATCTCCTGCATGTCGCGCACGCTGACCTTGCGGTCGGGCTTCACGTACAGGGGCATCACGTCAGCATCGGCTCTTGTCTTACCATAAATGAAGGGCAGATAAGCGTCCATACCCTGATGGAAACGATTGAAGTAGCTCCACACGCGGGCGTCACAGCCACGCAGGGCACCAGCGTCAAACTTCTGGTAAACGGGAGCGAAGGCAAAGTCGGCATCCTTGCCGCTGTACAGGCCTTTCTTCTTGGCAAACGAGATGACGTCCTTGCTGTACATGACGTTCTTCTTGTCCTTCATGTTGAATTTCCAGATGCGCGGGTTGTTGGCATGGCCGGCAATGCAGTCGTCGGGGATGCGGACAGCTACCCACACGGCACCCAGCTCATCCTTGCCCTTGCCGATCATATCCATGATCCAGATCTCATTGGGGTCACCAATCGAGAATGACTCACCCTCGCTGGCATAACCATATTGTGCCACCAGGTCGGTCATCACCTTGATGGCCTCACGGGCGGTCTTGGAACGCTGCAAGGCGATATAAATGAGGCTACCATAGTCGATGATGGACTTGCCATCCAAATCCCACAGTTCCTCACGTCCGCCCCAGGTGCTCTCGGCGATGGTCACCTGGTGCTCGTTCATGTTGCCCACAACGGCATAGGTGTGCTCCACCTCGGGGATAGCACCCATGCGCTTGCCGCTATCCCAGTCGATGATTTCACGCATCGAGCCCTTGGGATGGTCTGCAGCAGGAAGGTACTGCAAGTCACCGAACAAGGTGTGGCTGTCGGCGGCATAAGTGATGATGGTCGAGCCATCAGCACTGGCGTTCTTGCCTACCAGCAGGTTAGTACACGCGTCGGCAGCGGTCCAACCGGCAAGTGCCAGCATAGCTACCGATAACAGTTTAATTGAAAAGTGCTTCATCTTTTTTTGTTTTGTATTGGTTATTGAATTGATGATAATTTCGTCAGTTGCCCACGGGGATGTCATAGCCCGTCAGGCGGAAAGCCACTTGGAACGGCGTGGCCTGTTTGCGTGGCTGAGGCCCCGCATAATAGTAGAACAGCCGTTGCACGTCAAACGACTTGACCTCGACAAGTTTGGTTTCGCCTGGCTTCAAACTCACCGGGACGGTGACCGTTCGCTGGGTAAGCAGCTCTCCCTTCATCGTCGTGTAGCGCAGCAGCAGACGCACTGCGCTCATGCGGTGTTTCGTGTTGTTGATGATGAAAAACGACTCTTTGCTGTCACTGGCCCGCTTGCTGAAGCCCTTGAGCGTCACAGCATTGGGGTCAATGTCAATCAGGCTGTCGGGTAACAGTCCGTCGCTGGACTCGAGCACGGCAATGGGTACCTCAACACTGCGCAGGTTCTTGCGCGTGGTGCGTGTCCGCGCGTCCAATGTGTTGACAGACAATAGTATCAGCAGGAGCGGAAGAATTAAAATATGTTTATTCCATGTTCTCATCACAGGTAACGCACTCGGTTAAACGGGTTGCCGTCGCCACCCTCGGGATAAATTTTGCGGAAACCCACAGGAAGTCTTTCACCTACCCGCTCGGGGATGATGCTTACACCATTGAACAGCGTGGGCAGGAAGCGAGCGACATTCACTCGCACCTTGACCTTCCAGTGGGGCGGGTCAAATGTGAGCGTAGTTGCAGCGGCATTAAGTGTAGCGACACACTCCAGTGGCTTGATGAGCGTCACGCGGTCACGCTGGCTATAGAGCCATAACTGGTACTTGCTGTCCACGGCACTACTGGCGATATAGCCAATGACGGTGCCTGGCACCAGATTGATGTCGGGCGACTCGAGCAGAATAATGCGGTAGCCAATGTTGTGGTTACCCTTATAGCGCTCAATGCCAACGGTCATTTCCTCGTTGGGATAGTACCAGATACCCTCTAGGGGCTGCATGTCGGTTTCATCCAGGCGCACACGCATCGAGTCCACATCCAGCCCGTCAAGCACGACCGACTTTTTGGGGATGCCATTGCCGGCCACGGCAATAAGCGGCAGCATGAGGAGCAAGAGCGATATGAATGCTGTGCGACTGGACATGAATATCGTTAATTGACAGTTGCGAATCGGTAAATGATGCCCAAACTGAGGATTTCCTTGAACTGCCAGTAGTTCCAGTCATCGTCGCGTTGCCTGGAGCGGTCAAAGCGCAGGTGGGTATAGAACTGAGTGGTCAGGTATTTGCCAATAGCAAAATCCAAGGTGTTTTCCCAGTCACCCTGCACATATTCATAGTTGGTGAACATGTATAACCTGGATGTGATCATCACGCTAGGCGTGAAGCGCCATAACAGCTTAGCCTCGAAGTTGCTACCAAAGGTGCTCTTGCTGTGGTGCCCGGCATCAATGCCAAAACGAACAGGATCGATGTCGGTGATATTGCGGCAATATTTGAGGTTATAGGATAGGGGAGCTATGGCCAACGTGAAGATGCGGTCATCGGCCTTCTTATAGTTATAGGTCATACCAAGACCCACATTCAACTCGGCTGGAGACAAGAATGCGGCGGTCATCGTCCGTGTGTTGGTCTTGTAATTGTTCATGAACTGGGTCGTGAACTGCAGCATCGCACTGTAGTACCAATTTTTCACTGCCTTGTAACCCAGTTGTGACGTGAACAGGAAGTTGTCCTCGTTGATGAGGTAATTGCGGATGCTGTCACCATGAGTGGTAGATAAACCTAACTTATATGACAACGAGTTATTAAACAGCCAATTAGGGTGTATATCCTGATTAAGGTTGCAATTCCAGTTAATTGATCCCAGCAGGGCCAGGTTGTTCTCGCCGCCCTGATACCAGTTACCGCTGATGTAGGCTTGAGTGAACTGGAGCGAGGCGTTGAATATATGCAACCAGTTGTGAATCTTCAAGTTGGGGGCGTCGGCTGGTGTCACGTCATCGGGTACCGACACATTGGGGGGGACGATGGTGAGCATACCTTGACGCGGATCGCTTGGGATAACGCCCTCGGGCGGAGCTTCGGGTAGGCGATTAGCATTATAGGCCACCAGCTGCGGGTTTTCAATCATGGCACGCTGGCGCATGTTGTGGGTTCGCTCTGTGTTTGCGATGGCCTCCTGGAGCCAAGCGTCATTGGCATCCAGCGAATACAGCTCACCTGTTTTGGGCGATGTCATTGGCCCATTATCTGACTTATAACCGTCATAAACGAGAGGCACATAGAGCATGCTAGGCTCTGCACAGGGCTTATTGCTGTCCTGGGCAATAGCAGTCGCGCTCATCACCATGAGCGTGGCGAGCACTAGAAATGTTTTAGGTGTAAAATGCATCATAAGGTCATATTTTTAGAGGTTAAACATCATTATCGTGATGATGCCTCGCGTCAGGCATCATAGAGCTTTTCTTTTCTTGCGGGTTTAGGCGTTTCCTGTTGTTTTTTGTCCTTTTGCTGCTGTTGCTTGGCCTTCTGCTTGGTCTGCACCTTTTGCCGCTTGCGTTCGTGGTTGGGCGTTTGGGTCTTGTTCTCGGCAAAACTCTTAATCATGTCCTCAACGGTCTCGCGATTTCCATACAGGTAGTTGACCGTGATTTCCACAATGAGGTTCTGGTGCTTGGATACAAGATCGGCAATAATGGCGCGTGAGCCGTCGGGCATAGTGCCGTTGATGCTATAGGTCTTCTTGAAACCCTTGACCTTGATTTTGCCGTTTTGCAATTCATACATGTTGAACCCCAAGGCCTTGCGCTGCAAGTTCTCGGTCAGCATCTTTTTCTCGTCACCTTTGTCCTTGCTGTAGAGTTGTACAGTCATCACCATATCTTCCCACTGTATCTCAAAACGGGTGTTGCTGTTGAAGGTGACAAAGCCGTCGTCAGGAGTTTCAAACGTTAGGTTATAACGGCTCCATGTGTAAACTGACGCGCTAGCGTCGGTCACGCCAGCCAGCAGCATGATCAGCATTAAAGCGAGTATGTTGATGAGTCGTTT
This sequence comes from Muribaculaceae bacterium, assembly GCA_016290325.1. Lineage (GTDB taxonomy): Bacteria > Bacteroidota > Bacteroidia > Bacteroidales > Muribaculaceae > Sodaliphilus. Next base: position 32,061 of record JAEETL010000010.1, read on the forward strand.
TTTCATTGCTGGAAAAATTTAATGTGACAATTGTTTTTGCACGTCATCCAAGTAACGGTTCCATTCCTTTTTAGTGCCACGGAACACGTTTAGGTCAACGTCACCTTTCACGCCGGCGACATTCCCCTCGTGGCTGAACTGCTGGATGCAGTGCGGCATCTCAGGTAACAGGTCAGGGCTAGTGAAAGAGCACAGCCACAGGTCATGGTCGCCCAGCATATCCTTATAATACTTGCCATAACCGTCCAGGTTGGTGTAGATCATCACGGGATAACCCTTATCGTTGAGGATGTTGATCATGTCCAACACGCGCTCCAGGGCAAGCTTGCGGTCGATGTTTACACCATTTCCCCAATCATCCTCAAGATCGATGACCAATGGCAAGTCCATCGGCTTCCCCTTGATGACATTAAGAAAATTGTCGGCTTGTTCTTTGCCAGAACGATTCTTGCGGAAGAAATGGTAAGCGCCCACCTTTAGGCCCGCATTACGGGCTCCGGCATAGTTTCGCTCAAAGGCATCGTCCTGGTAAGTCTTGCCCTCACTGGCCTTTATGAAGACAAACTGGTAATTGTCGTCACTCACCTGGTCAAAGTCAATCTCACCGTTGTGTTTCGACACGTCGATGCCCGCTATGGGATAGCGGTAGCGGTCAACATTTACCGAGTGGGGCAATATATAACGCCGTCCCACATAGAGACCAAACAAAACAACAAGTACTGCTACCCCAAGGAGGAGCAGCCACTTGATGTAGTCGGGTCTTGTAGGGACTTGGCGTTTACCCATAGGCAGTCAAGGGGTTAGAATAATGGGACACTACTGGGGGCGTTCACCCACCTCATCTCAAATTCCTCCTGGGTGCTGACAAGGAACAGAATACCCTGGACGAAGGAGACAATCTGAGTGACAACGGCGAGGGCGCCACAGGACAGGATGCTAGCCACTAGGAACAGAATTCCGGCGTTGGTCTTGCCAATATAGAAATAGTGCAGACCGATGGCGCCAAAGAACAAAGCCAGGATAGCGGCAACACCGCGGCTCTTGCCCGACGGGCCATTGGTGAACACGCTATCGAGACTCGACAGTGGTTGTCCGCTGAACTGCTGCTGTTGCTCTTGGTCAGCATATGAAACGTTAGTCTCGGCACCGCAGTAAGGGCATTTCACACGATTAACTCTCTCTTGAGTGCTATATTGCTTTCCGCACTCGGGACACTGATGGATATACATAATCTTATTTAGGTCTTAGGCTTTAGGTTTTAGGCTTTAGGTGGTGTCACCATTGCTTCAACCCTTAGCAATTAAACTTATCTAATCATTAGACACTCCATTTCTCCAAAAAGTTGCATCTATAGTCAAATTTTTTAATGCTATTTTCAAAATTCAGACTTTTTCACCATCACTGAACGAATTAGCCAAAGCATTTATCATCTTACTTATTTCCAGTATCAATTGTCTTGCATCAGACAGTTGATCTTGGTTTAGGTAATGCAGTTTCTCGCAAATCACGAGTTGCGTTGATAATTCCCATAAAGAACCTCTTGACATCAACAGATATCTCACAAACTCCTTATTGGTCCCTCGGCCACGGCCTTCAGCAATATTTGAAGGAACTGATACAACAGCCCTGCGCATTTGGTCTGATAGAGCATATTGTTCTTCAATAGGCAATAGCTTAACAAGCCTATAAATTTCAGAAGTCAGATCAATGGCTTTTTGCCACACCTTCAAATCCTGATAATTACTTGATTTCACCATAGAACCTAAAGCCTAACACCTAAAGCCTAACACCTAAAGCCTAAAGCCTAACACCTAACGCCTAATTAACGCTTACGCTTAGCGTTAGCGCGCTGCTGCTGTTGCTGCAACTTTTGTGCTTCCTCCAAGCGGGCCATCCATTTGCTCTTTTTCTTGGGCTTCGCAGAGTTGGCGGCAATGGCCGCGCGCACCTTATCCTCAGTGACGAACAATCGGGAGATATAAGTCTGGATGATCGTGATCAGCAGTGATAAAAAGTAGTAATAACTCAAACCTGAAGCATAGTTGTTGAACCAGAACAGGAACATCAACGGCATCAGGTACATCATCCACTTCATGCCCGGCATTGACTGTGACGAAGGCTGTGACTTGGTGGTGAGGTAGGTGTAGATGATGTTGGTCACGGTCATCAACAGGCAGAACAAGCTCAAGTGGTTACCAAACAGGCTCGAAATGATAGGAATCTGGGCGCCCCACTCATAGACCTTGTCAGGGGCACTCAGGTCATTTGCCCACAGGAATGACTGCCCGCGCAGCTCGATACACGAGGGGAAGAAGGTGAACATCGCAATCAGGATAGGCATCTGCAGCATCATGGGCAGGCAGCCGCCCATCGGGCTTGCACCCGCCTGACGGTAGAGCTCCATCGTCTTTTGCTGCTTCTTCAGGGCATCCTCTTGGTTGGGATACTGTTCATTGATCTTGGCAATGTCGGGAGCCAGGATACGCATCTTGGCCTGTGAAACGTAGCTCTTGTATGTCAAGGGCCACAGGACAAGCTTGATGATGATAGTGAGCACAAGGATAATGATACCGTAGCTACTAATGAATTTGCCCAGCCAGTCAAACACGGGGATAATCACGCCCGTGTTGATCACGCGGAACAGCCACCAGCCCAGGGGAATGAGTCGTGTGAGCTTCAGGTCCTCCTTGGGCGAGTACTTGTCATAGCTCGACAACAGATGGTAGCGGTTAGGACCTAAGAAGAAGTAGAACGAAGCGACATTGGGCTTGTCACTCGAGTATGGGATCATCGTGTGGATTTTCACATCCTTAGTGTACTTCTCATAATCGGGTGAACTGTTATCTATCGATACGCTGGTCATCTTAGCCGTGCTAAAGACGCTGTCGGCGATGAGTACGGTGGAGAAGAACTGGTTTTTGGCACTCACCCATTTGAGTTTGTCTTTCACCTCATCCTCATCATTGCCGTTCTCACTGGTGTTGTCCACATCACCGTCCTTGCCAGCATACTTATAATAGATGGCACTATTGCGCTCCTCGAACTGTTTGCCAAACTCATGGCGAGAGATCTTTTGGTGCCAGTCAAGGTCAACCATGTTGATATTCAGCGGAATTACTCGTGACATGCTTTGCTGCACCATCTCCATGCGCACCATGTAGCTACCAGGAACGAGGGTGTATTTCAAGCCCCATTGGGCGCCTCCCTCAAGCTGTAGGTTCATCAGCACGGTGCTGTCATTGATCTTCTTGGGGGTGAAGTAGAAGTTCTTGGTCTCAAAACGCTGGGTGTTGTTGCTCAGCGTGAAGCTGTACTCGTTATCGCCCTTGTCAAAAAGCACCAACTGCGGCGTCTTGTAGGTCTTATAGCCCTTTAACGTCGCGCGAGAGATGATACCGCCCTTGGTGCTCAGTTCCACCTTCAGGGAGTCGTTCTCGATGGTTACCATCTCTTCGCTGCCAGTTAGCGAGTTGGCAAATGAGCCGTTCTTGGCATACACGTCAAGTGCCTTTTGCACTGCCTGGATGGCCAGATTGTGGACGGCGGGATTCTTGCTGGTCGAGGATTCCACCTCATCCCAAGTCACGGTGGTGTCACCCACGGTCACGGTACCTGTTACATTGCCATCCTTGAGCGAGAGCACAACGCCCTCGTTGTTGATGGCGGCGTTCTCGGCGGGCATACTCTGGAGCACACTCTTCAGGTGAGCCAGTTCATCACTGCTCAGGGTATCGACGTCACCTGCTGAGATGTCGCGGTGCTTGTCGGCCTCCTGGAGAGCAGCAATAGAGTCCATTTGTCGCTGACGCTCGGCCAATTCAGCTTCGCTGGGTTTATTCAGCCAGGTGAAGCCAAAGATGACCAATCCCATCAGCAACAGTCCAATTAATGTGTTTTTATCCATATATGTTTAAAAAGTTTTTTATTCCTATGTCTTTAGTTTTTTACTTGCGGCTTTGTGATTCAATTGCTGCCTCAATAAAGGACATGAACAAGGGGTGGGGATTCAGCACTGTGCTGCTGTACTCGGGATGATACTGTGTACCGATGTACCAGCGTTTGCCAGTCAGTTCCACCACTTCGGCCAGACCGCTCTCGGGATTCACTCCTGCCACGGTCATGCCTGCCGCCTCAAATTGCTCGCGGTATTCGTCGTTAAACTCAAAACGGTGACGATGGCGCTCCTCGATGTCGGTCACGCCATAGGCTTGTGCAACTTTTGTGCCAGCTTTCACGCGGCAGGCATAAGCGCCCAGACGCATCGTGCCGCCCAAGTTGGTCACCGTCTTCTGGTCCTCCATGAGGTCAATGACGTTGTTAGGAGTCTTCTCGTCCATCTCGGTGCTGTTGGCGTCGGTCAGGCCGAGGACGTTGCGGGCAAACTCGATCACCATGCATTGCATACCCAAGCAGATGCCGAAGGTGGGCATGTCATGCTCACGGCACCATTTCAGGGCAACATACTTGCCCTCGATGCCACGCTGTCCAAAGCCCGGCGCGACGACAATGCCGTCATGGTCCTTGAGCAGCTGCTCTACATTGCCGTCATGGATGTGTTCGCTATTGATGTAGTCCAGCTTCAAGCGGCGGTCATGATAGGCACAGGCATGCAACAGGCTCTCGTCGATGCTCTTGTAGGCATCCTGCAATGAGACATACTTGCCTACCAGGCCGATGCGCACCACCTCATGTGCGCCTTTGAGTTTTGCCAGGAAGTCGTTCCACTTGGTCAGGTCGGGCTCTCCCTCACTGCTGAGGCCGGTCTTTTCCAGAATGATGTTGTCGAGGCGCTGCTCATGCATCTTGAGGGGCACCTCATAGATGGTGGGCACGTCCAGCGACTGCACCACAGCGTCGGGGCTCACGTTGCAGAACTGAGCTACCTTCTTCAGCATGGTCGGTGGCAGCGAGTGCTCGGTGCGCAACACCAAAATGTCGGGCTGGATACCCTCCTGTTGCAGCAACTTGACGCTATGCTGGGTAGGCTTGGTCTTGAGCTCCTTAGCAGCGCTGATATAGGGGACATAGGTCAGATGGACGCAAATGCAACGTTTGCCCAGTTCCCAACGCAACTGCCTTATCGCCTCGATAAAAGGCAAGGCCTCGATATCGCCCACGGTACCACCAATCTCGGTGATGACAAAGTCATACTTGCCGGTGGTGCCCAATAACTTCACGTCGCGCTTGATTTCGTCGGTGATGTGAGGGATAATTTGGACCGTTTTTCCCAAATAGTCGCCACGGCGCTCCTTGTCAATCACGCTTTGATAGACGCGACCCGTGGTGACATTATTGGCACGAGTGGTTTTAATGTTGGTAAACCGCTCATAGTGTCCCAAGTCCAAGTCTGCCTCGTGGCCGTCAACCGTGACATAGCACTCTCCGTGCTCATAAGGGTTAAGGGTGCCCGGGTCGATATTGATGTAGGGATCAAACTTCTGGCACGTCACTCGATAGCCGCGCGAGAGCAGCAGTCGTGCTATGCTCGAAGCGATGATGCCTTTACCCAGCGACGAGACCACGCCGCCAGTAACAAAAATGTATCTTGTTTCCACTTCTTTTTTCATGATTTCAAATTAACCGACAAAGATACATCTTTTTTTCCAATAATCACGGGTGAAAACTCAGAAAACTAGCCAAGCACTTCCACTTTGATAGTTCTTGCATCAAAGTGATAGAAAAATGGTTAGTGCATTGGGCGGATTACCAATGCGATAGGTCTAGAAAGAATAGGGATAGGTGATGTCCCACAGGAAAAGGGCGTGGCCGGGCATAGAGGTGCCGGCGGCGCAACGGTCCTTACGTTCGATGACCTGGCAAAACTCTTCGACGGTCATCTTGTGGCGGCCCACCTCGACAAGGGTGCCGACAATGGCGCGCACCATGTTGCGCAGGAAGCGGTCAGCGGTGATGGTAAATACCCATTGGCCGTCCTCATGGGTCCACTGGGCATGGGTCACGTGGCAGTTGTTGGTCTTGACGTCGGTGTGCAGCTTGGAGAATGAAGTGAAGTCGATGTAGTCCAGTAGTCGTGCGGCAGCCTGGTTCATCAGTTCAAAATCGAGGTCGGGAGGACATTTCCAACTCAACGGGTAGCGGAAAGGGTCTTTCCTCGTGACAGTAAAGTACTTATAGGTGCGGCTTACGGCATCAAAGCGGGCATGGGCGTCATCGTGGACAGGCATGATGCTGTAGATGGCGATGTCGGCCGGCAAGATGGCGTTGAGGCTATGGACGAGGCGGTTGAGATCGGCAATGGGCCGCTCGGTGTCAAAGTGGGCGACCATTAGGCGGGCATTGACCCCGGCGTCGGTGCGTCCCGCGCCAGTGATGGGCGTGGGCGCTTGCAACAGGGTGGCAAGTGCTTCCTCGAGTACCTGTTGCACCGAGGTGTCGTGGGGCTGAACCTGCCATCCATGGAAGTTACCCCCCCTGTAGCCGAGTTGCATGAAGTATCGCATTGCCTGTCGTGATGACCTCACGCTAAGACGCAAAGGCATTAAGCTTTTTAATAAATCATTCTTAGCGCCTTAGCGTGAGGTTGTTGGGAATTATTTCTCCAAATAGGTGTAGCCGTAGAGGCCGCTGCGGAAGTTGCGGACAAACTCGTTGCCCTCGTCACCAGTGATCTTGCCTGAGCGGATGGACTCGCTTACCCAGGTCTCAACATTGCGAACGAGTTGCTTGGGATTGAACTCCACATAGTCGAGTACCTCGGCAACGGTCTCGCCGTCAATCACTTGATCAATCTCATAGTGGTCCTTGAAGACGTTGATATGTACCGCATTGGTGTCACCAAACAGGTTGTGCATGTCGCCCAGGATCTCTTGATAGGCTCCCACGAGGAAGATGCCCAAGTAGTAGTGCTGGCCCGGTTTGAGCTTGTGGACGGGCAGCGAGTGGGCAATACCCTGAGCCGAGATAAAGTTATTGAGCTTGCCGTCGCTGTCACAGGTCATATCCTGCAAAGTGGCGAAGCGCGTGGGACGCTCGTTTAGGCGGTCGATGGGCATCACGGGGAACACTTGGTCAATGGCCCATGCGTCGGGCAATGACTGGAAGAGCGAGAAGTTGCAGAAGTATTTGTCGGGCAGCATGCGGCTTACCGAGCGTAATTCGTCGGGAGCATGCTTCATGTTGCGAACAAGGCCGTCAACGTCGCGGGCGATGGACCAGAACAGTTTCTCGACCATCGCACGGGTGCGCAGGTCGATAAGTCCCAGCGAGAAACGGTCCAGCGCCTCGTCGCGTATTTGCAGCGCGTCGTGCCAGTCCTCTAGCAGGCGGGCCTGGTTGATTTTGTCCCAAATCTCATACATGTCGCGCACCAGTTCATTGTCTTCTTCGCTCACCGTGTCAACCTTCTCGTCCCACTCGGGCAGGGAGGTCGTCTCGAGCACGTCAACAACGAGTACCGAGTGGTGGGCGGTCAATGAGCGTCCGCTCTCAGTGATGATATTGGGATGCTTGAGACCGTTCTTGTTGCTCGCGTCAACGAGGGTATAGACTGCGTCATTGACATACTCCTGGATGCTATAATTCATTGAATGGCTGCTGCCGCTGGAACGTGTTCCGTCATAGTCCACGCCTAAGCCGCCGCCAATGTCGACATATTCCACCTCAAACCCCAGCTTGGCCAGCTGCACATAGAATTGTGAGGCCTCGCGCAGGGCGTTTTTGATGCGGCGTATCTTGGTGATTTGGCTGCCGATGTGGAAGTGGATGAGCTTGAGGCAGTCTTCCAGTTTGTGCTCGTGCAGGTAGTCGATGGCACTGAACAACTCGCTGGTGTTCAGGCCAAACTTGCTGCTATCGCCGCCACTCTCTTCCCACTTGCCGCTACCGCTGCTCGACAGCTTGATGCGGAAACCGATGTTGGGGCGGATGTGGAGCCGTTGTGCCACGATGTCAATCAATTCCAGCTCGCTGAGTTTCTCGACAACGACAAAGATGCGGCGGCCCATCTTCTGTGCCAGCAGGGCAAGCTCGATGTAGCCCTCATCCTTGTAACCGTTACAGATGATGACGGGGTTGGCGTTCAAATCGGTCATGTTGCTGGCGAGCACTGCGTGCAATTCTGGCTTGCTGCCGGCTTCAAGGCCAATATTGAACTTCTTGCCGTGGCCGATGATTTCTTCCACCACTTGCCTCATCTGGTTGACCTTGATGGGATAAACGATGAAATTGGCACCTTGGTATTCATATTCCTTGGCTGCTTTCTTGAAGCAACTGGAAATCTTGTCGATACGGTTATCCAGGATGTCGGGGAAACGCAGCAGCACGGGTGCAGTCACCTTGCGGGAATGCAACTCGTCCATTACGTCGGCCAAGTCGACCGATACGCAATTGCTCTTGGGCGTGACTGTGGCATGACCGTTCTCGTTGATGGAGAAGTACTTGAGGCCCCAGCCTCCGGTGTTGTAGAGTTCGGCGCTATCCTCGATGCGCCATTTGTTGATTGCTGACACGGCGATAGGTTTGTTTTAGTCGTTAATATATATTGTGAGCGCAAAGATAGCCAATTTATTGATTATGGCAATAGCATTATCCTAAAAAGCCGCATGTGGCCGCTCCTTATTCTTATTCTCTTGGTCAATCCTCAAAGGGTGATGCTGGTTCACACAGGCCAAGCTATTCCTCATCATATTAACAATCATTATCGGTTTTTTGTTGTTTTTCATGTGGTAAATCAGATAAAAGAAAAATTATCAACAATAGCTTGTTACAGTGATTAAAAAGTTATACCTTTGCCGCATAATAACAAACATGGTTTAATCCAAATTACAATCTTTTACAAAAGTTATGGTAAATTACAAGGATTTAGGTCTCGTGAACACCCGCGAGATGTTTGCTAAGGCAGTTGATGGCGGCTATGCCATCCCCGCATTCAACTTCAATAACATGGAGCAGTTACAGGCTATCATCAAGGCTTGCGCCGAGACAAAATCGCCTGTTATCCTGCAGGTTTCCAGCGGTGCACGCAAGTATGCCAACCAGACCCTGTTGCGCTATATGGCCGAGGGCGCTGTAGAGTATGCTAAGGAGTTGGGCTGGGAGCATCCCCAGATTTGCCTCCATCTTGACCATGGTGACACCTTTGAACTGTGCAAGTCATGTGTGGACTTTGGTTTCTCGTCGGTAATGATCGACGGTTCGTCGCTCCCCTATGAGGAGAACATCGCCCTGACCAAGAAGGTCGTTGAATATGCCCACCAGTATGACGTGACCGTTGAGGCCGAGCTGGGCGTTCTCGCTGGCGTTGAGGACGACGTTGTTGCCGAGGAATCACACTACACCAAGCCCGAAGAGGTGATCGACTTTGCTACCCGTACTGGTTGCGACTCGCTGGCTATCAGCATCGGCACCAGCCATGGCGCTTACAAGTTCAAACCCGAGCAGTGCACCCGTGACCCGAAGACCGGTAAGCTCGTTCCTCCTCCCCTGGCATTTGACGTGCTCGAGGAAGTGGAGAAGAAACTCCCCGGCTTCCCCATCGTGCTGCACGGCTCATCAAGTGTGCCCCAGGAGTATGTAGACATCATCAACACCCACGGTGGTAACCTGCCCGATGCCGTTGGTATCCCCGAGGATCAGTTGCGCAAGGCTGCCAAGAGCGCCGTTTGCAAGATCAACATCGACAGCGATAGCCGTCTGGCCTTCACCGCTGCCGTTCGCAAGGTCCTGGCCGAGAAGCCCGGCGAGTTTGACCCCCGCAAGTATTGCGGCCCCGCCCGTGACGAGATGGTTAAACTCTACAAGCACAAAATTATTGAGGTGCTGGGTAGCGACGGCAAGGCCGAGTAATTTAAATCCCTTTAATGATAATGTGGAGGTGCAAAATTTTGTGCCTCCACTATTTTGTTCATTATCAATGGATAACAATCATTTTGAGTAAAAATAATCAAAAAAATCGCCAAATAATTTGGTCAGTTCAGTAAACGGTATTACCTTTGCACCGCTTTACGAAACAAATCTTGCTTTCGTGAGTGCGATCGGGGTGTAGCTCAGTCCGGTTAGAGTACGCGTCTGGGGGGCGTGGGGTCGCTAGTTCGAATCTAGTCACCCCGACATCGCAAAAGAGTGCTGGTAGTCATTGATTATCGGCACTCTTTTATTTTAAAAACGTAACAAAATTCGAGCAAACATGATGAGACGAGTGATTTTGATGGTATTAGGGTTGGTGACGATGCTGCCGCTGGCGGCTCAGTGCTGGCTGGGTGGTGACATCTCGATGATGAGCGCCAATGCCCGCAATGGTGTGATTTACAAGGATTCTTGTGGTGTGACGGTGGATCCTTATGATTTGTTTCGTGAGCAGGGGTGGAACATGATGCGTGTTCGCTTGTTTGTTGATCCCAACAACGCTCCTGGAACTCACCATGACCAGGGCGTATGCCAGGACTTGGACTATGTGACTGACCTGTGCAAGACCATCAGGGCGAGGGGCTTTGAGGTGATGCTCGATTTCCATTATAGCGACACGTGGGCCGACCCCGCCAAGCAGTTTACGCCTAAGCGCTGGGAAGGGTTGGATGCCAAGGCGCTGGCCGACAGCATCTACCGTTATACCCGTCGTTGCCTGCTCGCCTTGAAAGAGGCTGGCATAGTACCCGCGATGATTCAGGTGGGCAACGAGATCACCTTCGGCATGGACTGGCCCGTGGGACGCGTTGACGCCATGGAGGATGCCAATTGGGACGTGTTTACCGCCTTGCTCAAGGCTGGCTGTAAGGCTTGCCGTGAGGTGTGTCCTGGCGCGGGCATCATCATTCACACCGAGAAAGCCGGCCAGTGGCCCATAACCCGCAACTATTATGATCGCTTGGCAGCTGCGGGATTGGATTATGACATCATCGGCCTGAGTTACTATCCCATGTGGCACGGTACCATTCCCAACCTGGGTGCCACGCTCGACTCGTTGGCAGTGCGCTTTCCTGGCAAACCCGTGATGATTGTCGAGGCCGCCTACTATTATCAGCACGACGGCGTGAATCGTGGTGAAGAGGATTTTTCTCAATGTCTGCCTGGCACCATCGAGGGGCAGCGTGAATTTACAGCCCAGTTGGTAAAGGAACTCAACCACCACGATAACGTGACGGGTTTGTTCTGGTGGTATCCCGAGGAGAATAGCTATGGTACACCATGGCAAGGACGTTGGGGCCTCAATCGCGGCCTATTCAACAGCGCTAACGGCCAGGCTTTACCCGCCCTCTACGAAATGGCCAAGTTCAAGCGTTAGAAGGTCTTGAATAACTTTAAATCTGTGTACTGATGAAAAAGAACAAAACCGTAGGCATCCTGTGTGCAATCTTGTCGGCCGTGTGTTATGGCACCAACCCTTTTGGAGCTTTGCCATTATATGAAGAAGGGGTGAACACGGCGACGGTGCTGGCCCATCGTTTCGGCCTAGCGGTGATATTGTTGTCTGTGGTGATGCTTATCAAGGGCATTTCCTTCAAGGTTACGCGCCACGAGTTCAAAGTGCTGTTCTCGCTGGGCATCCTGTTTGCAGCGTCCAGCATTACCTATTATCAGAGTTTCCACTTTATGGACGCGGGTATCGCTTCGACCATCCTGTTTGTCTATCCCGTGATGGTGGCGGTGATTATGGCAGCCTTTTTCAAGGAACGTGTGACGGGGATGACCGTTGTCGCCATCGTGCTGTCGCTCATAGGCATTGTGTTGCTTTATAAAGGTGGGTCAGGGGCCTCGTTGAGCGTGATAGGCATTGTCCTGTGCATCCTCTCCTCGTTGGCCTATGCCATCTATATCGTCGTGGTCAATCAGTCGAGCATCAAGATGTCGTCGTTTAAGGTCACGTTCTATGCCATGCTGGTGTGTGAACTCACGTTGATACTCTATTCCTTCACGTCGCCCGAATTGTACTTACATGCCCTGCCGTCGGCACGTGCATGGTCGTTTGCCGTTTGGTTGAGCATTGTTCCCACCATCCTCTCGTTGGTGTTCATGACGGTGGCTGTGAATCACGTGGGGGCTACGCCCACTGCTATTTTAGGCGCATTGGAGCCCTTGACTGCCGTAACCATCGGTGTGGTGGTTTTTGGTGAGTTGTTGACTCCCCGCTTGATTGTCGGCATTCTCTTCATCCTCTTTGCCGTGATGCTGGTTGTCTTGGGTAAAGATTTTCACCTGCGCACTATTAAACACGCTGTTTCCCGCCTGTGGCACTGGCGCTGATCAACGTCATTTCGATAATCCTTAAGCTCGGTATCGCCAAATTATTTTCTGATATTCAGCGAGTTATTCCCTACATGGCTTTGTCGGCTATGCCATAAATCATCGTCTCAATGTTTAACCGTGCTACGCACGGGAAATTATTCTAATTTGTTTTAATTTCCCGCTCGTTAGAGCGGTTCTTTTTCCAGACTAACAATTATGACACATCCTTAGATTGGGTGCAAAGATTAAGGGCGCTTTATTTTCGTTGAGTTTGCGGTACTTAGACGCCCAACTGGTCGCGCAGGATGTCGAGTGCTGCGGTGACGTCGTCGCGGCTGACGGTCATGCCTGTGCGATACTCGCCAATGGTGGCTAGCAGGGTGCAGGTGATTTCTCCGTCGCGGCTTTTTTTGTCGTGGCGCATCAATTCCAGCAGTTCGTCGTAATCGTCACAGGTAAAGGGGAAATCGCGGTAATTGTCACGCACGAAGTTGCCCAAGCGGTGAACGTCATCGCCTGGAGATTTAAGGATAAGATGTGATAGTACGGCCTCGGTAACCAGGCCCCATGCCACGGCATATCCGTGTGGCACGGGCTTACCGCGTTTCATCGCCAGGCTCTCGAAGGCGTGCCCCACGGTGTGCCCCAGGTTAAGTGCTTTGCGTTCGCCTTGCTCGTTGGGGTCTCGAGCGACGATATCGACTTTGACTTGCACCGAGTGGCGCAGGCGTTCCAGCAGATTTTCATGGTCGATGGGGGCGTTGAAATCGTGGCCCAGCAGGCTCAGGAATTCGCCACGGTCGCTCAACATGGCGTGCTTGAGCACCTCGGCGAAGCCTGATTTCATCTCGTCAAGTGGTAATGTGTCAAAAAAGCGTGTCGAAATGATGACATCGCTAGCCGGCGCAAAAGCCCCGACCTCGTTTTTCAGCCCATGGTAATTGAAACCCGTCTTGCCGCCTACAGCAGCGTCAACAGCGCCCAGCAGGGTGGTGGGCACATTGATGAACCTCACGCCGCGCTTGAACGTCGCCGCAGCAAATCCGCCTAGGTCAGTCACCATGCCGCCGCCCAGATTGATGATGAGCGAATGGCGCGTAGCCCCCATGCGCTCCATCTCGTCCCACACGCGCGTGACGGTCTCAAGCGTCTTGTTGTCGTCACCGTCGGGGATGGTGATGAGGTGGGATGGGGCGGGGGAGACAAGGCTTGCGGTATTCACATCGGCAATCCACACCGTTAGGTTCGGGTTGACGTTCCTCTCAAGCCGTTCAACCGCCTCAATGACGTCGTTGGTGAAAATGAGGCTCTGTTTCATCAGGGTTAAATAAAAACAAAAAGTAACGATGTAGCAGTCAGCCCTTTTGTAATATTAACCGCCCTACGAGCGGGAAATTGAACAAATTTAATTTTAGAATTAATTTTCTTTTAATTTCCCGTGCGAAGCAAGGTTATAGTTGCAACATTCAGTCTAAGGGCCAATACTATATCATTGTCAAACAAATTACGCGAATTACGATAATAGATAATTCGCGTAATTTGTAGTTCATGTTCAGGCCTTGACGATGCTCAGGGCCACGAGCAACGCGGGTAGTGCGGCGGCCAGTTCGTCCATGTTTTTGTAGACGAGGTCAGCACCGGCTTTGTAGAGGTCTTTTTCGGGAATGGGGCCAGTGGTTACTGCAATGGTGAAGCAACCGGCAGCATGGCCTGCCTGAACGCCGAGGGGCGCATTCTCGATCACGATGCACTGGTTGGATTTTCTCCCTGACTTGGTCATGCCTTTCAAGTAAGGCTCTGGATTGGGCTTACCGTGACGCACGTCGTGACCGGTCACTTTTACCTCTCCGAACAGGCCGGGGAAATCAGTCTCGATGCGCTGTAGCAGCACGTCCTGTTGTGAGCCGGTAACCAAAATCCGCTCCACGCCTGCCTCCTTAAGCGTTTGCAATACCCTCACGGCTCCAGGCATTACGGGAGCCTCGCCCAATTCTTTGAAATAACGGGTCTTCACGCCGTAGAGCGCGCGTGCTTCATCGTCGGTAATGTTCTTACCGGCGCCGCTCTTGAATTTCATCTTGATGATTTCACTGCCCGTCATACCCTCCATGGCATAAAACTCGTCACGGGTACATTTGATGCCGTTCTTCTTCATGAGTTTTACCCAAGCCAGGGTGTGATTCTTCATTGAGTCATACAGCACTCCATCGCAGTCAATGAGTGCGGCAGTGATGTCAAAACCTTTGTGACCTGTATATCTCAGGTATTCGGTGATTGTTTGTTGTAAGGTCATTGTATAAAGTATATTTTATGTTGTATTGATAATGATCTATCTGACGGTGATGTGCAGGCATCCGGCCTTGCGTTCAAAAATCGCATAGCACCGGCCTTGCCGCCTGAAGTCCTGAACGACCTCGGCTAGAATATTTTTCAAATCCTCGAGCGAGACCACCATGCTGGGATCCAGGCAGTCAAACTTCACCCAGCTGATATCGATCGTGGTGCCATAGCGGTGACAGGAGTTCTCGGTCGCGGCACGGTTGCGGCGGCGCAGCTTGCCCACACTGTAATCGGTGCGCGTCAAGCTCGTCACCTTGATGCGATAGGACTTGCCACCACGCTTGTGCACGCTGTCCTGGAACGCATAGCCGATTTCCTTGAGCAGTTGTGCGGCTTTAGGAACAAGATAGGGAACCGATGCCGTGAGGTCATCAAGCATATAGGCGTCACACGAGTAAATCCTGATGAGCGGCTTGTCGATGTGATAGGCGTCGCGCAACGAGGTGATTGGCTTGATGCCGTTGGCCTCGGCGGCGACGAGCTGTAATGCGTTGCTGTCATTGAAGATTTCCTTAAGCGGACGCTGCTCGATATAGGTGGGCAACCGGTGGATTTCGGCATTGGCAATGAGTCCCATGCTGTCACCGGTAATGTTGCGGTTCACTGGCATGGCAGGGGGGGCTTTATAGCCCCATGCAGTGGTATCTTGTTGCTTTTTACTGCCACCAAACCCACATGACGTGACGCTTGCCAGGGCAAGGCCTATCATCAGTAGTAGCAGCGGACACAAGATGTTTCGGTTCATTTATTTTTAGTACGAGTGGTTTCTTGTTTGAAGAAGCAAAATTACAAATAAAAAATGAGAATCCACTTACAATTAGTATTAAAACTCCAAAATTATATGCATTGCAGCTCCAATCGTGAAGCCCAGGATTAGAGTTTTAAAATGAGCTCATGTAGAGACGCAAGTGGCATGCTTATGAGGAAAACATTTTTTAACACGGGATTTCTTGGTCATTGAGCGAAACGGCACTAATTTTGCTAGTTAATGGGAAAATGTTCCCTTAAATGAAAGAAACAAACAGATTGAAGATGATAAATATGAAACGATTAACCGCGTGGCTGCTGGCGTGTGTGCTGCTGGCAGGGCTTTTCTCCTGTGGCGGTCACGGCAAGTTGGATAAGGCTGTGCGGTCGGTACTGGTAAGTGGTGACACGACACGTGCTGCTTATGACTCGCTGTGTTCGCTGGTAACTGAGAATCCGGGCAAATATGGCGACTTCCTCACCCCCGAGGGCAAAATTGACCACAAGAAAATGGCCGATTTCATCGAACAAATCGGGGCTAACCTGCGCCCGCCCATGCATTGGGATACGCGCTCCTATGGTGGTGTGGAAAACCTGTCGCTGACGGTTTATTTTGAGCGTAGCGGCTCGATGGTGCCCTATGACTCGCGTGGCGATGGCGGCCAGTTGAAGAAGTCGGTCAATGACCTGATTAACCACTTCCCTGCCGGGAGCAAGGTGGATATTAACATCGTGAACGACGGCATCTATCCTTATCAGCACACGGTTGACGAGTTCCTCAAGGACCGTGACATCTATGCCAGCACGGCGGGGACGGGCGATGCTAGCTATACCGATTTCCAGTTGATTTTCAATAAGATACTTGAGGCCCAGCGCCCTGGTAACGTGAGCGTGCTGGTGAGCGACCTCATTTATTCACCCAAGGATACCCACGGCGTGAGCCTGGACAAGATCTTCAACGAGGAGAACAGCCTTGCTACGCGCGTGTTTGCCCGTTATAAGGGCAAGAGCGTGGTGGTGCAGCAGTTCTTGGGCGACTATAGCGGCAAGTACTATCCTTATAATAATGTGCCCTTTGAGTATCATGGCAAACGCCCCTATTATCTGGTCATCATCGCCGACAATGAGGTGATGGATCAGTTGGCCCAGGATAAGCGGTACAGCGGTGTGCTGGACGCTCCTGGCGTGCGTAACAGCTACCGTTTCAACCAGGGGACTTCCGAGGTGGAATGTCGTGTTCTGCCCGAGTGGAAGGACAATGCGGGTCGTTTCCGTGTGAAGCATGGTGACGGCATTGTGCTATCAAAGTGTGCCGGCGATCGTGAAACCGGCAAGTTGTGTTTCTCGCTGGCTGCCAATCTGGGCACCTTGCTCAAGGACGACGCCCTGTTGACCGATGCTGCCAACTATGACGTGCAGAGCGTCGACGGCTACACCCTTGTGGTGACTCCTATCGACAAAAGCATGTTCACGGCAAATAACAAAGAGTATCTTGAAGGGATGACCCACATCTTGACGCTTACGGGCGACTTGAAGAGCCCTCGTGACGAGGTGCGCATCTCGCTGCGCAACGAGTTGCCCGCTTGGGTAAAGCAATCGTCCAGTGAGAGTGATACCAGCGCCGGAGGCTCGTTCTCGACAACAACGCTGGGTCTGGAGCACCTGTTGGGAGGCATGTTTGACGCGATGAAGGGCGGCAGCAGTTTCTTTGACGTGACCATCAACTTGCAGCGATAAAACCATTGACTAACGATAAAAGACTACTAACGACTGAAATATGAAACATCTAGTTTATTTGATTATCGGGATTGCTGTGACGGTGTTGTTTTTCATCCTGAGCTGCACTGACGGGTTCAACATCTGGGAGCAGTTGTTTTTCAATCAGGGTTACAACGACAAGATGTACAACCTGGACATGTATCCCGTGATTGCAGCGATCACCATTGCTGTGGCTTGGGGTGGTGCCGCCATCTACTATTATGCCATCAACTCGGTGAAATTCGACCGCTGGTACCACTGGCTGGCCGTGATGGGAGTGGTTGTGGTGCTGGCACCGGTGATTTGCTACATTTATAACGATACCGTGTTTGCCAACAACGGCTTGACCTATATCGGCGAGTCTATCCAGTTTGAGATGCAGACGGTGCTGTTTGCCGCCTTGCTGTACGTCATCGCGTCCTACTCGATGCGGTGGTGGAGCAGCAACTGCCGTCACACGCCGCTGCCCCAATAATTCACAGGCAAACAACTAAAAACTAAGGACAAACAACTAAGGATTAAAATCAATATGAGACTATTCCTTTTTGCCATTGGCGGAACCGGATCCAGGGTGTTGAAATCGCTGCTGATGCTGTCGGCAGCGGGTGTGAGGCCCCTTGACGAGAACGGCAAGCCAGTGAAGGATTTAGAAATCGTGCCGGTCATTATCGACCCCCACAAGGCCAATGAGGACCTGAAGCGCACCGAGGCATTGCTCAACGACTATCGTGAAA
Source organism: Muribaculaceae bacterium (assembly GCA_016290325.1). Taxonomy (GTDB): domain Bacteria; phylum Bacteroidota; class Bacteroidia; order Bacteroidales; family Muribaculaceae; genus Sodaliphilus. The sequence goes on from JAEETL010000010.1 coordinate 49,820, forward strand.
TCAGGCGCAAACTGTACGGCAACGACCCGAATGCCGACGGTTTCTTTGCCAACCGCATTGTCACCCTGCGTGAGATCATGAGTAACACCAGTGTGACGCTAGGCGACACGTTTATCTTTAACCTGGGTGCTGTGGAAAACGCCAAATTCCGTGAATTCATCGGTTATGACACGATGAACGAGGCTAACCAGGCGTTGACGTCGCTCCTGTTTGCCAACTATCAGCTGGAGAACAAGATGAACATCGGTTTTGTGGGTAGCCCCAACATCGGCAGCGTGGCGCTGAACGAGATCAAGGACAGCAACGAGTTCAAGGCGTTCAGCAACATCTTCCGCCAGGGTGACCGCATTTTCTTCATTAGCTCAATCTTTGGCGGTACGGGTGCCTCGGGCTTCCCCATCATGGTCAAGAACATTCGCCAGGCAGCCAACCTTGAGGGTATCGAGAACCGTGATGCCCTGAGCCGCGCTCCAATCGGCGGCTTGACCGTGTTACCCTATTTTACACTTGAGGGCAATAAGCACGACCAGCGCATCGCCACCAGCGATTTTATCGTCAAGACCCAGAGCGCGCTCTACTATTACAAGAACACGCTCACTGGCGCCAACGATAGTAATGTGAACAGCATCTATTACCTGGGTGATCAGGTGCGCAGCAAGCCCTACCTGTATGACCCGGGCGAGCATGGTCAGCGCAATAATGCCCATTTCATCGAACTTATCGGCGCTTTGGCTCCGCTGGACTTCACCGGTGTGCCCGACAATAAGCTTACCGACCCTGACGGCTATCCCTTGCCCACGACAGCCTACGAATATGCCCTGGCCAAGGACGAGCTGAGTGTCAATTTCCTGACACTGGGCCGCCGCACCCGCCAGCTCATCTATGAGCCGCTTAGCAAGTTCCACTTGTTATTCCTGTTCTTGACCACTGGTTTCAAGGACATCATCGGGCAGGGTTTCACCGAGGATGTGCCCAAGATCAAGAGCGATTTCCTCGCCTCCCAGTTCTACCGCACGCTGGTGGATCATTTCCTCGAGGGATATGCCCAGTGGCTCACCGAGATGAATGACAACATGCGCAGCGTGGCATTCTTCAAGCCCGGCGAAATTGATATGGCCCACGCCATTGAGGGCGTGAACGTGCGTAAAGCGCTGTTCGGTCACAAGAATGTGGATAACAACGTGTTCAAGGCCGAGATGAACCGCTTGAGCAAGGATAATCCCGCCTATAGCGAACACACGGTTGAATTCAAGTTGCTGGACCTGTTCAACAAGGCCGCCCACAAGATATTCACCGAGCGTTACGAGAACATCAATTAGGCTTTAGGCTTTAGGTTTTAGGCTTTAGGCTTTAGGTTTTAGACTATTTATCATCAACAATGAGCGAAATATTATCATATAGCAACAATACGAGCAAGAACGGTGAGGAGGATTGGGTCGCCCATTCACCCTACACCGACGATGACATTGCACGCATCAAGGACCCCGATGGCGGGTTGAGCGAGAATCCCCGCACCGCCATTCCCAGCCCGCTGGCGCAGCTCGACCTGGTGAAAAACGCGTTCAAGCAGCTGGCCAACGAACGTTTGCGTGGCGCCCGCATGAACGAGCGCCTGGTGTCCAATGCGCTTGACGTGGCACAGTTATTCTTTGACTACGAGAATCACAAGGATTACCTGCGCATCATCCGCTGGAATCGTGAGGAGTGCATCGAGCAGTTGAAGGCTAATCCACAGCACCGCCTGTACGGCGAGACCTTGGATTTGTTCCTGCGCAGCGATAAGGTATATAACTTTGACATGCTCAAGGACTGGTATATCCTCATGTGGGACCGTCAGGTGCTGGGCGGTACTTCGCCTGCCAGTGTTGTCATGGCAGCCCCCGCATTGGGAACTATCGACGCCATCAAGGTAGAGCAGGGCGTTAGCCTCTTTGGCGAGACGCGCCACTTGTGGCAGCGCGACGAGGACTTCGTTTACTACATGTATCTGCTGATGAACGCCTATCCCGTGCTGCGCCTGCAGTGTGGAGAGGTCTATTCCTATATGCAGAAGAATCTGGAGCCCCTGCGTCAAAATCGTCCTGAGCTTTATCGCCGCATCGCAACGGTAATTCCTAATCTTGATGCCCTGGACGAGGGTCGCGCCGGAACCGTGCTGGAGCAATTGGAGCACAGCTATGACCCCTTTGGTGGTGGTATTGACGTGAGCGTGTTGGGCGCTAGGTTCTATCACAAGCGCGTACTCGACATCCGCACTGCTGCCAGCGAGAGCGACTTTGTCATCATGCCCACCATGCCCCAGCAGCCTCAAAACGCCATGCCACTCGTGCTGGTAAACGGCTTCAATGGCAGTGTGGAGCACTTCCGCTATATTGATAAGGAATGGGACAGCGCTACTCAGGTCTATGCCGGTAATGTTCCCTTGAATGACCGCAAACTGCCCGACACTTCGATTCAATATCCGTTTGTCACCACCGATGACTTCCTGACCGATACGCTTGTCAGGCTCGATAGCGGCTGCGTGATTGACACCGACCATTTCTTTGACGGCAACCTCAAACCGCGCACACCACAGCCCACCTGTGGCTACCTGCTGCCCTTGAAACCGTTGCTGTTCACTTATTTTGACACCGACTACCTGCGTGGCACCATTGCCGGGCGCCATGTGATGGATATCGAGGAGTTTGCTGACGGCAGCGTGATGGTGACCCTGCGCATCAAGGTCAAGAAAGGCGAGAACCGCTATATCGAGTTGTCGCGCAAGTATTTCCCCATCAATGACCACACATGGACCTTTGACGAGAAACGCGGTACAGGCCGCGTGGTGGGGGCCACGTTGTCAACGTCTATCTTCCCGTTTGTCAAGACCGATGTCAATGACGACTATACCGTCGAACTGTTCACCATGATAGAAAGTGGCGGCGCCACGTTGCGGTTCTACAAGAACGGCATCAAGACCGAAGGTCTGAACGTGCGTGACGCTATCCGCTCCCACTCGGGTTATAGCACCACTTATTATGATGTTGACGGCTCGTTTGACTATATGGAGGTGAGTGTGCAGAATTACCTGGGACGCTCAGGTGGCGTGATTATCCCGCAGTGGAAACCTTATGCCCCCAGTGCCAAGGAACTCATCTTTGCCGTGGACTTCGGTACGACCAACACCCATGTCGAGTGGGCCGAGCGTGGTCAGCCTTCACGTCCGTTCACCTTTGAGTATGGCTCTAACCAGGTGCTTGTAGCATCACTGCACAAGCCCCATTCATTGGAATATGCCGAGCAGGTGCAGCGCGTTGAGTTTGTGCCGCGCGAGATCGACAACGTGTATGGCTTCCCGCTGCGTTCCACACTGGCGCGCAATGAGAACAGCGGTGTGGGCAGCAACCTGTTCAGCGACGTGAATATTCCGTTCCTGTATGAGCGGCGTTATTTCCATGGTTATGAGGTGACGACCAACCTTAAGTGGAAGGGTGACACCGAGTTGGCCAAGGCGTTCCTGCGTGAGCTCACCCTGCTCATCAAGGCCAAGGCCTTGCTCGAGAACGCCGATTTGCGCCGCACCGAGATTGTTTACTTCTATCCCGTGAGCATGGGCGGTGCTGACCGCGACACGCTCGAGCGCACCTGGACCGAGTTGTTCAATACCTACATCGGTGCTGGCAGCGACCGTTTGCGTTCCTACCCTGAGAGCCTTGCTCCCGCTTATTATTACAGCGGTGCCGAGGTGGCCGGCAGCAGCTATGTCTCCATCGACATCGGTGGCGGTACCTGTGACACAGTGATTTACCAACCCACCAGCGACCGCATGAGCAGCGAACCGGTGGCCATTTCCTCGTTCCGCTTTGCGGGCAACGCCATCTTTGGCGATGGGTTTACCGACAAGGATGCCGACAACAACCCGTTGTTGCAGCACTATACCCGCTACTTCATGCAGCTCATCGAGAACGATAAGGGTAACAACATTGCTTACCTGAGCAGCATTTTGAGCGATATCATGGCACAGAAGCGCAGCGAGGACATCAACGCATTCCTGTTCTCGATCGAGAACGTCGAGGAACTGAGGACGTTGCGTGAAATCGACCGCAACCTGTACAGCTACAATGCCTTGTTGCGCAACGATAGCCAGCGCCGCCTCATCTTCATGTACTTCTATGCCGCCATCATCTATTACATCGCTCAGGCGATGAAGCAGCGTGGATATGAGATGCCCAAGCAGATTTATTTCTCGGGTACGGGCAGCAAGATCCTGAACATTCTGGGGTCGTTAAGCCGCATCAACATGCTCACGCAGTTGATCGTGGAGCGCGTCTATGGTAAACAATATAACGAGTTGTTTGAGATTAAGATTGAGGACAAGTGTCCCAAGCAGATCACGTGCCGTGGCGGCATCAAGCTGGAAAACAAGCGCTTGGAAGGCCAGGCCGATGTTGCCCGCTATAATGCGACGAGCGTGAAGCGGATGCGTTACTGCTGCTCGATGCTTGGTGACGATGAACTCACGATGGAACAAGTCGAGTCCATCGAGGTGCGTGACCGCTTGGTCGAGAAAGTCAAGGAATTCAACAACTTCTTTGTCGATCTGTGTGACGCGACCATAAAGGATGAGTTCGGCATCGAGAACAACGTTTTGAGACTGTTTGAGAGCGTGTTGAGCGATAACCTCGCCAATTATCTCACGGCAGGCATCAACACTTTCCTCAAGGGGCGCTATAATGCCACCGATGTGGTCGAGGACGTGCCGTTCTTCTATCCCATCATTGGCGTGATCAGGCACAACCTGCTCAAGAATATGCGCAACGACGTCATTAGCAAGTTTAATCAATAAAAATTAATATCCTCCCTAACAATTTAGAGTTATGAAACGCATTACTTTATTACTGGCAGTCATCGTCTGTCTGGCCATCTCGGCAATGGCACAAAATGCCGACCAGCCCCTCTCGCCTGCAATGTGGAAGCAAGGTGTAGCCACCTGTGCCCATTTCACGGCCCATGCCCGCGGTTTTGGCAAGAAAATCGAGGAAATCAAGGCAAAATACCCCCAGGGCTATACCCTTGACAACCTTAACGAGGTCTATAGCAACCAGGGTCGCCGTTGGGAGAAGATCTACGAAGAGTTCAAGAAAGAGGAAGGCCGTAATGGTAGCATTAACGACCTTCAGGAGCTTGTAACCCCTCAAATCTGGAAACTTGTTGAGCCTGAGTTCCAGGCATTCATCACTGAACATCCAGAGTTGGCAAACGCTGTGCCCGAGACCACCGAGGCCGATGGCGAGAATGTAGATGAAGCATCCAACAATGACGGTGTTGCTCCCATGCCCGCTGACGAACGTCATCGTGCCCTTCGCAACCGCCAGAATGGCGCTTTCTCTTGCTCAGCCAACCTGCCCCTGTGGCTGGGTATCCTGGGCTCTCTGCTCGGTCTGTGCGCTTTGCTCACTGCCCTGAGCAACCGTGGTAAGGTCAAGGAGATGGAGCGCAGGTTCGCCCGTGAGATTGACCGCACCAATGCAAATCTGCAGGAATTCTCGACCGATGCCGCCGACCAGATGAAGGCCTTGTCAATCCGCATGACGGGCAAGAGGTTCCCTATCCGTGAGGAAACCGTTGCCGAGGAAGCTCCCGAGGCACCCGAAGCTAATGAGCAGGAGGAAGTAGAGGAGCCTGTCGAGGCTGCTGTCGAAGAACCAGTCGTGGCATCTGCCGAGCCCATGACATTGTTTATGGGTAAGCCCGATGAGAATGACGATTTCACCCGCGTGAGCGATGAGATGGAACAGGGTAACTCCATCTATGTACTTGACACCCAGGATGGTTTGCATGGTACTTTTGAGGTGATTGATAAGCCCGAAGTTCATCGTTTTGCCTTGATGATGCCCGCCGATAACCTGATTCGTGCCTGCTCGGGCAACGCTATTCAGATTCCTAGTGGCAACCGCATCGTCACCGACCGTGCCGGTGAAGCTGAGTTTGTAAACGGCAAGTGGCACGTCGTGGTAAAAGCAATCATCCACTACGAGGGATAAAAATCAGTTACAGTTGACAGTTAACAGTGAAAAGTGAACTATTAACTCTTCACTCTTCACTGTTAACTGTCAACTATTCACTATTAACTCTTACCTGACTTATGCGCTGGACGTGCCCTAAATGCGGTAAAAAGCTGGATGTCAGCAATGAGCAACTCATCGCCAACGATGGGGTGATTGTTTGTCCACAGTGCTTGCTGCAGGCGCGCCAGCCCATTCCCCAAAAGCGGGTAACGACCAGCGTGAACACCTCATCCACTCCTCCTCCCCGCAAGTCTAATCAGGTCGAAAACACCCCTCCTCCACACAAGACCCGCATGAAACAAGCATCCACCTCCTATCGTTATACTGGTCCTGGAAGCGGTAGTAATGGCACCACTAAGAAAAGGCCTGTCAAAAAGAAATCCAAGAAGAAAAAGCAGGCTGGCATGAGCGCTTGGGGCTGCTTTGGCAAGAGCGTCATCTTCACGCTCATCCTGTTTGCGGCCTATGTTTTCTTTGGACTACTCTTGGAATCAATACAATAATCCGCTCACTAGGAGATTATGGCACGACACAATGCATTGGGAGAGGCTGGGGAGCAGGCGGCTTGCGAGTTCCTGATTGCTAAGGGCTACACCATTCGCGAGACCAATTGGCGCGTCGGCAAGCTGGAGATTGACATTGTGGCCCAGGAGCCAAAGGCCAACCGCCTGCACATCGTTGAGGTGAAGACGCGCAGCGAGGGTGAGCACTATGACCCCATGCAATCAATTACCCCGGCCAAAATTCGCAATCTGGTGAATGCCGCCAACGGTTACATCAGTCTCTACCAGTTGAAAATGTCGGTGCAGTATGACGTGATGATTCTCATCGGCAAGGCAACCGATTTCACCATCCAATATATCCCTAATGCCTTCCAGCCGCCATTGCGGTTTTGCCGCTAGGTTTTAATCGGCCACACGCAACACAATTTAAAGATATTTAATGCGGGGATGTCGTGCAAAAAGATTAATTTTGCAGGTCAATTGCCGCCTGTCCTATTTGGCGGTGTCAATGTGAGATAGCAATGATGGATTTTCTAGCGACATATCATCTGCAGGGTCTGGTCTTGGGACTGTGCTCTTTCTTGATTATTGGCATTTGCCACCCCATTGTCATCAAGGGTGAGTACCACTGGGGACAACGCATGAAATGGTTCTTCCTGTTGGCTGGAATTGTGCTGTGTGCAGGTTCCTTATTGGTGGACAACGTGCTTGTCGCCTCGCTAATGGGTGTGGGCGCATTCTCGTGTTTTTGGGGCATTAAGGAAGTGGGCGATCAGCAGGAGCGCGTGCGTAAGGGCTGGTTCCCGCGCAACCCCAAGCGCACCTATCCCTGGGACAATGATGCATCTGACCAAAAAGAAATAAACAAGGAGTGAGGCTAACGTCAACCATACTGTTGACCGCGACACTGTTGCTTGGTAACGTGTTGTGCTGTGGCGCCCACAACGTGGAGGGCCGCATCACCTGTGACGGATATGGAGTGGCGGATGTTCCTGTGAGCGATGGTTATGAGATCGTCATGACCGATGCCGATGGCCATTATGCCATGACCAGCGCCAAGAGGAATGGTTATGTTTTCTACACGCTGCCTGGCGGATATGAACCAGAGATGGCCAACGGCTTCATGCCGCAATTTTGGGCATCGCTCGACTCGCATGACACGGCGGTGCATGAGACCCACGATTTCACCCTGCGCCGTGTTGATAATGACCATCACATCGTGATTTTTGGTGCCGATTCCCACCTGGCGCGCCGCAATAGTGACCGTGCTTATTTCAAGAAAGGCTTCATAGCCAGCCTCAAGGACGAGGCTCAGCAGGCTGGCGGCACGCCCATCTACTCGGTGCTACTGGGCGACCTCACGTGGGATGTGTTCTGGACCCAAAACAGTTATGACCTGCGTGACTTCATGGCCGACATGAAGTCATGGCAATATCCCATGCCGTTGTGGCCCGTTATCGGCAATCATGACCATGACCCCAGCATCCCCGAGGGCGATGAGACCGACTTTGAGTCGGCTGAATTGTGGCGCCAGACTGTCTGCCCCAACTATTATAGTTTCAACCTGGGCAAGGTGCATTATGTGGTGCTTGATGATATCGTTTACCTGAACGAGTATGAGGAGGGTTCCTCTTATTCCCCTGGAGTGGCGGGCAACCGCAACTATCGGGGTGCCATCAATGCCGAGCAGGAGAGCTGGCTGCGTCGGGACCTCGAGCTTGTCCCTAAAACCACGCCCGTTGTGGTGTGTCTGCACATCCCAGCGTGGTCAGTCACGTCATCATTCGGTTATTATGCGCGTTTGGACAATACCTATTGGCTTTGCGCGCTGCTCAGCAAGTTTGACCAAGCCCACATCGTGAGCGGCCACACCCATGGCAATTACACCGTTCATCCGGCAGCCTATCCCCATGTTACCGAGCATAACCTGGCCTCCCTGTGCGGCACATTGTGGTGGAGCGCATGTCTCACGGGCAAGAATGTGTGCCATGACGGCAGCTCTGCCGGCTACTCGTTGTGGAGGGTTGATAACAACCATCTGTCATGGAAGCTGAAATCCGTTGGCAACGGCAGTGACCAGATGAGATTGTATGACATGAACACGGTGCGCAGTTTTTACCGCACCAGCAATGCCATGCGTGAGATTCTATCAGAATATCCCTCGCGTGTCAACTATTCCAGCATCGAGGACAATGTGGTGATGGTCAACGTGTTTGCCTATGACCAGGATTGGCGGGTAAGCATTTGTGAGGGGGACAGCATGCTCCGCTGCCAGCGCGTGTGCACCGAGGACCCCTTCCACACGATTACCTATGATGTACCCCGATGGAACGCTGTGGGTTACTATACTGCCGACTACGCGACATCCCGCAGCACTCATCTGTTCAGGGCGGTAGCCGCCACGGCCACTAAGCCCATCACAGTGCGTGTGGTCGATAGTTTTGGCAACGTGTATCTGCGCTCCATCTCGCGCCCGCACAACTATAACTTGAACATGGAGAGCCAGGAGAATACTATCATTGCAGGTGACGTGAACGCTGACGGCGAGATCAACATTGCCGACGTGAACTTGATTGTCGACATCATATTGAGCGGTACCTTGCATGGCTGCCCTCAAATCCTTGCCGACTGCAATGCCGACGATGAAATCAGCATCGCTGATGTGAATAGTGTGATTGACTTGATTATAAAACAATAGATTATGAGAATAGATATACTCACCGTGATGCCCGAGGCCCTGGAGTCCCCATTGCACTGCTCCATCCTCCAGCGCGCCCAGGACAAGGGCCTGGTGGAGATCCATGTGCATAACCTCAGGGACTGGAGCTTGCGCAAGCACCGCAAGGTGGATGACTACCCCTTTGGCGGTGAGGCGGGCATGGTGATGCAGATTGAACCCGTGTGGCGATGCATGGAGGAATTGAAGAGCCAGCGCGATTATGATGAGATCATTTTCACCTCGCCCGATGGCGAGCAATTGGACCAGCCCATGGCCAACGCCTTGTCGCTCAAGGAGAACCTGATGATCCTGTGTGGCCACTATAAGGGTGTGGACTACCGCATCAGGGAGCATCTCATCACGCGGGAAATCACCATTGGAGACTATGTGCTTACTGGAGGCGAGTTGCCGGCCGCTGTCATTGCCGATGCTGTGGTACGCTTGATTCCCGGTGCCATTGGTGACGAGCAGAGTGCCTTGACCGATTCGTTCCAGGATGGCTTGATCGAAGCCCCCGTCTATACCCGCCCTGAGGTGTTCAACGGTTGGCATGTGCCTGAAATTCTACTTAGCGGCCACCAGGCCAAGATTGCCGAGTGGAAGATGCAGATGTCGTTGGAACGTACGCGCCGCCTGCGCCCCAACCTGCTGAAAGACAATGATGTAGAAACAAACAATAATAAAAAACGAAAATAGTATGTCAATCTTCAATTTCAAACGTCCCACCTGGATACCGCGGTGGCTCAATATCCCGCTGCTTATCTTTGTCGGTTTTGTTGTTGTGCTCTTGTTCTTTGGCGACAACAACTACATGCGCATCAACAAATACCGTTCACAGATCAACGATCTGAAAAGCCAAATCAAGAACAATGAGGATTCGGCAGCCATGTATGAGGCAAAGGTCAATGAGCTGAATACCGACAAGGAGTCGCTCGAACGCCTTGTGCGCGAGAAATATGGCATGAAGCGCGTCAACGAGGAAGTTTTTATCACCGATATCCCTTGACCACATGATGACCCAAGAAAATAGAACACAATTATCTAATGTGCTGGTGCTCACTGGATTGTTTGTGATGCTTGTGATGGCGGTCATGCCAATTTTGAACCTGAATCAGGAATGGATGCGCTGGGCTTTTGCCGTGGGAGCGGTCACCGTGCTGGTAGGGCGCCTCATGGGTACCTATAACGGTCCGTCATTGCGCATTAAGCGGTTGCACCGCATCCTCATTACCAGTGCCATCATGTACTGTGCCAGTGCTGTGATGATGTTCCTCTCGCGTGGCACAAACGACTGGATCGGCTTCTTGCTGGCAGGTGTCGTGGTGCAGGTTTATGCTTCATGGATGATTGACAGGGAAAGTGCCAAAACCGAAAAATAGCCTCAACCTGGCGGAATATTTTTTGTAATTACCAATAATTGAGTAATTTTGCGCTTTTGATGAAAGGCAATCTCACGATAGACAACGGCAACACCTCGGTGAAGGTGGCGTTTTTCATCGGCACGGAGCTCGTGGCGACCAATCGCTTCATGCGTCGTGACATGAGGTTGCTCGACCGTTTCATCAGTACCTATAAACCCGACAGCGCCATTATGTGCAGCACGGCCTCTAGCGAGGCTAGCCAGCGTGTGGAGCAACTCGTCGGGCAGCGGTGCAGCCGTGTGCTGAACCTCACTCACGAGACACCGATGCCCATCAAATTAGGCTACCGCACGCCTCAAACGCTAGGACGCGACCGCATTGCGACGGCCGTTGGCGCGTGGAGCATTGCTCAGGGGGGCAACGTGCTGATTATTGATGCCGGCACCGCCATCACCTATGACCTGGTGACTGACGACGGCTGTTTTGTGGGTGGGAACATCGCCCCAGGACTGGGTTTGCGCTTCAAGTCACTGCACGAGCACACGGGGCGCCTGCCTCTTGTGGACGCCGATGGTGAGACGCCCATCATGGGCTATGATACGCCAACAGCAATACGCAGTGGGGTGATGTTAGGTCTGTTGGGCGAGATCAGGTCGTGCATCGCAACGCTCAGGGAGTCTCATCCTGGCTTGACGGTCTTTCTCACTGGTGGTGACGGCAAATTGCTGCACAGCCGTTTAGAGGAGGATGCAGTCATTTATCAAGAACATCTTGCGGCTGAAGGACTCAACCGCATCTACTTATACAATGAAAAGAATGAAAATCGTTAAGAAGATAACACTATTACTGATTGCTGCCGCAATAGGATGCGGCGTAGCACAGGCTCAGATTGTTACCACACCCTACTCCAAGATGGGCTATGGCATGATCAACGACAATGTGTCAAGTATCCAGCGCTCGATGGGTGGCGTGGGCTATGCGATGAATGGCGGGCGCGTCATTAACGTGATGAACCCGGCTTCCTATGCCGACGTGGATTCACTGACATTCCTGTGGGATGTGGGCGTTGACCTTTCTAATTTGTGGAGCAAGGAAGACGGCAACAAGGGCTACAACTTCAGTGGCGGGTTGGACTATCTGACGGGCCATTTTAGAGTAATCAAGAAACTGGGTGTCTCTTTCGGTCTGTTGCCTTACTCTTCAGTGGGCTATTCTTACGGTGGCGACCTGGACAATGGCATGGAGCAGCGTAGTGGTAGTGGTGGTTTCAACCAACTCTATCTAGGCGCCGGTTATGAGCCGATCAAGAACCTTAAAGTGGGTTTCAATTTTGCTTACCTCTTTGGTTCGACAAGCAACACGACACTCATCACGTCAACATCGACGAGCTATTTCACCCGCAACATGAGAATGCGTGATTGGAACACTCAACTTGGTGTCCAATATAGGTTGCCCTTGATGAAAGGCCGTGACCACCTCACGCTTGGTGTCGTTTACCAACCTAAGAAGTCATTCCACGGCAACACATGGGGTACAAGATATGACAGCCAGGACAATAGTCTTGACACCGTAGGCTATACCTCGATGAAAGGCAATTATGAGCAACCGGCAACCATCGGCGCGGGTCTCAGCTATAACTTGAACCGCAAGCTCACGATTGAAGCCGACTACACCTATCAGAAGTGGAGCGATGCCAAGTATCATCCCATAGGTGGCTTTGAGCCTCAAGCGATGCAGTTCGATGACAGATGGAAGGTGGCTGCCGGTGTGCAGTTCACTCCTAACCATCGCGCCAGCTATGTGGGAACCATGGCATTCAGGGCTGGTCTGTTCTATAACCACGATTACCTGAATTACAATGGGAATAACGTTCGCGACTACGGTATCAGCGTCGGCATTGGTCTTCCTGCCCCTGGCGTCAGTGAAAGGACGATGGTTAACCTGGGATTGGAGTGGCGCCATCGCCAAACCAGCCCCGTCCAATTGATTACCGAAAACTACTTCAACATCACGCTCGGTGTGACATTCAATGAGCTGTGGTTCTGGAAGAACCGCATCCGCTAATTCGGTGAGATATCTGTTGCACATAGCGCTTGCCCTCGTCGTGGTGGCAATATTCAGTGGATGTAAGGATAATACTACCACTATGGTCGATCATCCTACTAACCCCGAGGAGGTCCCCACCATGACGACAACCGATGTCCAGACGATCATCAGTGAATCGGGACACACCCGCTACCGCATCGCTACCAAGTTGTGGAACATGTATGAGGAGGCCAAGGAGCCACATTGGACCTTCCCTAAGGGTGTGACCTGCGAGGAACTGGACGTTAACTATAATCCTGTTTCGACCATCAAGTGTGACTCGGCCTACTTTGATAAAAATAAGGCATTGTGGACTCTCACGGGTAACGTGCGCATCACTAACGTGCACAACGATGTGGTGCTTACCGATGAACTCATGTGGAACCAGCATGAACACAAGATGTACAGCGACGCGTTTATCCACATCGAGAAACAGGGACGCATCATCGAGGGCTACGGATATGAGTCTAACGAACAGTTAACTACCTATCAGTTGAAGCAGGTTGAGGCGATCTTCCCCATCGATGAGAGCCGAATGCCCCATCCGGGAAGCGGCAATGCGCCACAAACGACGCCATAATGAAACCAAATAGAAATAATCAATAGCAACTGCATTTTGGATTCAGTTTATACAACACCGCTAATTATTGCGCTCATCGCGCTTCTGTGCTCGGCTTTCTTCTCGGGCATGGAGATCGCCTTTGTGAGCTCCAACAAGGTGCGTGCCGAGATTGAGATGGCACGAGGCGGTATCATTAACCGCATTCTCAACATATATTACCGCAACCGCGAGATGTTCATCTCCACCCTGCTCATCGGCAACAATATCGCCAATATCGTTTACTCGATGGCCATGGCCAAGTTGCTGACCATTCCCTTGGAACAGTGGATACACAACGAGGCGTTGTTGCTGTTGGCCCAGACGCTGATTGCCACGCTCATCATCCTTGTCTTTGGCGAGTTTGTACCCAAGACGATGTTCCGCATCAATCCCAATGCCTCGTTGCGCACGGCATCCATACCGCTTTTCATGGTTTATTGTCTGCTATATCCCATCTCTCGCTTTACCGAGTGGATGTCGGCAGCGTTGATGAAACTGTTTGGTGTCAAAATTGATTCCACGCGCATGAGGTTGCTCACGGTCGATGAGCTTGATGCCTATCTGCAGGAGAATATCGACAAGCGTGAGGACGAAAACAAAACCGTCGAGCGCGAGGTGAAAATCTTTGAGAATGCCCTTGACTTTAGCGACACTAGACTGAGGGACTGCATGGTACCACGCAATGAGATTGTCGCCGTTAATGTCGAGGACACCGAGCGTGCCGACCTGGTCAAGCTCTTTACCCGCTCAGGCCTGTCCAAGATTGTGGTCTATAAAGAGAACATCGACGATGTCATCGGATTCATTCAGGTGAGTGAGCTCTTTGTCACCGATGTGGACTGGAAGACGCGCCTCAAACCCGTCGTTTTCGCCCCCGAGACATTGCTGGCTCGCAAGATGATGCAGCAACTCATGGACGAGAAACGCTCGATGGCCATTGTCATCGATGAGTTTGGTGGCACTAGCGGCATGGTCACTCTCGAGGACCTCGTGGAAGAAATCTTCGGTGAAATTGAGGATGAACACGATCGCAATCGCCTCACGGCTAAACAACTAAGCGAAACGAGCTATGAATTCTCGGGGCGCATGGAAATCGAGGAAATCAATGAGAGGTTCCACCTCGATATTCCCGAGAGCGACGACTACCAGACCCTTGCAGGCTACCTGTTGGCCGAGAACGAGGCCATTCCCAATGTGGGCGAAGTGTTTGACTTGCCCCCTTACCGCTTTACCATCGAACGCAAGACCGCGGCTAGGATTGAACTCGTCCGTGTGGATATCATCGGTGAGGACGATGAAAAGGATAAGAAATAACGCTGAGGACTTAAAATAGGCACTTTTTATTAAAAAAACGACAAAATATTTGCAAGATTGAAAACATTTGCATTATCTTTGCACCGCATTTCGCGAGATTTGTAACATGGTGTGTTAGTTCAGTTGGTTAGAATACCTGCCTGTCACGCAGGGGGTCGCGTGTTCGAGTCACGTACACACCGCCAAAAGAGGAATCCTTAATCAGGGTTCCTTTTCTGTTTATCTAAGGTCCTTAAAGCCCATAGTGGCCTATCAACCCCAATAAAATTCTTTTATTTCCTGTGCCTTAGCACGGTTAAATGCAGAGTCGTATTTTCGCAGGGTCGATGGCTAGATCGCTCCCCTAATTCTATTTACGTGAATTGGGCCGTCAATTCATGATAAGATTAGCGATAATTACATGTGGAAAACCGAGGAGGGTATGACCTCGGCTGGCAGTTGTGCGGGTGGACTTAGAGTTTGCGCTCGATGACGTAGTCAAAGATATCCATGAATTCCTTGACAGTGTCGTTTTGGGCATGGGGGGCGAGAATCTGTGCGGCCTCGTCACGCAGTCGTTTCATGGTTTGGTAGGCATAGTCAATGCCTCCCGCTTCCTTGGCAAAGTTGATGAGGCGGTCGATGTCCTCGCTCGACAGGTTCTCCTTCTTGACGAGTTGCAGCATCTCATCGTGCTCGGGCAGATCGGTGCGCCCCAGCGCATAGATGAGCGGCAGCGTGATCTTGCCCTCGCGCAGGTCGTTGCCCGTGGGCTTGCCGATGATGGGGTTGTGATAATAATCAAAGGTGTCATCCTTGATCTGGAAGCACAGGCCTAGCAGGCGTGCATAGCGGCGCATCTCGTCGATGGCCTCGGGAGAGGCATCATTGGCATATCCGCCCACGGCTGCGCAACACTCAAACAGGGATGCCGTCTTGTCGCGGATGATGTCCATGTAGATGGCCTCGTCGATATTGCGGTTGCGGGCGATGTCAACCTGGTCAATCTCGCCAAGCGACAGGTCACGGCCCATGTCGGCCAGCGCTGACAGGATGCGCGAATCACCCGTGGCAACGCCGCAACGCAGGGCTCCCGTAACAAAGAAGTCGCCCACGAGTACCGCCACATGGTTGCTCCACACGCTGTTGATTGTCGGGAGTCCGCGGCGCTCGGTGGCCTCGTCAATGATGTCATCGTGGATGAGCGACGCGTTGTGCAGCAGCTCTAGGGCAGCAGCGCCTTGGAGAGCCTTTTCATTGATTCCTCCAAAGAATTTCGCGCTTAGCAGGGCGACAATGGGCCTTAGCATCTTACCTTTACTCTTAAGGTAATTGGTAACAATGCTATTAGTCAACTCGCTATTGCTCTTCAGCGTCTGTGAGATAATCGTGCTGAGGGCATCAAGCTCGGGCCTCAATTGGTCTTGGATATATGTCAGCGTTACTGCCATGGGCTGCAAAGTTAGCAATAATTCTTGAGCGAGTATCTACTTTTAGTAATATTTTTGCATAACTTCGACACGACAAGGGGCAACTGAGTCCCATCGGTCGAGAACTCCATCAAGGCGCCAAAAAGCAAAAAAAATAGTTAAATGTCATTGTGCCAGTAAAAAAATGTGTACATTTGCAGGTTAAAATAGATATAGTACACATCAAAACGACAAGAGAATACGATATGCGTAAATTGTTTTTCATGCTGCTCTTAGCGGCAATCACGACATTCAGCTCCCATGCTTTGATCGTGAACAACACGGCGGGCCAGCTTGCCGAAAAGGTGAATAATAACCTTAATATCACTACGTTAGTGGTAAATGGCACCTTGGACGCCCGTGATTTCTTGTTTATCACCAACTCGCTCAATGAGCTCACATCGTTAGATCTGAGCCAGGCGACGATTGTTCCGTTAAGCAGTGGTGTGACGCTCTATGGCACGGTCACCGACTATGTCGCCAACGAGATCCCTCGCACGGCATTCTTTGGCAAAAAGCTGACGACAGTGAAATTGCCGTTGAATCTTGAGTCGATTGGCTATGCCGCCTTTGCCGGATGCAAGCAGCTTACAAGCATCACTTTGCCCTCCACCTTGTGCTATATTGGCGATTATGCTTTTTCAGGCAGCGGACTGACCAGCATTGAATTGCCGATGGCTGTTCAGGTTATGGGAAAAGGCGTTTTCTCACGTTGTGAGTCGATGACAAGCGCGGTGATTAACTCCAAGTCCATTGGCGATTTTGCTTTCTTGGGTGATTATCGCCTGAACAATGTTTCGGTTGGCGCTAACGTGAACTACATCCTTAGGGGTGCGTTCAATGGCTGTACAGCTCTGACGACAGTGACTTTTGATCCCACTTGCCGCATCAACCGCATCGACGAGGAGGCGTTTATCAATTCAGGACTCGCCAACATTGACATTACTACGCTTGGACTGGGAACGATTGGTGACTGGGCTATGGCTCAGACGCAATTGACCAGCATCCAGTTGCCAAATGGCATGACCCATCTGGGTGAAGGTGCCTTCTCGCACAACCAGCAGCTTTCTTATGTGACTCTGCCTGGTGCTCCCAAGGATGGAACCACCCGCCGTGCTGCTCCTGGTCCCCGTCAGACGATTGACCACATCAGTGATTTCGCTTTTGCTGGTGACGGCCAGCTCCATACAGGCAGTGTGCTCAGGAATGGTGTGACCCATATCGGCAACTTTGCATTCTACAACAATAGCCAGGACATCGACACCATGTGGTTGCCCTCCACCATCGTTTATCTGGGCGACCGCGCCATGGCTGGTATGATTGGTATGTCAACCCTCAGGACCGACGCTTATGAAGTGCCTGAGCTGGGTAATGAGGTTTGGGCTGGCGTGGATCAGCCTTCAGTACCCCTGATTGCCCCCGATGCCGAGAGCACCAATATGTACCGTCAGGCTGACCAATGGATGAACTTCTTCTTCCAGAATGATGACTTCATCTTGGGTGACGTGAACAATGATGGTTTTGTGACGATTGCCGACGTGACCACATTGATTGACTACCTGCTGAATAGCTCCGGTGATATCAATCTTCAGGCTGCTGACGTGACTCATGATGGCGACATCTCGATTGCCGATGTGACTGCACTTATCGACATGCTGCTCAACGGTAATGCCAAGAAGTCGCTGCAGCGCATCCGTGCCCTTGCCGGTGAACGCTGCCTCACCACGAGCGACGCTTTAAGTTTTGAGGCGATTTCCCTCACTGCTGGTGGTACCTGCACGGTGGATGTAGCACTCAATAACGATGAGCATGAGTACACGGCCATGCAGTGCGAGATCGTTCTGCCTCAGGGTGTGAAACTCGTGAGTGTCAAGGGCATTAACCGTGGTGAAGGTCACGGCTATTATGCACGTCAGCACGAGATTGAGGAGAATATTTACACCCTCATGGGTATCTCGATGGGCCTGCAGAACTTTGAAGGCAACGAGGGCAATATCGTTCGTTTGACGCTTGCCGCCGACGATGACTTTGATGCCCAGGAGGCCGAAATGACCCTTACCAATGTATTGTTGGTAACTCCTAAGCATCTGGTATACCTTGCCGGTGACGCTATGGGTGCGATGAATAACACATCGGGTGTTGAGCAAGTGACCGTAAACAAGGAGATTGCCGCTGTCCGCTACATCAACGTGGCTGGTCAGGAGAGTGATAGACCGTTTGACGGTATCAACATCGTCGTTACTACCTACACCGACGGTACATCATCAACCGTAAAGGTCATCAAGTAATTTCTCGCTTACACTCGAGAAACAAGTTTTAATTGTGTTTTTTCACAGTGCCGTCACTCCAGTTAGCGACGGCGCTGTCATTATTTATGGTGGTATGGCAAGACCCCCTAAATTGCGCGTGGCGCATTTTTTGTTAAATTTGGGTATTGTTTCTTTAAAATACACTATATTTGCATGTTTAACACGATTAATCAGGATTAAAAATGAGTAAGAATATCATTTTCGCGATACTGTTTCTCATAGCGATTCACGCTCAGGCACTTGAGGTCGCTAATACCGCTGGTAGTCTTTCTGATAAGGTTACCAATCTGGATATCACGACATTAAAGGTGACTGGCACGATGAATGCCGATGATTTTTATTTTATTTCGGGAAATCTTAGCCGGCTCCAAACATTGGATCTTGAGGAAGTAAGAATTGAAGCTTGCCGCACGACCGACCGCCATTACTGGCGATGGGATTTTGCCGCCGATGCCCTCCCGGTAGGATGTTTTGCCGATATGGCGTTAACACGTGTGACATTGCCTGCTGCCACGACTGTGATTGGCGAGGCTGCCTTTGCCGGTTGCTCGCGACTCACGACTATCAATATGCCTGCAACGCTCGATAGTATAGCTGACTTCGCTTTTGCCGGCTGTACGGCACTGACTGCGATTCAGCTGCCTGCCAGTGTAACGGTTGTGGGCTATGGTGCGTTCATGCGCTGCTCCTCGCTTACCAGTTTCAAGGTGGCCTCTTCCAGCCGGTTGCGCAAGTTGGACGCTACTGCTTTGATGGACTGCCCCGCCTTGACGACAATTAAGCTAGGGTCATCAGTAAAGTCGGTTGGTGAGCGCGCCCTGGCAGGGACTGGAATCCGCACGTTGGATTTGACATCCAGTAATCATCTGGCCGAGATTGGCGATTGGGCCATGGTTTTGACACCTGTTACCACGGCTAAGATGCCTACCAGCTTGACCGATTTGGGTGATGGCGCTTTCCTGTATGCCACCGATTTAACTGAAATCAGCTTAGGCGGCAGGTTGAGACAGCTTAATGACTTCCTGCTTGCTGGCACTGGTCTTAATGACGGTTTGGTGCTAACCGGTGTTTCATCATTCGGCGACTATGTCTTATATAATGTATCTAATCTGTCGGTTGTGGAGCTGCCCAAGACAATGACTTGGATGGGCACCCGTTCAATGGCAGGAATGATTGGTTTGAAAAAACTCATTTCTAATGCCGAAGAAGTACCTGACCTGGGCGAGAAAGTTTGGGTTGGTGTGAATCAGGGCAAAATTCCATTGATCGTGCCCGATGGCTCAGTTGACCTATACAAGGCTGCCGAGCAATGGAAAAAGTTCAAGTTCGATGACGGATGGCTGCGTGGTGACGTGAATGGTGATGGCGAGGTGAATATTGCCGACATCAACGCGCTCATTAGCATCATTCTTGGTCACGTCTATGATGACGATTTCATGCGTCGCGCCGATGTGAACGAGGATAGCGAGATCAATATCTCAGATATCAATGCAGTGCTTACCATTATCATGAGCAGCTCCTATATGTCATCGATGATGAATGACACTCAGGACCAGATATATCTGGATGATGTGCAGATTCAACCGGGCGAGGAGCGCACGTTGCGCATCAAGCTCGATAATGCGAGTGGTTACAGTGCATTGCAGTGTGACATTATCCTGCCGCCAGGATTGTCATTGGTGGAAAGCCGTGGCGCTCAAGGATATGTCAACGAGACTTGTGCGATGGACGCTACAACGTCACGCGCAGTGCTGTATTCTCTCAGTCACTCCGCCTTTGATGACAATGGCGACGGGGTATTCTCAATCACTGTTCGAGCCGATGATGACTTAGCCAGCGAGAGTGAGATCATTTTGAGCGGAATCTTGTTGTCCGATGACGAAAACGTCGGTTGGCATGTGGCCGATTGCAGTGCCCGGGTGAATAATACCACCGGTGTCGAGGACTTGATGGCCCAAAACGATCGTGTGTGGGTTGAAGGGCGCACATTGTGTATCGATACCCACTTCAACGGCCCAGCCATGGTAGCGGCAGTTAATGGCACCACCTGTGACTTGTCACTCACGGCAGGGGTGAACCGCTACAATTTGGAGCCTGGCATCTATGTCGTGGTGCTAAATGGTAAGTCTTATAAAATCGCTATAAGATAACATAGAATGGGAAAGAACAAACTCAAGAAATTTGCCGACATGGAGCGCATGCAGTGTGTGTTCCAGTTTCCCTTTGCGGTAGTGACCCAGGAGGGCGGATGCCCCATGCTCGGCAAGTGGAATGAGCTCTATTTCAAGAACGGCAACCCCATCGTGCTCGAGTTGGGATGCGGTAAGGGAGAGTATGCTGTAGGGCTAGCGCGGCGTTTCCCCGATAAGAACTACATCGGTGTGGATATCAAGGGCGCGCGCATGTGGACTGGTGCCAAGATGGCCACCGAGTTGGGATTGCCCAACGTGGCTTTCCTGCGCACGAATATCGAGCTTATCGATCGCATGTTTGCTCCTGACGAGGTTTCCGAGATATGGATTACTTTCCCCGACCCGCAGATGAAGAAGGTGAACAAGCGGCTGACCTCAACGCGCTTCCTGGACAATTACCGCCACATCCTGCGTGATGGCGGCATTGTTCACCTGAAGACCGACAGCCCCTTCCTTTACACCTATACCCACGCGCTGGTGCAGGAGAACCATCTCCCTGTTGAGACTGACACCGATGACCTCTATGCCAGTGGGCTTGCCGACGATATTCTGGACATCAAGACCCATTACGAGATGCAGTGGCTGGAACGCGGCCTGACCATTAAGTATATCAAATTTGCACTGCCTCATGGCATGGAATTGATTGAACCCGACATTGATATTGAGCCTGACACCTACCGTAGCTACAACCGTGGGTACATCCAGATGCCGCAGCTTATGCCTGATAACAACACATCTAATAACATTTAACTCATAAACTTTGAATATAATATGACCATTTATCCGAATTTAATCATTGATGCCCTGCGCACGGTACGTTATCCTGGAACAGGAAAGGATATCGTGGAAATGGGTATGCTGAATGACGACATACGCATCGACGGCAACCGCGTGAGCTTCTCGCTCACGTTCGAGAAACCCACCGACCCCTTTATCAAGAGTGTGGTCAAGGCGGCCGAGGCTGCCATCCTCGCCCATGTGGGCGCTGAGGTGGACATCAAGGGAAACATCGGCGTGAAAAGCGCTCAAGACAATCCTGTGCGCAAAGTTGACAAACCGTTACCCGGTGTGAAGAATATCATCGCTGTGAGCTCGGGTAAAGGCGGTGTGGGTAAATCCACTATCGCCTGCAATCTGGCTGTAGCACTTGCCTTGCAGGGCTACCAGGTAGGATTGCTGGATGCCGATATTTTCGGTCCCTCGATGCCTAAGATGTTTGGTGCCGAGGACGAGCAGCTCTACATGCATGAGGTCGATGGCAAGAACCTCATCATTCCCCTGGAGAAATATGGTGTGAAGATGCTCTCGCTAGGCTTCCTGGTTGACAAGGAGAAGGCGGTGCTGTGGCGTGGAGCCATGGCAAGCAATGCCTTGCGACAGCTCATCAACGAGGCCGACTGGGGCGAACTGGACTACTTCATCATCGACTTGCCCCCTGGCACCAGCGACATCCATTTGACCCTTGTTCAAACGTTGGCTATCACGGGTGCCATCGTGGTTACTACGCCGCAACAAGTGGCACTGGCCGACGCGCGCAAGGGCATCAGCATGTTCATGGGTGAGCATGTGGGCGTGCCTGTGTTGGGCATTGTTGAGAACATGTCGTGGTTTACTCCGGCAACCCATCCCGATGAGCAGTACTTCATCTTCGGGCGTGACGGCGGCAAGGATCTTGCCGAGAAGCTGGGCGTAGAGCTGTTGGGTCAGATTCCCCTTGTCGCCAGCATCTGCAAGGGCAGTGACGACGGCCAGCCTGTTGTGCGCATGAACGACATCTCGGGCATGGCATTCAAGAAACTCGCAACGCGTGTGGTTGATGCCATTGACCGTCGCAATTCCAGCCTGCCCCCTACCGAAGTGGTTCAAACTCATTAAGTATATATTTTCTTTAGTATAACTCAAAAATCTACCGATTATGAAAAAAGTGATTGCAATGTTGGCTGTAGCGGCGATGCTGCTCACCAGCTGCGGTTCAGTACCCATTACGGGCCGCAAACAGTTGAATCTCGTGAGCGACCAAGAGGTGTTGCAGGCTAGCCTGCAGCAGTACGCCAGTTTCATGCAGACCGCGCCCATCTCGACCAACAAGACCCAGAGTGCACAGGTTACTCGTGTGGGCCAGCGCATCGCGGCAGCTACCGAGGCCTATCTCAGGTATGCCGGCCTGGAGAGTGAACTTCAGAATTTTGCTTGGGAGTTCAATCTTGTCAGGAGTGATGAGGTGAACGCTTGGTGTATGCCTGGAGGAAAAATCGTGGTTTATGAAGGCATCTTGAACCTGGCCAGCAGCGACGACGAGTTGGCTGTGGTCATTGGACATGAGGTGGCTCACGCTGTGGCTAAACACAGTAATGAGCGCATGAGTCAGCAGGTGCTCGCCGAGTATGGAGCTAACGCTATTGGCATCCTCACCAGTGGCAAGAGCGCTGCTACCCAGCAGATTGCTCAACAGGTGTATGGTCTAGGCGCCCAGTATGGTGTGATGCAGCCCTTCTCGCGCAAACATGAGAGTGAGGCCGACAAGATGGGTCTCGTGCTGATGACCATTGCAGGTTATAACCCTGATGTGGCTGTCACCTTCTGGCAGAAAATGGCTGCAACGACAACCCAGGAGCCGCCCGAGTTCATGAGTTCGCACCCGAGCCATGCAACCCGCATCTCTGACATCATCAAGTGGTTGCCCGAGGTGAAGAAACAGTACGGGTCCAACTAAACCCAACGAGGAACTTATTATCTAAGGTGGGCTCTTTGACCGGGGCCCACCTTGTATCAAAATTGTAGCATCTGAGTGAACATGAAACGTCTTTTGGCCATCATCGCCTTATCAATGGTTTTGCTGCCATCGGTGGGAGCGGCACGCACAATTGCTGACTTTCTTGCCAGTGAGCCTGGCAACGTTTTCCCGCTGTTGACCCGTACCAACCGCTTGGACTTAGTGGATTATTACAATAGCGGTCAAACCGTTGCTGTACCCAACAACTTGGGAGGAACGAGCCAGTTCATTGAGCTTGATAGCGTCTATCTCAAGTTGCAGACCAGCGAGAGCAGGGTGGTGGAGATGCGCATGTTGACAACAGGCACGCACGACACGGTCATCGTTGTTATCGAGACGGTAATGACCCCTGTGCCCGACAGCCGCCTGACGCTGTGGAACAGCAAATGGCAGATGTTGCGCACCGACAGGCATTTCAAGATGCCTGGCATCGATGATTTCCTCGTGAAAAAGATGCCCCGTGAATTGCGTGCCGACTTGCAGGATGCGATGATTTTCCCGCTCATTCAACTGAGCTTTAAGGGTGATAATCACAATTTAGTGGAAGCTACCCACGGGCTCGAGCAGTTTCTTGCTCCCAATGAATTCAAGCGTTTTGCCCCTTATATAAAGCCATCAATCACTTACCGCATGAGCGGCACTAAAATCAAGCCAGTAAAGTGAACGGCCAGTCCCTTTTTCCCGACCCGCCTCAAGGCATGACCCTGAGCGCCCTTAATGCGCGCATCGAGAACGCCATTAGCCGTAGTAGCGACCTGCATAACCAGTGGGTCATTGCCGAGGCTGTGGATATGCGTCTGGTAAAGGGACATTGCTATATGGAACTGATTGAGAAGGACCCGTCGGGGAATACCATCGCTAAAATCAGTGCAGCCATTTGGGCCAGCAATTACGGCAGCCTGTATTATAAGTTTAAAAATGCGACAGGTCAGCCCTTTGGCAATGGCATGAAACTCTTGCTCAAGGTGACGGCCACCTACCATCGGTTGTTCGGCTTCAAACTGGTGATCAACGACATCAATCCCGAGTTCACCTTGGGCGATTTGGCGCGCCAGCGGCAGGAAATCATCAATAGACTGACGGCCGAGGGAATTATCGACATGAATAAGCAGTTGCCGTGGACCGAGGTGCCCCAGCGCATCGCGATCATCTCGGCTGCTGGCGCGGCAGGTTATGGCGATTTTATGAATCAGCTTCATAGTAATGCCTATGGCTTGAAGTATTACACATGCCTGTTCAGCGCTTCGATGCAGGGTGCCCAGACGGTACCCACTGTGCTTGCCGCCCTCGACCGCATCAACGCCTCGATTGACCTGTTTGACTGCGTGGTCATCATCCGTGGCGGTGGAGCGACATCCGAGCTCAATTCGTTTGACAACTATGACTTGGCGTCAGCAGTCGCCCAGTTCCCCATTCCTGTGATTGTGGGCATCGGCCATGAGCGTGATGTCACGGTGCTGGATTTTGTTGCCGCCATGCGCGTCAAGACACCCACTGCTGCTGCCGAGTGGCTGATCCAGCGTGGCACTGATGCGCTGGCCCATCTCAACGATTTGCAGGATGAGATCGCCACGACCGTACGCGAGACAATCGCTCGTGCGAGGGAGCAACTGGCCTATTACGGGACTATGATTCCCGCTACTGCCCGTAGCATCTTGGACACTAACAGGGTGAAACTCGATAGCTGTGCTCGGGCTTTGCCTGTTGCCGCTGTCAACCTCATCACTGCCCAACGTTCACGCTTGGAGCGGGCAGTCGAACGCATGGGGGATGCCGTGGCCAATACTTTGTTGCGCGAGAAGCAGCGACTGCAGTCACTTGATGAAAAAGCTACCCTGTTGTCGCCGCTCAACACCCTGCGCCGTGGTTATTCCTTGGTGATGAAAGAGGGCAAGTGCATTACGGCCGCAACCCAGCTGAAGCCTGGAGACCCCGTTACCGTGCAGTTTGCCACAGGAAAGGCTGACGCTACCATCGACAACGTGAACAATCAACAACAATAAGACACAATAGATAATGGAAGAGAATACCCAAATGACCTATACCCAGGCTGTGACCGAATTGGAGCAGCTCGTGCAAAAGATGCAAGACCCGCAGTGCAGCATCGATCACCTGACCGATTACACCAAGCGCTGCAAGCAGTTACTCGACATCTGCCGCAAAAAACTCACCGAGGCCGACACCCAGCTACAGCAGATTCTGGCCGACATGCAGGAAAAGAACTAAGGCCCTCAACTGCATTTTGATTGGCAGATAGAGACCGAAAGAGGTTTTTGGCATAGGATTTGCTGTGATGGTAGTGAAATTGACCATTACAGTTATACGACAATGTCAAACTACAAGAATTTCAACCTTGACGACTACGCCAAGTACTTCAACGATAATTCGTTGTGGAAGAAGTTGAAGAAGGTCGCCCAAAAGGCGGGCCGCAAGGCGGTCTATTATGTCCTCGTGCTCTATTATGTGGCTCGTGACCCGGCGGTGCCCTCAAGCTTGAAGTACAAGGTCCTGGGCGCTTTGGGTTATTTCATCCTGCCGTTGGATTTCATTCCTGACATCATCTTGGGTTTGGGATTTACCGATGACCTTGCCGCGCTGGCGTGGGCCTTATTCACGATGAGGAAGTATATCACGCCCGAGATCGAGCGCAAAGCCCGTGAGCGACTGCGCGAGTGGTTTGGTCCCGAGGAAGGCGAGGAGATGGAACTCACTATTCCTCACATTGATCCCAACGATCCCCGCATCATCGATATCGAGGCCGAGGAATACTGATTGACATCACAGCGACAAAAAAACAAGGGTGGATACCTAAATGGCGTCCACCCTTGCTTTTTGTTGGGTTGTTTCTTTAGTTCTGTTCCTCCTTGGGAGTGTCCTGATTCACATTGATGTAGATGTGACCAGCGCGGTGCTGGAACTCTACAGTGCCATCAACCAGGGCATAGAGGGTGTGGTCCTTGCCCATACCTACGTTCTTGCCCGGACGGTGCTGGGTACCGCGCTGACGGCGGATGATGTTACCGGCCTTGGCAAACTGACCACCAAAAATCTTCACGCCGAGGCGTTTGCTTTCGCTCTCGCGGCCGTTCTTTGAACTGCCGACACCTT
>JAEETL010000038.1 GCA_016290325.1 Muribaculaceae bacterium
CGCTAGACTGCCAAACCAATTCGGGATTGGTCACATTATCAGGAGACACGGTGGCCCTAGACTCGAAGGTGCCGCCTAGGGGAAGAGCCGCCACGACGGTGGCCGCCGCCACAGAATCGGCATAGATAATGGGTTCTTGAACTGTTACATGGCATGTGCCCACTGCGTTACCGCAGGTCGCTGTGATGTCACATGAGCCAGGGCCCACAGCCGTCACAACACCATTCTGGCTAACGGTAGCTACTGCTTCATCGCTAGACTCCCAGGTCAATTCGGGATTGGTTACATTATCAGGAGACACGGTGGCCCTAATCTCAATCGTTCCTCCTACCTGAAGTTCCGCCTCGACAGGATCCAACTCCACAGATTCGGCATAGATAATGGGTTCTAGAACTGTTACATGGCATGTGCCCACTGCGTTACCGCAGGTCGCCGTGATGTCACATGAGCCAGGACCTACAGCCGTCACAACACCATTCTGGCTAACGGTAGCTACTGCTTCATCGCTTGACTGCCAAAGCAATTCGGGATTGGTCACATTTTCAGGAAGTACTGTTGCAGCAATAGTAATGCTTGCACCAACTTCAAGTTCTGCGCTAGTCGGGTCAAGGACAACCGAATCGGCAGATATAGCTGGAGGCAAAACTGTGACATGGCATATACCCACAGCTTCATCACAGGTCGCTGTAATGTCACATGAACCCGGGCCTACAGCCGTCACAACGCCATTCTTGCTGACAATTGCAACGGTTTCGTCGCTGGAACACCATTTCAATGATGAATTGGTCACATTATCGGGCAATACGGTGGCGCGGATCTCAATCGTTCCTCCTACCTGAAGCTCTGCCTCAGAGGGATCTAACACAACCGACTCAGCAAAAACAACCGGATTCTTAACTGTTATTTGGTAAGTACCCCTGGTTCTTACTTCGCCACATATCGCATAGATATCACACGTACCGGGAGCCACACCGGTCACAATTCCCAGATTATGACCATATTCAACTACGGTCGCAATACTATTATCACTAGATTCCCAAGTCAAACGGGTATCGGACGTGTTTTCGGGATATACGATAGCTTCAAGATTCAAAACCTCACCGATTTCAATCTCATTCTTTTCTCCAACTACCACAATTGAGTCGGCAAGAATAACTGGATCTTTAACCCTAATCTGACAAGTGGCTTCAACATCGCCGCACGATGCAATAATCATACAATCACCTGGAGCCAACGCCATTACAACGCCATTATCGTCAACCGAAGCAACAGCGGTGTTATTAGATGTCCATTGTAAAGTTTTATTAGTTGCATCCTCAGGCAATACGGTTGCCATAATAGGCAAGTTATCTCCTACCTCAAGAACGGCATTAGTGGGATTCAACACAATCGATTCAACTGGCCTCTCAACGCGTATTTTACATTCAGCGGACAGTGTGCTAATCACTCCATCAACCACGGTTTGAAGCGATGCGGTAATCACACTCTCGCCAGGACCTACTGCAGTCACAAGACCAGATTCATTTACTGTAGCAACTTTCTTGTTTCTCGAGTCCCATACTAACTTTACATGATTAACGTTTTCAGGCAGTACGGTTGCCTCAATCTGCAGAGTATTACCAACCATTAGAACAGCCTCGGCAGGATTTAATACTATCGACACGTCTTTTTCATTAACAACAAACATAACATTGTCCGTCAAGTCGCCGTCATTGTTGTTCATTTCAATATACATGCCATTCATCCCGCTAAACATTGCCATCGCCTGTATAGGCAATACAAATAAAGCCAGCAAAATTATTGCCGATTTAAGTAGTTGTCGTAACATGTTGTTAAATCATAAATATTTTTACAATCGCCCGATTATATCTAATCCCTTAAATAGAAGGCAGGTTAAACGCTCAAACGAGCCGCAAATTTATTACAAAAAATTAAGAGCGGCAATAAATTGGTCAAAAAATCACAAAATTCATTAATTTTAATATTCATAACTATTTAAAACCATTAAACAAGTCATTTTTTTATCGATAAATCTCATCCATCATCTTGTTTAATAATTTATCAGTTACCTATTTATCCAAATGATAACAAACGGTTTCTCATGCTTTATCCTCGCATAAGAAACCATTCAATATACATATCTAGGCTAGAAAGCCTGTTACCAAAAATATATTAATTACTTTTTAGGCTCTTTAGTCTTGTAGATATCATCTTTTTTGACTTTCACGATAGTGCCATATCGTGACAACATCTTAAGGTCTAAATTCTTTACATTACCCACGATCATCAGTTGGTATGGTTTATCCTTTACTTGTTGGCGATAAAATGACTCCACATCGTTTTGTGTCATCGAGGGCAGCAATTCAACAAGCACGGTATTAGCATCACAAGTATAGCCATAACGCTGCTGGGCGGGCACAAGAATGGCCTTGCCCCTGAATGACGGATAGGAATTGTTGACATCGTTAAGCAGGCTCTGTTGTGCCACTCTCATGTTTTCGCTATTTATTGGCATATCGCTGAGCAGAGAATCAAGCAACGAAATGGCCTGCATTGACTTATCTCCTTGAGTTCCGACAACCGCCACAAAACCACTGGGATCACTTGAGTTAGCCCTTTTAGGTGTGACAACAATACCTTGGGAGGCATAAGCCAATGAACGGAACTCTCTCACCTCTTGGAACAGTACCGATGACATATCACCGCCAAAGTACTCGCCCCACAGATCAAGCAATGTCTTTTCTCGATCACTCTTTACCGAAGACAAAGGAAGATAAAGCCCGATAAGTGTCTGGCGTGATTTAGGCATATCAAAGATGTACACCGAGAGGTCTTGAGGAACTTGAAGGGCAATTTCCTCCAGTGCATGGTCCTGTGTGCCCGATATCTGCGGTAACAGGTTTGACAGCGCCGAAGCCACTTCTTGGGGAGACTTGCGGCCCGTGTAGGAGACATTACAGCGACAGTCATATAACCGCTTAAACGATGTTACCAAATCATCGGCACTCACTTTCTTTAAAGCCTTAGCGGTTAAACGAGTGAGAAAAGATGACTGCTGGCCGAGCATCACCTTGCTCATCAAGGCCATGAACACATCGGAATTCTCCTGCCAGAAGGCTTTCTCACTTGGTCCGGCAGCATCCTTCAAATCCTCAAGTTTTTCCTTGTCTGGCTTCATGTGATCCAAGAAATGACTGAGCAACGTCAATGTGGCTTCCAGGTTCTTTTCCTCGCCCGTCAGCATGATGAAAGTTTCCTGTTCATCTGAACCCATTTCCATATTGGCTCCCAGTTGCTGCATGGCTGACCCGAAGGCCTTGATATCGAGCGAGTCGGTTCCCAATGCACTCACATAGTCGGGAGCCGCCTCCAGCAATCTATCATGTTTGCTGCCCTTATGGAAATTAATGAACAAAGAAAAAATGTCATTAACTGGATTCTCTGAGACACAGAGCTGATTGCCACCCTTAAGAGTAACCGTAGTGACATCATTGCCAAAATCCATCAACTTGGGAGCGTTGTTATTAACCGGAATTTGCTCCAATCTCTCGGCAAAAGCAGACTTATCACCACTATGCTTGGGGGCCACTGGGGTGAATTCGGGTTTTGCTATTTTTTCAACAGGACACTTGCCGTTCTTCTTGTGAAGCAGCATATAGTTCCCTGTAAAATACTTGCGGGCCACATTCATAACCTCATCACGAGTGATGTCCTTGATGCCCGATTGCATTTTCACGTAATCCTCCCAGCTCAAGCCCGCCGACATGGCTTCAACCATCAGCTCTGACCGCTTGGTAATCGTCTCAAGATTCATTTCGGCTTCACGCTGCAGCATCTGTTTTACAGCCATGAGCTGTTCATCTGAGAATTCACCGTTAATCAACTTCTCGACCTGAGAAAGTGTCAAATTCTCAGCGGTTTTAGCCTTGCAAAACAGTTTTGGAACCACAATAAGCATGGCTGCACCAGTCTGGTTAAGACCAATATGCTCGGCTGACGACATATAGACTCGGTTCTTGTTGGTCAACTCGTCGAGCAATCCCGTATTGTTATCATTATTTAGCAGTTTTAATGCCACTCTCAAGGCCGTTACGTCAGGGTCATAATTGGCAGGAGCCCTAAAGAGCATTAAGCTCATCTTAATGAGGGGCATGGGGAACAGGAATTTATCCTCAATCACACCTTGTATATCAGACGCGACAATCTTATCCCTAACAGGCTTTACTCCACGCTCTAAACGGCCAAAAGTACGCTCCAATAACGGACGAAGTGCATCGATATCGATATCGCCCGAGAGGACAAGTCCCATATTGGACGCCACATAATACTTTTTATAGAACGCATCCATCTCCGAGAGTTTGGGATTTTTCAAACTCTCGGTACTGCCAATGACAGGATAAGCATAGGGTGTCCCAGCCAGGAATTTGCCCGTAATCTGCTCCAGCATCATCGAGGCAGGGTCGTCACTGTACATGTTCTTCTCCTCGTAAACTGTTTCCAGTTCACCCTGGAACATGCGGAACACGGGATGGATGAGGCGATGGCTGTTCAATTCACACCACTGCTCAATAAACTGAGGCGAAAACGTGTTGTGATAAAAAGTGAAATCATAGGATGTACCGGCATTCAGATCAGTTCCGCCATACAGCGACGTCAAGCGGCTGAATTCATTGGGAATAGCATAATCGGCAGCCTTTACATTCAATCTGTTAATGTCTTTCTGTATCGCCTTTCTCGCCTTATCGTCAGTCGTGTTTGCCAGCTGGTCATACTTCATCGAGATCGAGTCAAGATAGACACGCTCGGCTGCATAATCAACTGTTCCCAGTTCATCAGTGCCCTTAAACATAATGTGTTCAAAGTAATGGGCAATGCCGGTATTTGGGCAATCGACGGCGCCAGCGTTTACAACCACAGCACCAAACACCTTGGGCTGGCTTTGGTCCACATTGACCCACACCTTCATGCCATTAGACAGGACAAACTCACTGACTTGCAACGATGAAGTGGCTTGTGAATACGCCACAACCGGCAACATCAAACACATTAAATGCAAAAACAGGATTCTTTTCATAATCATCTATATTGTAAAAACCGTTGACAAAGGTAATAGAAAAGAGCTAAAGATACAAAATGGGGTTCAAAGGACTATTCCATTGTCCAATGAACCCCTGATATCACACTACTTCAAGCGGTAAATTTATTTTACCTTCTTGAGTACTTTCTTATTGATTTTGGCAGGATATTTTCGGGCAAGTTCCTGTTTCCAGTTCTGCTCCAGCACATCCTGGTAGTCGCTGGTGACAGCGCCACGCACGTCGGCCATCTCCTCAGGCTGATAGATGATTCCGCCTTGAAGAATCATGAACTCGGGGAAGCCTTTGCGCTCGGGCTTATCACCCACGTGGAAAGCCAGATAATCGGCCAAGTTATTCTCGCCCTGCTTCACTACCATGCGCTCCATACGGATATCATTGCCATATTTGTTGTGAAGTGCATCGGTAAGCGTATCGGCACCAAACTTCATGACATCAGCCTTAACAAGTTCAAGCACGCTGTCGTTCTTGGCGCTGAGGATGATACCCTTGAAGTGGGGCTCGTCCCAATTATATCTGCTGCGATTAGCTGCGAAGTATTGCTCCAGACCAACGGTGTCCCTGCCAGCAGCCTTCCAGACACGGCGGTTGCTGATCTCGAACAGCAGCATGCCGTCACGGTACTCGTTAAGCAAGTTGCGGTACTCTGGATTAGTGTTAACCAGCTCTACTGCATTATAATCAATCAATGACTTCTCGGCAACAGCGTCCACTTTAGAAAGGATGTATTCCTTAGCTTTCTCCACATCAGGGATAAGCGCCTTGAGATTCAGCTGAGAATACAACTCTCTCATCGGGGTCGATTGCTTGTCACCAAAGAAGAACAATGGCATTTTAGAGCCCTTGATGTTCTGCTCGATAAACGCTGAGTCTAACTTTCCACTAGCGGCAAGAGCCTTGGTGAGGAAGGGATCCAACTCGGGATTGGGGCGATAGTTGCACTTGGCCTTAAGATCATTCATGCGGCGGTCACGAATCATTTTTGCACGCTCATCACGATTGATCGCGTTGTCGATAGCGGGACGAAGTTCCTCGAATGAAGGAAGACCATGAGCCACTTTTTTGATGATATGGTAACCAAACTGAGTTGCGAAAGGCTCACTGATTTCACCATCGGCCAGGTTAAAGGCAATGTCCTCAAAGGGCTGCACCATGCGGCCACGGCCAAACCAACCCAAGTCACCACCACGACGTGCTGAGCCATCCTCAGACTCTTTTTGTGCCATCTCCTCAAAGTTGGCTCCAGCTTTCAGCAATGCATAGATAGAATCTATCTTTGCCTTGCACTGGGCCTTTTGTTCCTCGGTAGCATTCTTCGGGAAAAGTTTCAAGATATGCTTGGCATGAACATCATTGCGATCACGAGTCTGATTTACCCTCACCATGTGGACACCAAATTGTGTCTTAAAGGGTTTAGAGATCTCTCCGGGAAGAGTATTATACACCTCAGTCTCAAATCCATAGGGGAACATACCGGAGCTGATGAAGCCATAATGACCGTGGTTGCGGGGCTTGGAGGGGTCACTGGAATACTGGTCAACCAGGGTTTCCCATTTATCACCATTCAAGATGCAAGTACGGATGCTATCCATGCGGTCCAGATAGACCTGGGTCTCCTCGGGGCTATTGCCCAGAGGCAACATGAAATGGTCAATATCGATTTCCTTCTTACTGCGCTCATAGGCCTCGGTAACAAATTGCCAGTGATAGCTCGTGTCCTCGGTCATGTAAGGAGCAGCGAGATCCTTCTTGTAACCCTCAAATTCAGCCTTAAATGCCTTAGTCGTGTCAATTCCAGCGGCCTCGGCATCAGCAACCTTCTGTTTGTAGAGCACAAAGCGTTCAACATACTGCTCGAGAGTTTCTTTCTCGATTTGTTGCTGATTGTTCTTGTGGTAAAGATATTCAAACTCTGAGAGCTTGATGTCCTTGCCATTGATAGTCATGAGAACAGGATCCCCTTTAGCGATAGCGAGGATCACGGTTCCCAACAGCAATGAAGAAATCAAAAGTTTTGCTTTCATCTTCTTAATGGTTGGTTTGAATCTATATTTTACGTTTTTTCATTCTAAATATAATAATGTAACGCACGCACGCGTGAAAAATTATATCCCACCCCATGTTTTTTTACTTGTTCTTTCCAATCGCTACCAACTCAAGAGGCATAGTGTTGACACTGGCCCTATCAATGATGATAAAAAATTATGCAAATCAAGTAATTTGATCTGCATAATTCTATATAAAGGATGAAATCTATCTAAAGTGTTGCGATAAAATATGATTTGAAACTAAGAAGATGTGTATCAAGCGTTTTACATCACCTCTTAAGATCAGTTACCCATCTCGCTCAGGAATTTGATGCGCACGAGGCGAATTTCCTCCTCGGTAAAATCATCACCAAGCTCTTCCATAGCGGTTTCAATATCGTCGGTGTCGCTCTCCTTGAAGTATTCAAAGATATCTTCCTCGATATCATTATCAATTACCTCATCAATGTAGTAGGACACATTGATTTTTGTGCCGCTATATACGATGGCTTCCAGTTCATCGAGTAATTCCTCAAACTCAAGGTCTTTGCTCTCGGCAAGAGCGTCCAATGGCACTTTACGGTCGATGGCGGTGATGATTTCCACCTTGAGTTTGCTCTTATTGGCAACCGTGCGCACACGCATGTCCTCGGGGCGCTCAATCTCGTTCTCATCGACATATTTCTTGATGAGCTCGACAAATTCCTTGCCATAGCGTTTAGCCTTTCCTGGTCCTACACCCGGAATGTTCTGCAATTCCTCGATGGTGATGGGATAGGTCGTAGCCATAGCATCGAGCGAGGGCTCCTGGAAGATGACATAGGTGGGCAGACTGTGTTGCTTGGCAATCTTACGCCTCAAGTCTTTAAGGATACTAAATAGCTGTGAGTCAACAGCTCCGCTACCGCCGCCATGCAATTCCTCGTCGAGCATCTCGGTATACTCGTTATCCTCGACAATCCAGAACTTCTCACGGCTGCTCAGGAACGCTTTACCCTTAGCGGTCACCTTAATCACACCATAGTTCTCAATATCCTTGGCCAGATAGTCGGCAAACACACCCTGACGGATAACCGCGAGCAGGAATTTCTCATCACGCTCATCGGTGCAGCCAAACACGTCAAGTTCATTGTGCTTATAGCCTTGAATTTCAGATGTTGCGTCACCCATCATCACATGAGCGATGTATTCGGGCTTGAAACGCTCACGGAGCGTGATAATCGTCTCGATGGCGGCACGTAATTCCTCACCAGCCTCTACCCTCTTCTTGGGCTTGAGACAATTATCGCAGTTGCCGCAATTATCCTGCTCATAGGTCTCGCCAAAGTAGTGCAACAGCGATTGGCGCCGGCACACCGACGACTCGGCATAGTCACGCGTCTCGAGCAATAACTGCTTGCCAATCTCCTGCTCAGCGATGGGTTTACCCTGCATGAATTTCTCTAACTTATCCAAATCCTTGCGGGAATAGAAAGTGATGCACTTTCCCTCACCACCATCGCGGCCGGCACGACCAGTTTCCTGATAGTACCCCTCAAGGCTCTTGGGGATGTCATAGTGGATGACAAACCTCACATCGGGCTTGTCGATACCCATACCAAAGGCGATTGTAGCGACAATCACGTCAACATCCTCGCTCAGGAAAGCATCCTGGTTGGCGCTTCGCGTCTGGCTCTCCATGCCGGCATGGTAAGGCAAGGCCTTAATATCGTTGAGGCGGAGCACCTCGGCCAGTTCCTCGACCTTTTTACGGCTCAGGCAATAGATGATACCTGACTTGCCCT
Source organism: Muribaculaceae bacterium (assembly GCA_016290325.1). Lineage (GTDB taxonomy): Bacteria > Bacteroidota > Bacteroidia > Bacteroidales > Muribaculaceae > Sodaliphilus. The sequence continues at coordinate 8,908 of JAEETL010000038.1, forward strand.
CATTAGCCTTAATGAACTTAATGATTTCACGGTCAACGTCCTTAGTCTTGGGACGCACCTCATAGTAGAGGTTTGGACGGTTGAACGATGATTTGAACACCGAGGCATCAGTCATGCCCAGGTTCTTTTGGATATCATGTTGCACCTTAGGGGTAGCTGTCGCTGTCAAAGCGATAATGGGGCGTACCCCGATGCGATTGATAATCGGACGGATATTACGATACTCGGGACGGAAATCATGTCCCCACTCCGAGATACAATGTGCCTCATCAACAGCATAGAATGAGATAGGCACATCTTGAAGGAATGCCACGTTGTCCTCCTTGGTGAGTGATTCGGGTGCTACATAAAGCAGCTTTGTGCGCCCGCTGCGCACATCCTTTTTCACTTCCTCGATGGCTTGCTTGGTGAGAGAGGAATTCATAAAATGCGCGATACCGTCTTCCTCACTGTAACTGCGCATGGCATCTACCTGATTTTTCATCAACGCGATGAGAGGAGAGATGACTATGGCCGTGCCTTCCATGAGTCGTGCTGGCAACTGATAGCACAACGACTTACCGCCACCTGTAGGCATGAGTACAAACGTATCATGCTCAGCCAGCAGGTTCTCTATAATTGCTTCCTGGTTGCCCTTGAATGTCTCAAAGCCAAAGTATTCCTTTAGCGCCGACACCAACTTACTGTTTTTCGCCATAATAATAGGTTTAGGGTTCCAACAATTTCACAAATATACTACCTTTTTGTGAATTGCGCAATTTTTTCAAATAAATTATTTTTTAGGGCAAAATAAAATAATGTCCTTAAGGTCATTAAGGACATTAAAATGTATTAAACCATGGGAACGATCAGCTCACTTCACTGATCATCTCAAAATTGGACTTGGAAAGCTGCTGTTCGGCAAATTCGCGGGTCAGCACATAGCGTTTTTTCTTCATCGACGGTGCCTGATACATCACGTCGATCATAATGGTCTCGAACAGGCTGCGCAATCCACGGGCTCCCAGTTTGAACTCAATAGCCTTATCCACAATAAAGCCCAGCACGTCATCCTCGATGACCAATTCCACACCATCCATCTCCAACAGTTTTTTGTACTGTCTCACGATGGCATTCTTGGGCTCGGTAAGGATGCGCAATAAGGCATCGCGGTCCAGAGGCTCCAGATTGGTGAGGATAGGCAGACGGCCAATAATCTCGGGAATGAGGCCATAGCTACGCAAGTCTTGGGGCGCCACAAAGTGCAGCAACTTGTCACGATCGGCCTTGCTCACATGGTTACCCGCGCCAAAGCCCACTACATGGGTGTTAAGACGCTGGGCGATCTTACGTTCAATGCCCTCAAAGGCGCCACCGCATATGAAGAGGATATTCTTGGTATCAACGGCTATCATCTTTTGCTCGGGGTGCTTGCGCCCACCTTGAGGCGGCACATTAACCACCGAACCCTCCAGGAGTTTGAGCAAGCCTTGCTGAACACCCTCGCCGCTCACGTCGCGCGTGATTGAGGGGTTGTCGCCCTTGCGCGCAATCTTATCAATCTCATCGATGAAGACGATGCCGCGCTCGGCCTCGGCGACATTATAGTCACATGCCGCCAACAACCTGGTCAACAAACTCTCGATGTCCTCACCCACATAGCCGGCCTCGGTAAGCACGGTGGCATCGACAATGGCAAACGGCACCTTTAACATGCGGGCAATGGTTTTGGCCAGCAATGTCTTGCCGGTTCCTGTGGGACCGACAATGATGATGTTGCTCTTCTCGATGTCAATGTCATCGTCACGGTGCTGGTTCAGTCGCTTGTAATGGTTATACACCGCCACGGCCAGATAGCGCTTGGCCGTTTCCTGACCGATGACATACTCGTCAAGATAGGCCTTGATCTCATCAGGCTTAGGCAATGAGTCCATGTCAAGGTCACTAAGCTTAGAGCGGGACATCTTGTTGAGATACTCACGCGAGATCTCCACGGCACGCTCGGCGCAATCGTTACAGATGCAGCCGTTCACACCGGGAAGCATGAGTTCAACTTCGTGGTCAGAACGACCACAAAAACTGCAATATAGCTTATCGCTGTCTTTCTTCTTTGCCATGAGATAAGCCTTACTCAGCAGGTTTTTGATCAGATGTGTCGGATGATGAGGGTTTTGTGTTGGTCGTCTCACGGATGAGCACACGGTCAATCATGCCATAATCCTTGGCCTCGGCAGCCGTCATCCAGTAGTCACGGTCACTGTCGGCATACACCTTGTCATAGGGCTGACCCGAATGGTCGCTGATGATGGTGTAGAGTTCCTGCTTGAGCTTGAGAATCTCACGCGAAGTGATCTCGATATCTGATGCCTGGCCACTGATTCCGCCCATGGGCTGATGAATCATCACGCGGCTGTGCTTAAGGGCAAATCGCTTGTCCTTCTGTCCGGCCACGAGCAGTACGGCGGCCATCGAGGCGGCCATGCCCGTGCAGATGGTAGACACATCGCTCTGGATAAACTGCATCGTGTCATAGATGCCCAGGCCAGCATATACCGAACCGCCAGGAGAATTGATGTAAAGAGAGATGTCTTTACCGGGGTCAGAGCTGTCAAGGTAGAGCAGCTGAGCCTGAATCACATTGGCCGTGTAGTCGTCAACCTGGGTGCCCAGGAAGATGATGCGGTCCATCATCAGTCTCGAGAACACGTCGAGCTGGGTGACATTGAGTTTGCGCTCCTCCATGATGGTGGGCGAGATATAGTTGTTAGACACTCCAGCGGCGAACTGGTCAAGCGCCAGCCCATTCATGCCGAGATGATGCACTGCAAATTTTCTGAAATCGTTTTCCATAATACAATAATTGGATGGTTAAAAATATTTTTGTTCAAAGATACTATTTTTTTCTCAATCTGATGTCATGTTGTGTCACTTTTTTGTTCTTATGACATTTATTCACTCATTCCATTTCTTCAAAAACCGAGCCAACTGACATTGACATGACAATTATTCATAAAAAAGCGTGGGGAAGAGTCAACAACCCTACCCCACACATTATATAAGTATTATGGACGATTATTTCTCGTCTTTCTCAAAGAGCTTGCGGAACTCCTCGACGCTGATGGTCTTCTCGTTGACCTTGACAGCCTCGCGGACAGCGGCATAGAACTTATTGTCGATGGCGTGCTCTTGGATCATCTCGCGGGCGCGGTCATCCTGCATGTAGCGCTCGGCCTGCTGCTTAACGAGATCCTCGGGAGCGTTATAGATACCATACTGTGACAACTGCTGCTGAGCAAAGATGAATGCGGCGGTATCAATGTCCTCTTTCTCGACCTTCACACCCAGCTCCTGAGCGATGTGGTCCTTGACGAGTTGCCAGCGCAACTGCTTGAACATACCCTGAGCCTCCTCGTCGGTAATCTCAGTATTCTTCTTGTCCTCTTCACGACGCGTCTGGATAAAGCGCTTCAGGAACTCCTCGGGCAGCTGGATGTCACCAGCCTTCTCGGTGAGCACGCGCTGAGCGTCGATGGTGAAACGGTAGTTGCAGTCGGGGATGTTAGCTTGGGCAATCATGCCACGCACAGCCTCACGGAAAGCGGCCTCGTCCTTCACCTCGGTCTCGACACCAAGCACACCCTTATAGAACTCCTCGTTCATCTCGGCTTCCTGGTTCACCTTGATTTCCTCGATGGTCACACGGAAATCGCTCTTCAGGTCACCAGCTACGTTGCGGTCAACATTCAGCAGACCCGAAAGCTCGGCAACATTGCCATTGTAAGCCTTGTGGGGGTTGAAAACGAAGGTGCTGCCCACATTCACGCCTACAAACTTAGCAGCCTCGTCATCGTCATTCATGTAGCGGGGCGAAATCACCGTGCGCTCCACCTTCACGCCCTCGGCCTTGTCGTTGCCGTTCTCGTCGAGCTCGATCATCGAGCCGCGCAGCATCGACTCCTTATCGCTGACCTCACCGTCAACGAGCGTACCCAGGCGCTTGCGGTCATGGGCGATGGCATCGTCAACCATCTGGTCGGTCACCTCAATATTATAATAAGGCACATTGATGCGCTTATTGAGCTTCAGGTCGATGGCGGGAGCCAGACCCAGGTCAAACTTGAACGCCATTTCCTCGTCGTTCATCAAGTCAACCTTGGTGTTCTCGTTGGGCAAGGGTTCGCCCAGGATATTCAGATTATTCTCGCGCAGATAGTCATACATGGCTTTGCCCACCATGCGGTCCACAACGTCGGCAGTGACACTGGGGCCATAAAATTTCATCAGCAACGACTTGGGAGCCTTACCGGGGCGGAAGCCCTTGAGCGGATGGCGCACACCCATAGCAGCCACTTCCTTATTCACATCGTTGGCAAAATCCTCTCTCTTGAGGTCAACGGTGAGCAGTCCGTTCACCGCATCGATTTGTTCAAAACTTACGTTCATTACTTGGTTTGTATTGTATGTTAATTCTTTAATTCTCAAAAAACGGCTGCAAAATTACTACTTTTACCACGAAGCACAAAATTTCACAACACTTTTTTCACTAACCCATTATTATGCAAGGGCAAACAAAGGAGAAACGGTATGGTTTTCCGTTTCCCCTTTTATAAGTTCAGTGATGTATAAATCACAAGGTGAGGACGACGTTGTGCTCGTCGGCCATGCGGCGCATGTTGAGGATGGCGTAGCGCATACGTCCCAATGCGGTATTGATGCTCACGCCGGTGGTGTCAGCGATTTCCTTGAAACTCATGTTCTTGTAGTATCTCATGATGAGCACCTCGCGCTGGCTCTCGGGCAAGGCCTTAACCAGTTTTCTCACGTCATCGTGGATTTGATTGGTGACGATATTCTCCTCGATTGTGCCGTCGGCAAGCTCCTTGCGGTTGAGGATGTTGACCTCGTCATCGTCGGTTGACTGCAGGTTCTCGGCCTTCACCTGACGGAAGTAGTCAATGATGAGGTTGTGTGCAATGCGTGTGATCCATGCGGGAAAATGCCCGTTCTCGACATAGCGGCCCTGCTTGATGGTCATAATGGCCTTGACGAAGGTGTCCTGGAAAATGTCGTCAGCTGCATCCTCGTTTTTTACCGAATGATATATATACATGTAAAGTCGGTCCTTGTGCCTCTCCAGGAGAGCATCAAAGGCCTCATTCTTGCCATCGACATACAGCGATATCAGTTGCTCATCGCTCTTGTCATTGTAAATCTTCATTACTATATATTATTGGTCAATAGAGTAATGTTTGTCGATAGGCAGTTATGTTTTTTAGTCGTTTATAATCATTAGAAATATGTGCTCACTCGATGAAATCCCGAAAGATTTCGGCTGCAAATATAGATAAAATCAAAAAAACAGCAAGATTTTTTAAGAAAAAAGTGACTTTTTAGCTGTTTTCGGGAGTTTTTTGGCCAAAAGATGGCCTAAACAGGCGTCTTTGACAGTGTTAATAGCGACGGCGACGATTGTTGCGAAGCCCCATGAGCCATCGCGTGAGTCGGAAACCTAAAAAGACATAGTCGGCGGTCTTAAGATGGGAGACGGTGTCGGGGCTGAACATGAGTGCGCGCACGCCATTATTGGCGACGTTGGTCTTCAAGCCGTCAATACTATATTGCATCGTCGCGCGCCCTACCTCGCGCCTCACCAGCGCCTTGCCTCTGGCCCGCCTCAGCTCCTCAAGGGTCATCCCCTTCCAGTCATCGGTGCCATCAGGCAAAGTCACGGTCGACGACTGGGTATTGCCTGTATTCATGGTCGTTTCACTCATTGTCTTCAGGTTTTAGGAAGAGTTTGCTCACAAAACGCGCGATGGGATCCACGATTAGCTGCTTCTTGAAGGCGAACACCACCAGCAGCAACAGCAGCATTAAGCCGGCTGCTATCAGGTTGGCACCCCAAAGGCAACCCATCGCCTCGGCAAGCACTGTAATCAGCGCCGAGAACAGGTACAGCAAGGCAAACGTGCAAATGATAATCACTACTGCCACAAAGGCAGTGGCCGAGAGCAGTATCGCCAGTTTCTCGACAGCAGTGAGCTTGGTGTAGTCCCACTCGAGCGAGAAATACTTGCGGGCCTCGGTAAAGAGTTTTTTATAATCGATCTCGTTCATCTCATTTCACGACACGCCACATGACGGGCAGTGTCAGTAGATGTGACACTGCCTGTCATCGGCTGATATTTTGTCAGTCCTCGATCTGAGCGCTGATTTGCTTCACCAGCTGCTCTACCTCATCATCGCTGAAGTCGATGCCATTCTTCTTGAGCATCTCCTTGATGCGGCTGCGCAGGTCAGAGCCCTTCTCGGGGGCAAACAGGATAGCTGCCGAAGCGCCTACAAGCGCACCACCCAGGAATGCGTACAATAAACTTAATCCTCTCATTGTTGCGTTATTATTTTATTTGGGTTATTAATCAATCTTGTCTTTAATCTCCTCGGCAATGTCATCAACGAGGTTGTCGAGCTTTGTGCCTTTGAGCTTCACGCCTTGTTCACGCAGGGCATCTGCGATGCGTTTACGGGTGTCATCACCTTTCTCGGGGGCAAAAAGCAAGCCCACTGCCGCGCCGGCGATTGCGCCGCCCACGACTGCCATTACAATGTTAATCGGTTTCATATCAGTAACAATAAATTAAAGATTAATAATGTCTTAGTTATGGTCCTATCCTGCAATTTTCATGCCACGTGACAAGAAAACCATTGGATTTCGGCAATAAAATTACTACTTCTTTTTAATTCTGGCAAATATTTCGTAAAAAAACCAAGCTGACAACATCAAATTGCAACTTTTTAACCATCCACGACACGTGACACGACAGGCATCCACACTTCAAATAAAAGGAAAACAACAAATACAATAATTACAATGGTATCCGCGCCATTTAGCAAAAACAACTATGTCAACATTTACAACTTGACATCCGCGCTCTTGAATAAACAACTGAAAAGTCTGAAATATCTGAGGGCTGACGCAACTTGTAGGGCCTCGCCTTGGCGTGGCCGCTACATCCCACGCTAAGGCGCTAAAAACATAGTGGGGCTGGCGCATTCTTAAAAAACTACGGATTATTCTGATATTTTTGATGCATCCGCCAACAAATGACCGTGCTACGCACGGGAAATTAAAAGAAAATTATTATAAAAATTTTAATTCAAAATTTGTTTTAATTTAGATAAGATTGGCTGCGTTTCAGCAAATCAAGCAAGCTTGTTTGCGTTCGACTTGCACAATCTTTCCCGCCCGCAGGCTGATCAATGATTGAGTCATACGAGTTTTGCAACAACCTCTTAAATAATTCCAGGTGTTTCCCAACGTGAATGGATCATATAATTAATGGAGAATTCATGGTAATTACACGTAAAAAAAGGTGTGGCGCCGGCATCCCAGCGCCACACCCTAAATGATCATCTAATATCTCCTATCTGTTAACTATTAGCTTCCCAGCAACATGTCGATGAGGGCGGTCACGTCAGCGATGGTCACGCTGCCGTCGCCGTTCATGTCGCCTACTTCGGGAACACTGCCATTATCTAGCAGCAGATCAATGAGTGATGTCACGTCGGCGATGGTCACGCTACCGTCACCATTCACGTCACCTATGCCAGCGTTGCCCCAACTCTGGATGTGAATGAATTTGCGCCAGCCCAAGGCCTGTTGATAGAGCGTGATGCTGTTTAGGGGCACGAGCAGCACGGCGTTGTCATAAGCTGCCGTTGAGAAGGCATTAGTGGCTCGTATGACGGGCGGCACCGTACCTAGACATTTAACAGTTTCTAGCGCATCGCAGTACTTGAATGCCATTTGATCGATCTCGGTGACGGAGTTGCCTATGGTGACATTGGTCAGGCCAGTACAATTTAAGAACGCATTATTGCCGATTGAGGTGACGGAGTTTGGGATGTCGACTCTAGTCAGGCTACTGCAATCCGTAAACGCATAAGGTCCGATATCAGTGACGGAGTTGCCTATGGTGACATTGGTCAGGCCAGTGCAGCCTGAGAACGCACTCGCACCAATTTCGGTGACGGAGTTGCCTATGGTGACATTGGTCAGGCCAGTGCAGCCTGAGAACGCACAGCCAATATATGTGACAGAGTTGGGGATGGTGATTTCAGTCAGGCCAGTGCAGCCATAGAACGCATAATCGCCGATGGAGGTGACGGAGTTGGGGATTTCAATACTGGTCAGGCCAGTACAGCCATGGAACGCACCGCCAAACGCACCGCCAATAGATGTGACAGAGTTGGGGATGACAGTACTTTTACAGCCCTCAATCAGTGTGTTGCTAGCTGTCTCAATGATTCCATTACAGTTCTCGCGGGAATCATATTTAGGGTTATCACTTGCCACTTTAATGCTGATTAGGTTAGGGCACCCTAACCCTATGCTTGTGACAGAGTTGGGGATGGTGATGCTGGTCAGGTTGGGGCTGCCAATACTTATTCCGACGACAGGAATGGTCACACTGTAGTAGTTAACTGTGCTAGGGATAGTCAAATCGCCTGAATAATAATTTTCATAATAATTTTCATCATAAAAAGGGGGCATCTCTACGTAGGCTTCTTCACCATTAGTATAGTAGTATATACCATCAACCTCGAAATTGTCCGAACCAGCGTGCGTGATGTTGGGTAACAAGAGAGCCAGTATCAGGAAAGGTAGCCTAAAAAGTGTTAACTTTTTCATAACAGAAATTGATGCCTCCTGTGTCCCCCGAATTTGGCGTTTAATGGATTGGGTAAATGAAAGCGCAGGGACTTTGTTTGTCTCTCAAGGCAAAACGCTTTCGTCTTGTTAATAGTATGTCCTGCTCGGCAATGGGACATGCCCACCACTTCACACCGCAAATATAGCATAAAATAACAAAACTTCAAAAAAAATGGAGTTTTTTTGCGTGCTCGCTGCATTTTTCAAACAGCAGCAACAACTTTTAATAAAACTACGAATTTCACTAATTGAACCAATTTGGCTGGCGCACTCTTGAATAAACAACTGAATAGTCTGAAATGTCTGAGAGATGGCACGACTTGTAGGGCCTCGCCTTGGCGTGGCCGCTACATCCCACGCTAAGGCGCTAAAAACATAGTGGGGCATCCGCATTCTTAAAAAACTACGGATTATTCTGATATTTCTGATGCATCCGCCAACAAATGACCGTGCTACGCACGGGAAATTAAAGAAAATTATTATAAAAATTTTAATTCAAAATTTGTTTTAATTTAGATAAGATTGGCTGCGTCTCAGCAAATCAAGCAAGCTTGTTTGCGTTCGACTTGCACAATCTTTCCCGCCCACAGGGCGGTTATAATTCCAGCAGATAAATTATGACACAGCCACAAACACAATCTAACAAATGGGATGCGTTGATTTAACACAAAGAATCGATTATTTGCCTGTGTTGACAATTTTGAGTATCTTTGCGGGCTCGAATTTTCAATAATGGCTACCAGAGGGGATATCATCATCAAGGGTGCCCGCGTCAACAACCTAAAAAATGTTGACGTGGCGATACCGCGCGGCAAGTTCGTCGTCATCACGGGCTTATCGGGCTCGGGCAAGTCGTCACTGGCTTTTGACACGCTTTATGCCGAGGGCCAGCGCCGCTATGTGGAGAGCCTGTCGTCCTATGCCCGCCAGTTCATGGGTCGAATGACCAAGCCAGATTGTGACTTCATTTATGGCCTGCCGCCCGCTATCGCCGTCGAGCAGCGCACGGTGACCCGCAACTCACGCAGCACGGTGGGCACGAGCACCGAGATTTATGATTACCTGAGGCTGCTTTTCGCCCGCGTGGGCAAGACGTTCTCGCCGGTTTCGGGCCAATTGGTGAAAAAACACACTTCCAATGACGTCATCGACTGCATCAACACCTACCCTGACGGCACTCGCTTGGCACTGCTCACCGAGATCATTGTGCCCGAGGGACGCGACCTGCGCACCCAGCTAGACGTACTCGCCAAGGGGGGATATTCCAGGCTTATGAGCCGTGACGGCAAGTTTGTTGACATCTCGACACTCATCACCAGCGAGGACGAAATTAACATTACGGACTATCGCCTGCTCATCGACCGCATGGCGGTGACCCACAACCGTGATGACGAGATGCGCCTGCTGGATTCGTTGCAGACCGCTTTCTATGAGGGCAAGGACGAGTGCATTCTGGTAGTATGGCAACAAGATGGCAAGCTCGTCGAGCACCGCTTCTCCAAGCGGTTTGAACTGGATGGCATCACCTTTGAGGAGCCCAGCGACCTGATGTTCAACTTCAACAATCCGCTGGGGGCATGCCCCACGTGTGAGGGATTTGGAACTGTCATCGGCATTGACGAGAGCCTGGTTGTTCCTGACAGGGCGCGTTCGGTCTATGACGACGCGGTCATGTGCTGGCGCGGCCAAGTGATGAGCGAATGGAAAAACGAGTTCATCCATGTGGCTGCACGGCATGGTTTCCCCATCCACAAACCTTATAACGACCTGCCACCCGAGCAACTCGACCTGTTGTGGCACGGCACGGGCGACAACGAATGGAAAGGCATCGACGGATTCTTCGCATGGATCCAGAGCAAAGCCTACGCTATCCAGTATCGTGTGCTGCTCGCGCGCTATCGCGGCAAGACAGTGTGCCCCGCATGTCACGGCACACGGCTTAAGCCCCAGGCCGAATATGTCAAGGTGGGCGGCAAGACCATCAGTGAACTGGTGCGCATCCCTGTCAAGGACCTGGCACAATGGTTCCACGACCTGCAACTCGACGAGACCGACGCGCAAATCGCCAAACGACTCCTCACCGAAATCAATAGCCGACTAGAGTACCTGTGTGACGTGGGTGTGGGTTACCTCACACTCGACCGTCCATCAGCAAGCCTGTCGGGCGGTGAGAGCCAGCGCATCAACCTAGCAACCGCCTTGGGCAGTTCACTCGTCGGTTCGGTCTATATTCTCGACGAACCGTCTATCGGGCTCCACTCCCGCGACACCCACCGGCTCATCCACGTGCTGAGGATGCTGCAACAACTGGGCAACACAGTGGTCGTTGTCGAGCACGACGAGGACATCATCCGCAGTGCCGACTACCTCATCGACGTGGGACCTGAAGCAGGACGAAATGGTGGTAGGATCACCTATCAAGGAGCGGTGAGCGACCTAGCCACGGCCCAGGAGAGCTACACCGCCCGTTACATGACAGGAGAACTCTCTATCCCTGTACCCAAGCGCCGTCGCAAGTGGAGCCAGTTTATCGAAATCAAGGGTGCCACACAGAACAACCTCAAGAACATCAACGTCAAATTCCCGTTGGGTGTGATGACTGTGGTCACCGGCGTGAGCGGCTCGGGCAAGAGCACACTCGTGGGCAAAATCCTCTACCCTGCTCTAGCGCGCCAGCTCGACCAGACCGCCGACGCTCCCGGGAGCCACAGCGGCATTGACGGCGACTTGAGCCGCCTGCAAGCCGTGGAGTTTATTGATCAAGGACCTATCGGCAAAAGCACTCGCAGCAACCCTGCCACCTACCTGAAGGCATTTGACGAGATACGCCAGTTGTTCGCCCATCAGCAGTTATCCAAGCAGATGGGATATAACCAAAGCTTCTTCTCGTTTAACTCACCTGGCGGCAGGTGCGAGGAATGTAAGGGCGAGGGTACCATTACCATCGAGATGCAGTTCATGGCCGACATCACGCTCACTTGCGAGGCATGCCACGGCAAACGCTTCTCGCGCAACGCCCTTGACGTGACTTACAGAGATCGTACCATCAGCGACGTGCTTGATATGACCGTTAACCAGGCCATCGAATTCTTCAGTGAAGAAAGCACCTACAACGAGCACAAGATCGTCAGGCGCCTCAAACCCTTACAGGACGTGGGACTGGGCTACATCAAGCTGGGTCAATCGTCCTCCACACTCTCGGGCGGCGAGAACCAGCGCGTGAAACTCGCTTACTACCTTAGTGGGGAACGGCAGGGCAATACAATGTTCATCTTTGATGAGCCAACGACGGGCCTGCACATCCACGACATCAATACCCTGATGAAGTCCTTTGACCAACTCATCGGCAACGGCCACACGGTGGTCATCATCGAGCACAACCTCGAAGTGATCAAGTGTGCCGACTACATCATTGACCTGGGTCCCGAAGGCGGCGACAACGGCGGCAACATCGTGGCTACAGGAACGCCCGAGGAAATCGCCAAGTGTGCCGAAAGCTACACCGGTCACTTCCTGGCCGAAAAATTATAAACTACGAATTACACGAATTTAACTGATTGGCATTCGCACATACTGCCTCATGCTAAGGCGCAAAGACGCTAAGATTTTTATGAATACAACAATTCAAGATATAGTTAGGGAGATTAGGAAGGAATTTTTCGCGTTTCGTAACGGCATCATTGCCGACAAACTGAGAAAAGCTGGTAACCCACACCCAATGATTATGGGTTGTCTGCTCGTCGATGTCACAGCCATAACCCAAAGAACACGTGAGTCCATTGATGATGAAACTAAACTAGCAGCTATCGCCCAGGAGTTGTGGAATGACACCAATTCCCGCGAATGCCGCCTCGCCGCACCTATGCTCTATCCCGCCCAACTCATGACGCTAGCATTGGCGAAGGAATGGTGCAATACCGTCGAGACGGTTGAGATTGCCGATAACCTGTGTCACAAACTATTGCGCCATATTAAGGATGCCGAGGACCTGATGAGCCAACTTATCACCCATGAGAAACCCCTAGTTAAATATACTGGTTATCGACTGATGCTCAACCTTTTACTATTGGGCAAAATACAATTCGGAGATAGACTCAAAACCATCGTTGAGAATGAGGCCGAGCAAGCACAGCAGCCTCTAAAATCACTATTGAAAGATATTCTGGAAGAACTGGAATGACATTCATTCGTCCCACATGAGGTCACGAATGATGCTGTCGCTTAGCATAATGCCGTCACTCGTGAGGATATAACAGCCATCTTCGGTTAAGCGCAGATGGCCAGCAGCGATGTGGTGTTGAGCTTCACTAGTGAAATGCTTCCATGCATCCTCGCCAAAATCCTCGCGCAAACGAGCGACATCCACGCCACGGGCAGTGCGCAGCCCAAGCATCACCCGCTCATTGTAGCGCTGCCACCACTCCAACAGCTCTTGCTCAAAAGCAAGCGAGCCCGATTTGATGCTGCTGATATACTTTTTCAAGTCACACGGATTATATCGCCTTACCGTGCCGTCATAGCTATGTGCTGCAGCCCCAAGCCCCAAGTATGGCGTACCATCCCAATAGGATGAGTTGTGACGCGAGTGATAGCCTGGCAAGGCAAAATTGGATATCTCATAATGCTCATAGCCTGCGGCTCTTAACATTTCGACCAATATACGGTACATTTCAAGGCATTGCTCCTCTGAGACCTCGGTAACTTCCCCACGCTCGCGCTGTTGCCACAATCGCGTGCCCTCCTCGTATGTGAGGCCATAGGCCGAAATATGCTGGGGGTGCAAAGCTATTGCCTGATGCACCGATTCGGTCCACGATGCCAACGTTTGACCGGGCAGGCCAAAGATGAGGTCGATGCTGATGTTGGCGATGCCTGCCTCTCTCAAACGAGAAACAGCATCGATGGCTTGACGTGCCGTGTGTCGACGGCCGATGAGCCTCAAGATGTCATCCTCAAAAGACTGGACACCCATGCTCACGCGATTCACACCCAATTGCTGGAGCGCGGCACACCATTCAGGGGTCACGTCATCGGGATTAGCCTCGATGGTACATTCCTCTACCCCACTCAAATCAAATGTCCTGCCTAAACCTGACAATAAGATGGAAAGCAACGGCAAGGGCAATTGTGACGGCGTTCCGCCTCCCAGATAAATCGTCTTAACCGACTCATTACGAAGTTCTTGCTGACGCAGTTCAGCCTCAGCAAGAACCGCGTCGACATAGGCATCCCCAACCTCGTCCAAGCGCAATGTCGAGTAGAAGTCACAGTAGGAACAGCGACTTGCACAAAACGGTATATGAACATAGATGCCTGCCATGGGTAATGCCCGAAAAACGGTCACAAAGTTAAGTCATTTTCCGGAAAAATAGAGGGTGTTAAAAATTTCTTTTTAATAATGTTGTAATAAACGGCAAAAATTAGTAATTTTGCAGGCTGTTTGAAGGAACATAATAACAATTCACTAAATAACAACATTTTAACAACAAAATTCACTAATGAAGGTTTACAAAACAAACGAGATCAAGAACATCTCTCTCGTCGGTGGCAAGGGCGCTGGCAAGACCACTCTCACTGAGTCTATCCTCCTTGAGGGCGGAACAATCAGCCGCAGGGGCACCGTCGATGGTGGTAACACCGTGAGCGACAACACCCCCGTTGAGAAGGAGTACGGATACTCAGTATCCTCTACCATTTTCTATGCCGAGAAGAACGGCAAGAAGCTCAACTTCTTTGACTGCCCGGGCAGTGACGACTTCGTTGGCCATGCAGTAGCCGCTTTGAGCGTTACTGACACCGCTGCGCTGGTCGTTGACGGCCGCAATGGCGTTGAGGTTGGTACCCAGAACAATTTCCGTACCGTTGAGCGCATTGGCAAGCCCCTGATGTTTGTCATCAACCGTCTCGAGGATGAGAAATGCGACTTTGACAACGTATATAACCAGCTGCGTGAGACCTACGGCAACAAGGTAGTTGCCCTGCAGTTCCCCGTGAACGCTGGTCCCGGCTTCAACAGTGTAGTTGACGTGCTGGCTATGAAGCAGTACACTTGGCCCAAAGAGGGCGGCAAGGCTACCGTTAGCGACATCGACGGCGCACATGCCGACAAGGCTGAGGAGTACCGCATGGCACTGCTTGAGATGGCTGCCGAGAACGACGAGGAGTTGATGATGAAGTTCCTCGACGAGATGACCCTGACCGAGGAGGAGACCGTTAAGGGTATCCGCCTGGGTATGGTTGACCGCAGCATCTTCCCCGTAGTTTGCGTGAGCGCTGAGCAGAACATCGGCACTGACCGCATGCTGGAGATCATGAGCATCATCGTTCCCGACGTGACCGAGATGCCTGCTCCCAAGAACACTAACGGTGACGAGGTTCCCGCTGATGAGAACGGTCCTGTGAGCGTCTTCTTCTTCAAGACCTCGGTTGAGACCCACATTGGTGAGGTTTCCTACTTCAAGGTAATGAGCGGTGTGCTCAAGGCTGGTGCCGACTTGAACAACATGAACCGTGGCAGCAAGGAGCGTCTGGCTCAGATCAACGTGGTTTGTGGTCAGAACAAGACCCCGATCGACGAGATCCACGCTGGTGACATCGGCGCTGCCGTGAAGCTGAAAGACGTTCGCTGCGGCAACACCCTCAACGAGAAGGGTTGCGAGCACGTGTTTGACTTCGTTGCTTATCCCGCTCCCAAGTTCCAGCGCGCCATCCGCGCCCTGAACGAGAGCGAGACCGAGAAGCTGGGTGCCGTGCTGAACCGTATGCACGAGGAGGATCCCACGCTGTTGATCGAGCAGAGCAAGGAGTTGCGCCAGACCATCGTTTCGGGTCAGGGCGAATTCCACCTGCGCACCCTCAAGTGGAACATCGAGAACAACGATAAGATCCAGATCGAGTATCAGGAGCCCCGCATCCCCTACCGCGAGACCATTACCAAGGCTGCCCGTGCCGACTATCGTCACAAGAAGCAGTCAGGTGGTAGCGGCCAGTTCGGTGAGGTTCACCTGATCGTGGAGCCCTATCGCGAGGGTATGCCTGAGCCCGACACCTACAAGTTCGGTAACCAGGAGTACAAGATGAACATCAAGGACAAGCAGGAAATCCCCATGGAATGGGGCGGTATGCTGGTTGTCTATAACTGTATCGTCGGTGGTGCCATCGATGCACGCTTCATCCCCGCCATCGTTAAGGGTATCATGGACCGCATGGAGCAGGGCCCGTTGACCGGTAGCTACGCTCGCGACGTGCGCGTCTGCATCTACGATGGTAAGATGCACCCGGTTGACAGTAACGAAATCTCCTTCCGTCTGGCAGCCCGTAACGCCTTCTCCACCGCATTCCGCGATGCTAACCCCAAGGTTCTCGAGCCCGTCTATGACGTTGAGATCCTGTTGCCCGCTGACTGCATGGGTGGTGTACAGAGCGACCTGCAGGGCCGCCGCGGCATCATGATGGATATGTCGAGCGCCAACGGTCTGGAGCGCGTTAAGGCCCGCATCCCCTTGAAGGAGATGTCAAGCTACAGCACCTCTCTGAGCTCTATCTCAGGTGGCCGCGCTTCATTCAGCATGAAGTTCTCGAGCTACGAGCTCGTGCCCGCCGACGTGCAGGC
>JAEETL010000039.1 GCA_016290325.1 Muribaculaceae bacterium
CGGCCCGCTTGGTGGACCGCGTGCTCAGGCCGCTGTTCCCCTCTAATTATCATGCCAACACGATCGTTCACATCTTGATGTTCTCGAGCGACGGTGTTGACGCCCCCGATGCACTGGCAGGTCTTGCCGCATCGGCAGCCATCGCGGTGAGCGATGTGCCTTTTGAAGAGCCCATTGCCGAGGTGCGTGTGGCACGCATCGACGGTGAATTCGTTATCGACCCGACTTTTGAGCAGATTGAGAAAGCTGACATGGAATTAATGGTAGGTGCGACTTACGATAATATTATGATGGTCGAGGGCGAAATGGACGAAGTGAGCGAGGATGACCTGATTGCCGCTTTGAAGGCTGCCCATGAGGCTATCAAGCCCATGTGCCTGATTCAGAAGGAGTGGGCCAAGGAACTGGGCGTTGCTAAACGTGAGTACTGCCACGAGACCGACGACGAGGAACTCCACGAGCGCGTGCGCAAGGAGATTTATCCCAAGTGCTATGCTGTTGCTCAGGCTGGTAAGGCCGACAAGCAGTGGCGCAACGAGACCTTCCAGAAGGCCTATGACGACTTTATGGAGACTAT
Source organism: Muribaculaceae bacterium (assembly GCA_016290325.1). Lineage (GTDB taxonomy): Bacteria > Bacteroidota > Bacteroidia > Bacteroidales > Muribaculaceae > Sodaliphilus. Next base: position 578 of record JAEETL010000039.1, read on the forward strand.
CCCCGAGGAGGAGCGTGAGGAGAAGGAACCGATGATCAAGCGCTACTATGAGGAAGTTCAGCGCGACGCCGTTCGCCGTTGCATCCTCGACGAGCACATCCGCCTGGATGGCCGCAAGACCAACGAGATCCGCCCCATCCTCTGTGAGCCCGACTATCTGCCTTATCCCCACGGCTCGGCCCTGTTCAAGCGTGGCGAGACCCAGGCGCTGGCTACTGTAACGCTGGGCACCAAGGACGATGAGAAGCTCATCGACGACGTGCTGCGTCACGAGAACGAGCGTTTCCTGCTCCACTATAACTTCCCCGCATTCTCGACGGGTGAGGCCCGTGCACCCCGTGGCGTAAGCCGTCGCGAGATTGGTCACGGTAATCTGGCTCATCGCGCCCTCAAGCGCATGATTCCCGAGGACAACCCCTATTGCATCCGCATCGTCAGCGATATCCTGAGCAGTAACGGTTCATCATCGATGGCAACCGTCTGCGCTGGTTGCATGGCATTGCTCGATGCCGGTATCAAGCTCAAGAAGCCGGTTGCCGGTATTGCTATGGGTCTGATCACCGACGAGGGTAACGTGAAGCATGCCGTGCTGAGCGACATCTTGGGAGATGAGGACCACTTGGGTGATATGGACTTCAAGGTAACTGGTACCGTTGACGGTATCACCGCTACCCAGATGGATATCAAGTGCGATGGTCTGCCTTATGAGATTCTCGAGCAGGCATTGCACCAGGCTAAGGAAGGCCGCCTCCACATCCTCAACCTCATCAACGAGGCTATCCCTGCTCCTCGCGAGGATTACAAGCCTCACGTGCCTCGCATCGTCACCATGACCGTGGACAAGGAGTTCATTGGCGCTATCATTGGCAAGGGTGGCGAGGTTATCCAAGGTCTCCAGGAAGAGACTGGTACGACCATCAGCATTGAGGAAATTGACGGCAAGGGAATCGTCGAGATCGCAGCCGCCAACAAGGATAGCATCAATGCAGCTGTTGCTCGCATCGAGGCCATTATCGCTGTACCCGAGGAGGGTCAGGTCTACACTGGCAAGGTGGTTAGCATCCTCGAGTTTGGCGCATTTGTCGAGTTCATGCCTGGCCGTGACGGTCTGCTGCATATCAGCGAAATCAGCTGGGATCGTCTTGCCGACATGGAGGCCGCAGGCCTGCATGAGGGCGACGAGGTTACTGTCAAGCTTATCGAGATTGATAAGAAGACCGGTAAGTTCCGCCTGTCGATGCGCGCCCTGCAGGAGAAGCCCGAGGGTTATGACGAGCGTCGCCAGGGTGGCGGCCCCCGTGGTCCCCGTCCCGGTGGCAACGGCAACGGTGGTAACCGTGGTCCCCGTCCCAACGGTCCTCGTCCCATGGGTGGTGGCAACAACCGCGGTCCCCGTCCTAACGGCCCGCGTCGTCCCCGCCGTGACGACCGTCGCGACGACGAGTAACATGCTCAACTCCTCCCTCAAGATAGGGGCACAGGAACATAACATCAACAAAACAAGTGCCGAGGCCAAAAGCCTCGGCACTTTGTCTTCCGTTTTATTCGTTATCTTCGTTCAAATCTTAGTTCCTTAGCACCTTAGTGTGGTGTCCAGAGCGCGGATGCCTCTTTAACCTCTAACCTTTAACCTTTAACCTGCTCGCGCAGCGAGCATCTTTAGTCGTCCATTCCCATGAATTGGCCTGAACGGTCAAAGCTCAACTCCATGCCATTGTTGAGCTCGATCTCATAGCCAAAGTGTTCCTTGTGGATCTTGACGATAGGCAGCTGATAGTTGCTCTTTACATAGGTGGCAATAGCCTTCGGGATGAAGACAGCGGGAACGCCTTTTCCTCTCGATTCAATGGTCTCCCACTGGTTATTGGCATCAAAGTCTAGTTGGGTACCGTCGTTCAGATAGACGTCATATTCCATGCCGCCGTTATCGTGATCGGGTTCAACACCAGTAATCGTGGCATTGGGGAAATTCTGCTTGATAAAAGTGGTGATGGGGTCGGGCAGCGATTGGGCTGTAGCAACAGGAGCTGAAGCGGCGGGCTGGGCTTGGACCATGGTTGAATCGGCAGGAGCAGCTTGCACTGGTTGTTCTTGGGTTACAGGCACTTGCTGCTGATAAGCATCATTATTATTACCGGTACATGACCAAAGCGTAAACATCATTACGCCGATAAACAATACTTTATAATACATTTTGTTCATTTGTTAGGATTTTTAATGATTAATCGTCAATGTCAATGACCTGGAATGAGGGGCTGTATTCCACTTCAAGTCCATTGTTGAGCTTTACCTCATAGCCGCGACGGTTGCGGTCGAGTTTGAGGATAACGGCGCCAGGGAACGTGGCATTCACATTCGCCTTGATTTGCTCAGGAATCAGTTCGGTGGGAACAAGCGATGAGCGGCAGTCAATCTCTTTCCAGTTGCCATTCTTGTCAAATTCCACTTTCTCACCGCTCTCGTAGCGGATTGTGTAATCATCCCAATCAACGGTCACAACAAGTGGAACCTTATTGGCAAAATACTGTTTGAGAAGGGCTTGAGCAGCTTCAGGCATCTGACTGAAAGTGATTACTTGGTCATGGTCGGCCTTGGCGTTGAAACTCATGGTCATCATGACAACCAACAAAAGGATTGCTTTTATACTTTTCATTGTATTTAAATTTGGTAATGTAATAGTTTTGAATGTGGCAAAGGTACAATAATTCTTGGAATCATAAAGGGTTTATCAGTAATTTGCTTCAAGATGCTTTTTATGGTCAATAGGTGGCTTCGATTTTTCTGCTGATGTATGCAGAAAAACCCTGCTGAGATAAGAATGAACAGTTCCAACAAGAACGCTTGACTATAAGATATATTCGGTATAATAACCGACGATGTCTAGCGCTTCCATAACGGTGTCCATCATCGTGGGGAAGAATATCCAGATCAATAACATAAAGGAAAGAATGACACAGATGGAAACCAGAACTTGGCGCCATAGTGTTCCCCATATCCCATAACCGAATAACTGCTTATAACCGATGAAATAATAGACCAAAATCAACAACTCGTAAGCAACAGTGCTGAATATGGATTGTGTAAAATCAAGCGGTATTGTCAATAATGACAGCACTTTGGCTATGGCGTGTGGGGAACACTGTGGCGCGTGGTCTTGGCTTTGGTTTGCGCTCACCTGTTGGCACTTCTGTTTTTGGGAATAGATTTCATTTGCCACCTGATTCAGACGGTGATTACAATTTTGTCGATGGGTTTAAGCTCTTTATAAAACTGCTCAACAGGATGCTGACCAACTCAGACGTATAGACCCAGGTCGTGTCATCTTTTATTTATAGCAAGCGTAATTGCGCTTCGCATGGGAAATCAAATACCATCAGTAAGACCATTAAATAAAAAATTTTGCTTAATTTCGCAGCCGTTATGACAATGCAACGTTAAGGACCTTAGGCCTCAATACTAACAGTGGATATCAAAGCAACATATCGACGATTCAGGCAGTGGCAACATTCCCCGAACGATCACGAGTTCGCTTCCCATGACACGCAGCATTGCACTAATTGTGGGCATGACTTTGTGGGAAATTTCTGTCCCTATTGCTCACAGAAGTCCGGTCTGGGCCCCATCACGTGGCGCAGCGTGGGCAAGAGCATTGCCGAGGTGTGGGGCATGCACAACCGCTCGTTGCTTTATTCGCTGGCTCAGCTGTTTCTGCGTCCCGGCTACTTCATTGGCGACTACATCAGCGGCAAGCGGCAGGTGAGTTTCCCGCCCGTCAAGATGCTGGCCATTGTTGCCGTGCTCGGTGTGATTGTCGACTTCCTCACGGGTGCCATCCATGGCATGGTCAGGTTGCACAATAGTGAACGCTTGAGTTATATCGATGACGTGTTCTCGTGGCTCAATGTCCATCTCAATGGCGCTTTCCCGCCGCCCAGCAATTACCTGAGTGACGTGTTCTTGTGGCTGAACACTCACCCCGACGTCCTGTCCTTGCTGTTGCTTTCCTTCCTCATCATTCCCAACTACTACATCTTCCGCTTCGCCCCCCGCAACACGCTTCACACCCTGCCGCAGGGCTTCTTTATTCAGGTGTTCAGTTCCACGGTTTTCATGATTCTGAATATGATTTATGACATCACCTCGCTGGGGTGGTTCGTTCTTTTCTTTGGCGCCGTTATGGTGTTTATGACCTATAAGCAATTGTTTGGATATGGCGTGTGGGGAACCTTGTGGCGTGCGGTGATGGCATTTGTGTGCGGCTGCACCTTGCTGTCCATCTTGTTAAACACCAACTACGCCGTCCACCTCATGCGCGAGATGCAGATGCCGGCGGCCCAGAGGTATTTCCTTAACATCCCCATCGCCCTTGCTTTTCTTGTTATCATATTGAGCATCTGCTATTACATCAGCAAGAAAACTTCTCGATAACTTGCTTAATAATCTTAGCGTCTTCGCGCCTTAGCGTGGTTTTTTCCGTAGGACAGGCGGCCACGCCAAGGCGAGACCCTACAATACGGATGCAGCCTAACGCCTAACACCTTAGCCCGCCCTGCGAGCAATCCCCTTTTTTACATTAATTACCATGAATTATCCATTAATTATATGATTAATTCACGGCAATTCACGTGAAAAATTCACGTGCGGATGTCAACTAAAAAAGTTGTTTTTAGTTGTTTCAATGTTGTGCAAGTTGTTTGAAAAAAGAGCGCGGATGCCACCTAACACCTAATGCCTAAAGCCTAGACTTATCCTGCTCGCGCAGCGAGTATACAGGCTGAAGCCCAGCAGGGGCACTGCTGTGCCGACGATGGTGTAGAGTACCCAGAAGAGGTCGGTGGTGGAGTTCTCATGGATGACCATGTGGCAACCGATTTGTCCCCAGTCGAGGCCGTAGTACCAGATTTTTATGGCCGATACAATCTTGAAGGAGATGATGTGGAAAATGAAAATGTATAAGGTATTATTTCCGCAATACACCATGAAACGCTTCACCACGCCCTCGTGACGGTCGATCCAGGAGGCAATTGAGTGTACCATCAGGAAACCGATGGCACCAGTCAAGGGTAGGGTGGCTACCGTTCTTAGTTCGGTTTTGAGTGCCATTCCTTGCCAACCTTGATAGGCCCCGAAAACCAGAATAGCTGCATAGAGCAGCGTCAAAGCCCAGTGCTCGCGTATGCGGCTCTCGTGCCGACGGTAAAGCACGCCCAGGCTGAAGAACAGCACACCCCAGCAATCACGTATGCCGCCCTGAACAAGGGTGACAATCGTCAGGTGGTTAGCTACCTTGAACCATGAGAATCCAAGAGCCAACAGGGCAATCACTATGGGTACGGTGTCGTGGCTGAGCCACTTGTGGCGGTTGTAGAGTAGCAGATATAACACAATGAACACGATGCTGGCCACCAGTAGCGCCCTAAAGAACCAAAACGCACCGGCAAGAAACTCGTCATAGCCGCCCATCGAGAAGATGATGTGAACCAACCGTTGCCAGAACTGGTGCCAAGTGTAAGGGTGGGTGACCCCGCCGGTCCAGTTGCCGTATTGCTCATTCATTAGCCCAATCTTGAAAAACAAGTTGTGAAACACCAGGAAGAACAGGCTCCACTTGACAAAAGGTACATATAAACCCTTGAAACGCTTTTTGCAGAATGTCCACGGATCGTTGAGGTATTTCTTGTCAAAGAAATAGCCTGCTGCCATAAAGAATACCGGCATGTGAAACAGGTAAATAAATGTAACCAGCAGGGTGGGGCCCTCGGCATGGCCAGCGCACATCAGGATGATGGCAATGGCCTTGCAAATGGATAGGTTGGTGTTTCGTTTTATCGGGTTCATGAGTTTAATGGTTGCCCACGATTTCGTTAAGCGGAACAAAGGTATAGCCCTTCTTTTTCAGTTCCTTGATAAGGGCGGGCAGGCGGTCGTAGAATTTCTCAATTCGGCGCTCATCGGTGCCAAAGTGAATCATTAGCAGGTGACCGTTGAGGCTATTATCGCGCTCACATTTCATGATGCGGTCCCACAGCCACTTATTGTCACGGTAGGTATTGCCGCCAGTGATGCCTGGATAGGTGTAATCCATGCTGCTGAGGGTGCCAGGGGAGAAATTCACGAGTTGAAGCCCCATCTCTTGTGCCCAAGCAGCAATCGTGGCGTTGTGCCACTCGTAGGGTGGAATCATATAGGGTGCGTCTTGCGGCGTGATTCCGTATTCGGCCAGCCGCCTGTAGCTGCGAAGGATGTCGTCGGTGAACTGCTGTTTAGTCACCAGCAACGAGTCGCGTTTTTCCCAAGAGCAGTATAGCAGGTGGCCATCGCTATGGCTACCCACATAGTGTCCGTCATTGACCAGGCGTTTTACTATGTCGGGATAGAGTTCAAAGAACTGTCCAGTAAAGAAGAACGCGCCCTTGATGTTTTGTTTTTTCAGGGTCGAGATGATGCGCTCGGCACCATCGGCACGGTCGTCGGCGGTAAAGACGAGGCAAAGCTGCTTTTTGGTGGCGTCACCGCGCACGATGGCTCCCTGGTCCCAAGTGAATTGTCCACTGGCACGCTTTCCCTCCGTTTCATAGAAAGAGAACGGGAATGTAAGTGATGCGGTGCCGTCCATTGTGGGCTCGTTGGTGCTGTAGTCGTGGGTGTTGTCGTGATAAACCACGTCGCCGGGCTGGAAATGATCATAGGTGTTGCCCTCGATATTGAGCATGTCATCCGAGAGGTTCACGCCTTTGAGGCTATTGAAAATAGTAGCATTTACAGGTCCGTCAACCAGTCCACCTGTGGGCATGCCTACTTGTTCCATTACAAAGTTACTATGAGTCGCGTGTGGATATGTCCCGCCCTTGGGCAGCTCCACAACCATGCTCGTGCCCCACGGGTTACAGCCTAACAGCCAATCTCGCAGGGCGGCCTCCATTTCCATGTATTGGTGGTCGCCTGTGAGTTGACGGTAAAGGATGCACTGAGTGAGCATCGCGGTAGTCAGGTTGTTGCTGCACCAGATGCCCGGCACACCCCACAAGAACGGATTTCCCGTTTGCTCGGCGCGTTGCTTGACCCGTTCGATGCCTGCGCGGATGTTGCGGATGAACTCGTTGCTGAGCCGCTGGTTGCCGAGGGCTTGCTGCGCCACGCAGATGTGTCCCATGTTCATGAAGGGGTACCACTGGTAGTGACGCGCGCTGTCGGCGCCCATCCATGGGGTGACGGGTTCGCGGCGGCCGTATTCCACAGCCTGGGTCATATATTTGGCGTCGCCAGTCATGCGGTACAGCTCGATGGCGCCCAGTTCCATGTCGTCCACCCAGTTGTCTTCCTCATAGATATAGGGCGAGATGACGCTAACCGTCTGAGTGTTGCCAGGCTTGTCGAGTCCCACCTGATAGGCATCGATAGCCTTGGCTTTGATTTTTGCGGCAAACTCGGGATAGTACGGTGCTAATATCTCAGCGCCTAGGGCAAAATCACTGGCGAACTTGCCTGCTGTGCTGGCCGCTCCCATGGTGGCGTTCATGAACTTACCGCGTTGCTGCGGTTTGCCGTCGATGAAATAGACGGGCCTGCCGTTGTTCGGGCCCCAGCCATAGTCTGCCGGGTCATCCTTGGGTAGTTTCATGCCGATATGGTCACGGTCGTCGGCAATCTGGTTATAGAGCTCCCCTTTGCTAGGGTTCATCTTGTCGAGCCAGGTCAGTCCCCAGTAGATTTCGTCAATGATGTCGGGAATGCCGTTGGCACCTTTCAAGCCATTGGCCTGAAAATGGTCGCCGAAGGCCGACGGGCATTGCTGCCAGGCCAGCATCATCTGGTAAATGGCGTTAGCGCTTGTGGTAGTATATTGCAGCAGATCGGCGGCATCGTGCCAACCGCCGCGCACGTCGATATGCTGCCCCTCCTTCTCGGGATGGTAACGCACGTAGGCATCCTTGACGTGGCAACTGTCTTGCTGGAACGGGTTGAAGCCACATCGTTGCTGACGCATGTAGTTGAGCACAAAATCGGCTGTGCCGTCCCACACGCGGTTATTGATCGGGAACATGGGCGATTCCACGCCTGCGGCCACGATGCGGTAGGCCCCCTCACCATGGAAGTCGCTGAAATCCAGTCGGTAAGTGGATGTCATCTGTCCCCAAGGTCCCATGGCGCGAGTGGCAGACGAGCGGTAGGCGGTCTTACCCGTATAAATGTCCACCAGCTCAAATTCAGTCATATTTATTTCCTCATCGCTCATAAGAACAGCCACCTTGACAGCATCAGGCAGATAGCCCAGTTGATTGATGCGTATCCATCCGCTAGCGTTAGCCATAGCGATGGTTGCTGCGATAATGCTTGCTAAAAATGTCAGCCGCTTTCTCATATTGTAGACAAAAAGAATGAAACGATAGTTAAAATACCAGTAGGCCAGTAATACCGGCTAGGATAATGACCAGGATAGGGTGAACACGCGTGAAATAGACTATGCAGAACGACGCGATGCAAATGGCGATGGTGATGATGCGCTCACTGTTGAGGTAGCCGAAATTCTCGCTGTTCATCAACAGCATCGCTGCCGAGGCAATCAAGCCTACTACCACTGGGCGTAGCCCCATGAAAGCGCCCTTAATGAAAGGACTTTGCTTGTGTCGTTGGATGTAGTGACTGGCGATAAGCGTGAGAATGAATGGAGGCAACACGACAGTAAGCGTCGTCACGATTGATCCCCAAACGCTTCCCGTAACCACATAGCCGATATAGGTTGCACTATTGATACCGATAGGGCCGGGTGTCATCTGTGAGATAGCGACAATATCGGTGAACATTTGGCTAGTAATCCACCCGGAATCAACTACTTCACGTTGGATGAGCGAGAGCATCGCATAGCCGCCACCAAAGCCGAATAGCCCGATCTTCAGGTAGGCCCAAATGAGTTTCAGATAATTGTCAAGCATCATCTGCCTCCTTTCTGTTCTTGTTCATCAAGTCGTGCATATAGTAAATATAACCACCGATGGCACCTAACACAATATATATAATAGGGTTGGAGATAACAGGAATCTTGCTGTAGATGAGCAGTGCCACCGCCACAGGAATGATGACGGTTTTCCAGTTAATGCGTGCAGCTTTAGCTGTCGTGAGTACCGGAGCGATGATAAGTGCAACCACCGCAGGACGGATGCCCTTGAAAATGCGGCTCACGATGGGGTTGTTCTTGATGGTGTCGGGAGTGAGGAAAATGGCTATGGCAAGTATCATGAGGAACGACGGCAGGATCGTGCCTAAAGCGGCACAGATGCTGCCTTTGAGACCTTTGAGCCTGTCGCCCACCACGACGCTGATGTTCACCGCAAGGATGCCGGGCATGGATTGGGCCACCGCAAGCAGATCGAGGAATTCGTCGAGTTCAATCCAGCGGTGTCGTTCAACAATCTCACGTTGAATGATGCTGATCATCGCCCAACCGCCACCAAAAGTAAAGGCGCCGATCTTACAGAATGTGAGAAAAAGTTGCAGGTACAGGTTGTTCATGACTGCAGCGGGAAAAGGATAGGAGAGGAACTATTTCTTTCGCTCATATAGCCGCTGGGCATTGATGAAGCCATAGTTGGTCTTGTTCATACGTGAGCGCAGGAGCATGAGGCTATCAACATAGGCGGTCTGGCCGCGTTTGATATCATAGCTCACATAGCCGTAAATGCGGCGCACATGACGTGCGGTGTCGCTCTGGACATCGATGATTACCCAACCATCGCTATTGGTGCCTCGGGCAATCTGGGCAGTGGCTCCGTCGGTATAATCAACGTTCAGGCTCACTTTGAACTCATTGTTACCGCGAGTGAGGAAATAGGCCAACTGGTAACGGTCACCAGGTTTATAATCGGCATCAGGCTGGACGTCAAAGGTGATAAAGCCTCGTTTAGCACCTTGGGCGAGCATATAGTAGCGCTTACCCGTCCACAGGTCGATGGTGTCACCAGCAGCAGAGCCGATTTTTTGCAGGCGCTTGGTACGTGACTTGGCTATGTTTTGAGGTGCCCCCGTTTCATGGATGGCTTTTCCTCCTTCGCTGATGGTCAGTTCTTTAGACTCTCCATTACCGCCCCTGTCAAGCTTATCGTACTGCTCCTTGAGTTTACCTATCGCTTTATCATGGGCTTTGATATAGTCCTCCATGTTGTGGGCATACCACACCAGCGATGAGTCATAGTCTTGCTGGGTGATGCCGTGTTTTTTGAAAACCGACTGCTTAATGACTTGTTTGCTGCTGTCACTGTTAAACTCACTGATATGGCTGTCGATATAGGCGTCAGCGAGTTGCAGGTCGGCAATAAGGTCCGCCATTTTATTCACACTCATGACGCCACTTGGTGTCCTGTCACAGGATACCAGTGCCATCACGATAGTGAGTAATAGTGATATGTGGAGAAGGACCTTTCGCATGGAAGATTATTCGTCTGATTTAGACACGTTCTCCTCGTTTTCTTGTGCTACGGTTTCTTGCTCCTGTTCCTCATCAACCTTGCCATCGCTGGTTAACGTGGCGAGAAAGCGGACATAGAACAGCAGAAGCACGATGACACTTACACTAAGAGAAGCATCGGCCACATTGAAGATCGGTTGGAAGAACACGAAATGATTGCCTCCAATCCAGGGCATCCATTGAGGCCAGTTCCATTCACACAGTGGGAAGTAGAGCATATCCACAACCCTGCCGTTGAACAGCGTAGTATAACCACCGTCGGGCGGAAACAACTGTGCCACTTGGGGTGGTATGGGGCTGTTGAAAATCACGCCATAGGCTACGCAGTCGATCGCATTACCCAACGCGCCAGCAGTGATGAGCGCAATGCAGACCATATATCCCCTGGGAATGTCATTGCGGTTGCTTAACCGCCACAAGTAGTAGATGAGGGCACACGAAGCAATGATGCGGAACAAAGTGAGCATCAGTTTGCTGCCCAATTCCATGCCGAATGCCATGCCGTTGTTCTCGATGAACAAGAGCCTGAACCATGAGGTGATTACCACCTCCTCGCCGTAATAGAAGTGGGTCTTAACCCAAATCTTGACGGCTTGGTCGATGACAATAACCAGCACTATGATGAGTGCTGCCAGTTTGCCGTTAGATAGTTTCATGCCAATAGGGCTCTAACGACATTATTGCTTTTTGCTCTTGGCCTCTATTTCCTTGCCCTCGATTGACAGGGTAGCGTGGGGAACAGCGAGCAGACGCTCTTTAGGAATGAGCTTGCCCGTGATGCGGCACACGCCGTAGGTCTTGTTCTCGATACGCACAAGGGCTGCTTGGAGTTTGCGGATGAAGTCCAACTGACGCTGGGCCTGCTGGCTGGAAATCTCCTTTTGGAGAGTTGAGGCGCCTTCCTCCATCATCTTGAAGGTGGGATTGGACTCGTCGACCATGATGTTGTCCTTGAGCCGCTCATAGTTGGCTTGGGCCGATTCGATCTTAGCCTCGATGAGTTCCTTGAACTCCTGCAACTCCTCGTCGCTGTATCTTACTTTTTCTTGCTTTGTACTCATAATAAGATATGTCGTTTTCTTGTGATTATTTGTCCTTTTAAACTTTCTCGACAGTCACGGGAAGCATCCAGCCATCCATGTCAAGCTCAACTGCGTTAGCAGCATCGACGGGAGCCACAGTGATGCTGTTGGCCAGCACTTGATGGGCGATGTAGTCGCCATAGGCCTTGATGGCGGCATCGGTGCGCTCGTCTGGAGCGATGGTGATATTGATCTTGTCGGTGATGTCAAAGTCTTTGCTCTTGCGAACGTTTTGGATGCGGTTCACGAGTTCGCGGGCGATACCCTCAAGACGCAACTCCTCGGTTACGGTGATATCAAGAGCCACAGTGAGGTTGCCCTCATTGGCAACGAGCCAACCGGGGATATCCTCGCTGATGATTTCGACGTCGCCAAGTTCCACGGTTGCCAATTGTCCGTCAATATCGATATCAATCTTGCCGTCTTTCTCAAACTGGGCAATTTCGGGCTGTGACAGGCCGGTGATTTTGGCAGCCAGGGCCTTCATGATTTTGCCGTACTTCGGGCCAAGTTTCTTGAAATCGGGTTTCACGCGCTTTACAAGAATGCCTGCATCGTTGCCCACGAGCTTGATTTCCTTAACATTGACCTCGTTGCGGATGAGATCGGCAACTGCCTCGATCGATTCACGCTGGCTATCGTCTAGCACAGGCACCATGATGGCCTGCAGCGGCTGGCGAACCTTGAGGTTTTGCTTGCGGCGTAGAGACAGCACCATTGATGTAATATCCTGGGCGGCCTGCATGCGCTGTTCCAGCTGCTTGTCAATGACATTTTGGTCACACTTGGGGAAATTGGCAAGGTGTACCGAGTTCTCGCTATGGGTGAGGTCGCGGTACAAGCGGTCGCTGTAAAAGGGAGCCACGGGAGCCATGAGCAATGCCACGGTGGTGAGGCACTGGTGCAGGGTCTGATAAGCCGCCAACTTGTCTTGGGTCATTTCGCCGCCCCAGAAACGCTTGCGGTTCAATCTCACATACCAGTTACTCAAGTGGTCGCTCACAAATGTGCTGATAGCACGTGCAGCTTTAGTGGGCTCATAGTCCTCAAGGTCGGCCTGAACCTCAGCGATGAGCGAGTTCAGCAACGAGATAATCCAACGGTCAATCTCGGGACGCTCGCTGATGGGTACCTGAGGAGCCTCGGGGTCGAAATTGTCCACGTTGGCATACAGGGCAAAGAACGAGTAAGTGTTGTACAGGGTGCCGAAGAACTTGCGGGCTACCTCGACTACACCAGTCTCGTCAAACTTGAGGTTATCCCAGGGCGATGAATTGCTGATCATGTACCAGCGCAGCGGGTCGCTGCCGTAGGTCTCGATAGCGCCAAAGGGGTCAACGGCGTTGCCCAGGCGCTTACTCATCTTGTTGCCGTTCTTGTCAAGGACAAGACCGTTGCTGATCACGTTCTTGTAAGCTACACTGTCAAACACCATCGTGCCGATAGCATGCAGCGTGAAGAACCAGCCACGGGTCTGATCCACACCCTCGGCAATGAAGTCGGCGGGGAAGTAGGTCCTGTTGTCGACTGCCTCCTTGTTCTCAAAGGGGTAGTGAAGCTGGGCATAAGGCATGGCACCGCTGTCAAACCACACGTCGATCAGGTCGAGCTCGCGTTTCATGGGCTTGCCGCTGTCGCTCACCAGGATGATGTCGTCAACATAGGGGCGGTGGATGTCAATCTTATTGTAGTTCTCCTCGCTGTAGTCGCCGGGAACAAAGCCCTTGTCCTTATAGGGATTGCTCTTCATCACACCAGCTGCGACGGCTTTCTCGATCTCGTTATAGAGTTCCTCGATACTGCCAATGCACTTCTCCTCACCGTCCTCGTTGCGCCAGATGGGCAGCGGGGTGCCCCAGTAGCGGCTGCGACTCAAGTTCCAGTCGTTGAGGTTTTCCAACCACTTGCCAAATCGGCCAGTACCCGTGTGCTCGGGCTTCCAGTTGATGGTGTGGTTAAGCTCAATCATGCGGTCACGGCAGGCCGTGTCACGGATGAACCAGCTGTCGAGCGGGTAGTAAAGCACGGGCTTGTCGGTGCGCCAGCAGTGGGGATAGTTGTGGACGTGCTTTTCCATCTTGAAAGCTGTGCCTTCCTGCTTCATGCGGATGCAGATGTAGATGTTCAGGTCCTCGGCCTTGGCTGCAGCGTCCTCATCAAACTTGCCACTCACGGTGTACTGTGGGTCGTAGGCGTTCTTCACCCAACGGCCTGCATATTCGTTGTAGAGATCCACATTAACGAAGTCCCTGACGAAATCCTCGTCAAGGTCCTCGATGAGGTAGTATTTACCGGTGAGATCCACCATGGGACGGGTCTCCAACTTTTTGTTGATCATGTACAGGGCGGGGATGCCGGCGGCCTTGGCCACGCGGGCATCGTCAGCACCAAAGGTGGGCGCGATATGGACGATACCAGTACCGTCCTCGGTGGTCACATAGTCACCGGGGATGACGCGGAAACCGTTATCGTTGCCAACAACCTTTCCATCCACTTTGTCCACGGGCTTTACCCACGGGAACAGTTGGGCATAGCGCATCTCAAGCAAGTCCTGACCCTTGAATTGGGCGATGACCTTGTAAGGCACCACTTTATCGCCAGCGTTGTATTCCAGCGGTTGGTCCTTGCCATCGGCCTTGAAGTAGGCGTCAATGCGGGCCTCGGCCAGGATGTAGATGGCGGGCTTGCCAGTATAGGGGTTGAAACTCTCAACCGCAACATAGTCGATCTTGTTGCCCACACACAGCGCAGTGTTGCTCGGCAGGGTCCACGGTGTGGTCGTCCATGCCAGCACATAAGCCTCGTTGAAGCCCTCATCGGCCACCTCATGGATCTTCTTGATGACGGGATGCTCGTCACCGCTCAGCACGGTGAATTGGGCCGTCACGGTTTGGTCCTTGACGTCGCGGTAGCAGCCCGGCAGGTTCAGCTCGTGAGAGCTCAATCCAGTGCCCGCTGCGGGCGAATAAGGCTGAATGGTGTAGCCCTTGTAGAGCAGACCCTTGTTATAAAGCTGCTTCAGCAGCCACCACAGGCTCTCGATATAGCTGTTCTTGAACGTGATATAGGGGTTGTTCATGTCCACCCAGTAGCCCATGCGGTGGGTCAGGTCTTCCCACTCGCGGGTATATTTCATCACCTCCTTGCGGCAAGTGGCGTTATATTCATCAACCGAGATTTTCTTGCCGATATCCTCCTTGGTGATGCCAAGCGCCTTTTCTACGCCCAGCTCTACAGGCAGACCGTGGGTGTCCCAACCGGCCTTGCGCAGCACCTGATAGCCCTGCATCGTCTTGTAGCGGCAGAAGATGTCCTTGATGGTTCGTGCCATCACATGGTGGATGCCAGGCATACCGTTAGCACTGGGGGGACCCTCATAGAATACATATGAATTAGCGCCCTCGCGCTCGCTGATGCTGCGGCCGAATACATCTTCCTCATCCCACTGTTTCAGGACTTCCTTGTTGATATCTGACAGGTTAAACCCGTTATATTCGTTAAACTTTTTCATTTTTTAATAATGTAATATCTCAAATTTGGGTGCAAAGGTAATCATTTTAATTGGATTGAAAAATAATGTGCCATATTTCGAACGAAATAGTTGTTTACAATGCCAATTTGATGCCCGATAAAAGTGCAATGATGATAATTTTTGGGGACTTTAGGCATGGCATGAAAATTATTTTGTACTTTTGCAGCGAGATTTGGTGTCCTTAAGGGACGTAAACCCCTAAGGATGAAAAGGGAACCAGGTGAGATTCCTGGACAGACGGTGCTGCTGTATGCCTCATTAAGAGAAGCCCGCACCGGGTCACTGCAAAACAGTGTCCTTGCATTGGAGCTGCTATGCGGGAAGGCTTGGTGTCAATTTAAGGGCTGAGGTGAGTCAGAAGACCTGCCAAGTCGCAAAATTTGTGATAACTGAACGCTAAGATGTATGCATCAAAAGCTAAGGTGTCACCAAATTTATGCAAACATAAAGACCCGTAACTCAAGACAATGCGTAAAACCGTAGTAATAGCATTTCTGAACTTTATATGTGCCCTGTGTGTGTTCGCTCAGGACGCACCGCTCTCTGGTTCACTTGCTGAACAGGATTCAGCGCTTGCTGCTGTGGGTCATGGCAGGCTGGACTCGATGCAGTATATCCAGAATGTTATCATCTATGGCCGCCGCCCCTATGAGGAAGTCATTCCCGCCCAAGTGCTTACCGGCCGGCAACTCGAGGGCTTGAACAGCCACTCGGTGGCCGATGCCGTGCGCTATTTCGCTGGGGTTCAGCTCAAAGATTATGGTGGAGTGGGTGGCCTTAAGACGGTCGATATCCGCTCGATGGGTACCAACCATCTGGGAGTGTTTTATGACGGCATCCAGATTGGAAATGCTCAGAACGGTCAGGTCGATTTGGGCAAATTCTCGCTTGATAATATTGAGGAAATCTCGTTGTATAATGGACAGCGCAGCAGCATTTTCCAAAGTGCGAAAGATTATGGTTCGGCCGGTACAATTTATTTGCGTACGCGCCGGCCGAAGTTCACCCAGGGCAAGCGTGATAACTTCAATGTTTCGTTCAAGACCGGCTCTTTTGGCTTGGTAAATCCTAGCGTGAGATGGGAACATAAAGTGAACAAGCACTTGAGTCTGTCATTCAACAGTGAATTCACTTATGCCACAGGACAGTACCATTTCCGCTACCGCAAGCATTATAGTGATGGCACACTGGCATGGGACACCACAGCAGTCCGACGCAATGGCGAGGTGCGTTCCTGGCGTGTCGAGGGTGCCCTTTTCGGCGTGATGAGCCGTGGCCAATGGCATGCCAAAGCCTATTTTTATGACAGCAGCAAGGGCATTCCTGGCGCTATAGTAAATAATGTGTGGAAACATGCCCAAAAGCAATGGGATTGTAACTTTTTTGTCCAGGGTGCATTCCAGCGACATTTGACCGACCGCTATGAGCTGATGGTCAACGCCAAATATTCGCGTGATTATCTGCATTACCTCAATCCTGATACCACGCTGATGTATATCGATAACAAGTTCTGGCAGGACGAGATATACATCTCTACAGCCAACAAATACACGATTCTTACCGACTGGGACGTAAATCTGTCGGTGGATTACCAGTGGAACAGCCTGGACGCGACACTGACAGGCTTTGGTTACCCCATTCGTCACACCGTGCTCACTGCATTGGCGACCGCTTGGAGTTGGCATGGCTTCAAGGCCCAAGGTAGCTTGCTCTACACGTTGGTCAACGACCGTTCTTCGGCACGAAGCGGCGGAGTGGTGGTGGGCAAGATGAACCGTTATTCCAACAAGGTGACGCCAGCCGTTTTCCTGAGTTGGCAACCCTGGTTAGAGCGGGATTTCAACCTGAGAGCATACTACAAGCGCATTTTCCGCATGCCCACGTTTAATGACCTGTATTACACCGACATGGGTAACATCTCGCTTAATCCCGAGTATGCGACACAGTACAATGTGGGCTTCCTGTATCGCTTGCTCACCGATAGAGGTCTGCTCGCTGGCATTAAACTCAGCGGTGATGCCTATTATAACTACATCACCGACAAAATCATCGCTGTTCCTAAAGGGACTGGCCAATATCGGTGGATGATGATGAACGTTGGAAAAGTCAAGATTCGTGGCGTCGATGTGAGCGCTCGTACCACTCTGCGTTTCCCGGCCGATGTGATCATGGACATCAACTTGAGCTACACTTATCAGCGGGCTCAGGACTATACTAATCCTGCCGACAACGAGGATGGCGGGACCTATAAGGGTCAACTGGCTTATATTCCCTGGCATAGCGGCTCGGTGGTGGGGCATTTGAACTGGCATGACTTTGATTTGAACTACAGTTTTATATATGTGGGAGAGCGTTATCACACCAGTGCCAACACCCGCGAGAATCACGAGCAGCCATGGTACACCCATGACCTCTCGGCAGGTTACCTGTTCCATTTGGGCAAGACTACGACCTTAAAAGTGTCGGGCGAGGTGAACAACCTGTTTAATCAGTATTATGATGTGATATTGAACTATCCCATGCCTGGCCGTAATTATAAACTCATCTTGAAATTTGACATTTAATGAAGAGTATTCTACATATCATGGGGCTTTTCCTGGTCGTCTTGACGTTGTTGACGGGATGTCGTGAGGAGGAGACGATTTTCTTGCCTGAGCATGTGCCTGTGGCCCAGCCCGAGTACAGTGACATCGAGGGATTCTATCTGCTGTGTGAGGGCAACATGGGATGGAACAAGGCGACGCTTGACTACTATGATTATGCCGCAGGCGAGTATATCCGCAACATCTTTTCTTATGCCAACCCCAATGTGCCAAAAGAAATGGGTGATGTGGGCAACGATATTGGCATCTATGGCAGCAATTTGTTTTGTGTCATCAATTGCTCTAACAAGGTCGATGTGCTTGATAAGTACACGTGCCGTAAGAAATATCAGATTGATATTCCTAACTGTCGCTTCATCCGTTTCTTTGGAGGATATGCCTATGTGACGAGCTATGCCGGTCCGGTGCAGATTAACCCCAACTATGAGCAGCGTGGGTATGTCGCAAAGATTGACACGGTGACGATGCAGATTGTCGATACGTGTCTCGTGGGCTTCCAGCCCGATGAGCTGGAGATTGTTAATGGCAAAATCTATGTTGCCAATTCGGGCGGCTACATGGTGCCGAATTACGAGAACACCCTGTCGGTCATCGATGTGGCAACATTCAAGGAAGAACGGCGCATACCTATCGCTATTAATCTGCAGTGGGTTAAGGGCGATATTCATGGCATGCTGTGGGTGGCCTCGCGCGGAGACTATTACACCAAACCGAGCAAAATATATGCTTATGACACGCGCAAAAACCAACTGGTAGATAGCATTGATTGCCGCGTGAGTAACATGTGGCTTCACGGCGACTCGCTATATGTGGTTAGCACCGAGTGGAGCTATGTGTCGATGAGTAACCACTTCTCTTATGCCATCATCAACACCCAGACTCGCGAGAAGGTGTGTGACAACTTCATTACCGACGGTTCTGATAGTGAGATTGTTATCCCCTATGCTGTGGCTGTCAATCCGCTCTCGGGTGACATTTATGTGACCGATGCCAAGGATTATGTGTCACCTGGTCGCCTGTATTGTTTTGATCGTTATGGTGTGAAGAAGTGGGATGTGCGCACCGGTGACATTCCTGCTCATTTTGTTTTTCTGGGCACCAACGTCAATGAGAATTAAAAAGACATTATTGTTATTATGAGAACAAGATTAATCAGTTGTATAGCGTTTGTGGCAGTAGCGTTGTTGGTAGCGCTGTCAGCATGGGGCAACCATCCGTGGCTTTCCCGTGTCTATGAGTATCGGCCAGCCCCAGGGCAGTTCGTTAACATGATGCCCGTCTATAGGGTAGGGGAACCGTTGGATAGCGTGCTGGCACGATGTCAAGCCAGCATTTGTGGGCGCGTTGATACAACCACAACAACGTTTCATGGCGTGGAATACACGCGCATTGACACCATTTGGGCCGAGGGGATGATTACTCTTGGCGGTTATGGCGGATATGTTGTGGTGGCGTTTGACCATCCGGTGGTGAATATGCATGACTATGATTTCGAGATCTGGGGCAATGCCTTCTATAGTGACCAATACACTGGTGGTGGCAGCTGCGAGCCCGGTATAGTTATGGTGGGCGTGGATGAGGATGGTGACGGTGTGCCCAGTGACGGTGATAAGTGGTATGAACTGGCTGGTAGCGAGTATAACCATCCTACTACCCAGCACGATTACCGCATTACCTACTATCGTCCCGATGAAGGTAAGGCGCCGACTCCCAGTGACGTGGATCCTAGCCTTAGCGACACTACCTATATTCACTGGACCAGTAACGATGTGAACGCCGATAGCACTAGTGGCTACATGAGCCGCAACACATTCCACAACCAACCCTATTGGCCCTTGTGGATTCAGGATGAGACGCTTTCTTTCGCTGGTGAAAAGCTGCGTTGCAATTCTGTGAATATGGGCAACAGTGGTAGCAACGCTTATTATGTGCTCGAGAATTTTGCCTGGGGTTATGTGGATAACCTGCCTAATAATCCGTCACGGCAACCTGTCGAGGGATATTATAATCCTGGTTTCAAAATCGACTGGGCTGTGGATGAGCGAGGTAATCATGTCAATCTCACCCATATCGATTTTATTAAGGTATATAATGCCTTGAATCAGTACAACGGATGGATTGGAGAGACTTCGACTGAGGTAGCTGGTGGTATCGACTATCATCCCGACGCTGTAATGCCCGAAATTCTTGTCGGGGATGTGAATAGAGATGGCGAGGTGAATGTCAGTGATGTGAATGCCGTTATTGACATTATGCTCTCAGGGTCGTTTACGGCAGCCAGCGACGTGAACAATGACAGTGAAGTCAATATCAGTGACGTCAACGCGGTTATTGATGGGATTTTATCTCATTAGATAAACGATGATTAGCTGGGCGTTATTTTAGTGTAATGAGCTTGAAAAAAGACTAAGAAAAAATATTTGGTTTTTTTTTGAAAAAAATGCTTGGTATTGAAAAAAAAGATATACCTTTGCCGATAAGATACAAGCTTTATTATTAATAGTTGAAAATAATCAGTATTAATTCATATTTATTTCTAATTTCTAAAACTTAACGATTATGAAGAAATTATTTACGCTTTTGATGGTGGCTGCAGTTGCTTTTGGTATGCAGGCACAGGAATTTGATTTTAAGTTGGTCTTGGACAGGAACGTATGGGGTATTCAAGACACAATTCAACTGCTCCCCGGTAACAACAATGACTGGGTGAACACCGTTGACATTAACTATGATCAAGGTTTCTCACCCGTTGGTAATTTCTATTTCATCATTAATGGCGTTAACTATGGCGCTCCTGGTGATGCTCCTGTTTATGTTCCCGATGAGATGATGGGCAATTCAGCTAACACTCCTCTTGTAGAGGGTTCATGCAACACTTACTATGTAGATTACCTGTTCAGCTACAACCTGGGTATTCACCTTATCCTTGATGAGGATTTGATGATCACTGGTTACACCGCTTACATTGCTAAGGGTGGCCCCGTTGTTGAGGTTGAGGAGCTCGCAATCAACAAGACCGTTGCTAGTGTACGTTACTACAACATGGCTGGCCAGGAGATGCAGAATGCTAGCGGCATGAGCATCAAGGTTACCACCTACACAGATGGTACTACCAACGCTGTTAAGGTGATTAAGTAATCATCCCAACCATTAACCCGATAGACGGGTTTAAACAATCTATTTCAGGCGACCTCGTTTCATGCGAGGCCGCCTGAAAATTTTCTATCTAAAACATGGCATTATTAGTGGTCATGATTATCCCGGTCAACCAATAGCTCATTTTTGCAAGGAAAATGTTGCTTAAATTGATAATAATGACGATATTTGCATCATTATATCAGTACCCGTCATCGATGTTACTATCCATGGGGTACAATCATTAATTTGATCCTAAAATCAACCAGTTAACAATGAAATATCAAATCGGTAACTTTAGCCTGAGACTGATCCTAGTGGCCGTTATGGCAATATCGGCTCTTTTGCTCCAAGCCCAATTCTTGCGTACTTCATATTTTATGGAGGGATCCCAATATCGTCTAATGCTCAATCCGGCACTGGCACCTGATAGGGGATATGTCCATTTGCCCGGGATTGGCCAGACTAATGGCATGATGTATTCTAACTCAATGGGTCACAACGATGTCGTTGAGATGATAAAAAATAAGGCCCAAGCCGATTTCTTTACTGACGATAATTTCATTAACAACCTCAAGGACGTGAATCATGCCTCGGTCAACGTGGGCACTGATTTGTTGAATGTCGGTTGGTGGCAAGGCCAGGCTTTTTGGACCCTCGGCTTTGGAGTGAAGGGCGATGGATATGCTGTTGTGCCTCGGAAATGGTTTGACTTCATGAGCGACATGAAACAGCGCCGTGGCATTGACTTCTCAGACTATACGCGCCACATCGGCAATGAAAGGTTTGGCATCAATGTTTATAGCGAGCTTAGCTTGGGTTATTCGCGCCCGCTACTCGGCGACAAACTTTTTGTGGGCGGTCGTCTCAAGGGCTTGTTTGGCATGGCCAACATGAATTTGACGGTTAATGAGGCCGTCATTAAGACCCGCATTGAGGGTTTGGACCCTGATTTTGATTGGAACAACCCCGATGTCGAACAGCTGATCAATAGCCAGGGTTCGGCCTCGTTTGATGTGGATGCCGAGCTTGAATGCTCAACCGATGCTGTTGAATTGCTGCAAGGTCCCGATGGTTACATCGATGACGTTGAATTTAAACCCACTCATATCGGTTTCGCGGGTGCTGGAGCTGGAGTTGATGTGGGCATATCCTATAAGGTAACCCCCTCGCTTACATTGTCGGCCGCCATCAATGATGTGGGGTTCATTTCCTGGTCAAAGGGCTTTACCAAGTATGCCAGTTCCAATACAGCTGACATGAATTTTGACACCGACGATCCCAGCGGGATGATGTATTTTGCTGACGTTACTGGTGAGGGAAAGACCCTTAACCTGGATTTGCTCAGGTTGGAGTTTGACGAGCAAAAGGATAAATCCAGGACCACGTGGTTAGCTCCGATTCTTGTTGTTGGCAGCGAATACAAGCTGATGAATGACAAGTTGGGCTTTGGCCTGTTGTACACCAACCGGTTTGCCGCACCCAGGAACGAGAATGAGTTCACTATGTCGATCAATTACCGTCCTAGCCGTTTTGTTGATCTTGCTATGAGCTATTCGCCCGTTATGTGTAATGGTAAGGCCTTTGGCTTTGCTGTCAAGTTGGGCCCGTTGTTTGTGGGCTCCGATTATGTATTCTTGGGCAAAAACAATAAATGCAGCAATGTGCTTGTGGGGTTATCAATCCCATTGGGCTGGCGTCGTGCTCCTGAAGAGGACTAAACACATCCTGCCTTATTTTGCATAGACTCCTGAAAAGGATTATGCTGGTTTTTCTAGCATAATCCTAGCTTTTTGCTGTCATTAAGCCATCTATTGTTGAAAAAAGCCAGGGAAAGCACGGAATTAGTATGTGAATAATTTTGCAGAGAACAAAAAAAGACATAATTTTGCCGCGTGAACAATTCCGCATTGCTTGCTTAGCGTAAAGATTATTCGTATTATTAATATTTTTCTAACCTTTAACATTAACACTACTATTATGAAGAAGTTCTTTTCTCTTCTTTTTGTGGCCCTAGTAGCATTTGCTGCTCAGGCCGCTACGACGAACCTGTATCAGGATGGTCCGATGACTTCCAGTGAGCAAGTTCCTTTCTACGGTATGTATATGGACACTCCGGGCACTCGTGTACAGATGATTTATCCCGAGTCGGCATTGACCGACCTGGTGGGCCTCCCCATCAATTCTATTACTTTCTACATTATCAACGATGGTGGAAATCCTGTGAATGGTGGTAAGGTGAATGTGCTGGTTGGCACTACCGATCAGACTTCGTATCCCTCGTATGGTGCAACTCCCATCGATGGCCTGACTAAGGTCGCTGAAATCACGATGGTTCAGGGTGCATCTTCTTTGCCCATCGTTTTCGACCAGCCTTATGTTTACACTGGTGGCAATTTGGTGATTGAGACCGAAGTGGTAGAAGCTGCTGAGAATTATGCTGCGATTACTTTCCAGGGCGCTTATGGCAGCAATAATGCTATAACCTTGACCTATAGCTGGCAAACCCGTGGCTTCTATCCCATGGCAACCGTTGATTACACGCCTCAAGAATATGCCGCAACTGTACGTCCTGCTGCGCTTGACTTTGGCCGTCTGTATCCCGAGCAGACCGCTCAACAGACCTTCAGAATTGACAACAAGGGTGCTAATGCCTTCACTCCCGCCTTTAGCGGTATCCAGACTCCCTTCAGTGTGACTCCCGAGCCCGCCGAGATTCCTGGTGGTGGTTTTGTGACTTACACTGTTACCTTTGCTCCCACCCAGCTTGGTGAGTATGCCCAGACCTTAGCTATCGACTGTGGCGCTGCCGGCCAGTTCCAGGTAGCACTGAGCGGTACTCAGGTTGAGGTTCCCGCCGAGGTTGTTGTTGCTGAAGGCACTTCAACCAACAAGATGGTTCCCGTTGATCCTGAGAACTATGAGCACGTTGGTGGCGGCGCTTTCTCTCAGATGATTTATCCTGCCGATATGATGACCGACCTGGCTGGTAAGAAGATCACCGGTATCAGGTTCCACACCAAAGAGGCCATGACCTTGAATGGCGGTAACATCCAGCTCTCGATTAAGGAGGTTGAGCAAGATTTCTTCGGTGCTCCAGAAGCAATTACCGGCATGACCGTCGTTGCCAATGGCGCTCCCGTTGCTGGTGAGAACGAGCTCGTGTTTGAATTCACCGAGCCCTATGAGTATCAGGGTGGCAACTTGGCCATTGAGGCTCTCGTGACCGAGAAAGGCAACTACAGCTTCAGTGATGTTTATCTGGGTGTTGAAAGTACAGGTGCATCCTTTGTTCACATCTATAATTTCGGTTGGGAAGAAGGCGTAGTTAACTTCCTGCCCATGGCAACCTTCAGCTACGTAAAGGAGGATACTCCCCAACCTCAGGGAATGCGTGGTGACGTGAACCTGGACGAAGTAGTGGACATCAAGGACGTTACCGCCCTTATCGATTACCTGTTGAGTACCGATCCTACTGGTATCAGCCTCGAGAATGCTGACTGCAACCTCAAGGACGGTGTTACCATCGCCGACGTGACAGCCCTCATCGACTATCTGCTGAGCGGCGTTTGGCCTGAATAATCATTAGATATTATTCATATCAATGAGGCTGGCTCTTTTAGGGGTCA